>SVLG01000010.1 GCA_015068055.1 Oscillospiraceae bacterium | reverse complement strand
GGCTCATCACCGACTACTCCCTTAGCAGGGGAGCCCCTTCGGCCACTTGGGTACTTCTCCAAACCGCCTGAGTATAATAGCACACTCAGGCTGTGCTTGTCAATCTATTTCTCTCACTTTTCCGCTGAAAAAAGCGCTTCCACCGCAGAAAGCACATCCGCGGCCACTTCTTCCACGCCCCGGGCCGCATCGATCACCACGATATTGTCCCGCTCCCGCAGCTCTTCAAAGGTCCTGAAATAGCGTTCCCGGATCTTCTTCAGCGCCTCACGGTTTTCATAGATTTCCCGGAAGGCCCGGTCCCCCTCCATGCGCTCACAGCAGCGTTCATAGTCCACATCCAGAAAAATGCAGAGATCGGGCTTGCGGATCTCGGGGCAGTTGAGATTCATATCCCGAACCCAGTCGGGGTCGGTGACACTGCCCTGATAGGCCAGAGAGGAATAGTAATAGCGGTCGCAGATCACGTCCCGGCCATCGCGAAGCATCTTTTCAATGCCCCAGACGGGGTTTGTATTATGGGCCACCCGGTCGGCCGCAAAGAGCGCCGCGATCTCCGCGCCGGTACGGGGCGTAAAGGAGCAAAGGGCGTCGCGCACGAGGCCGCCGGTGGCGCTGGCGGTGGGTTCGGCGGTAACGGCCACCCTGCGCCCCAGCTTTATAAGCCGCTCCTCCAGCCGCCGTATCTGTGTGGACTTGCCGCTGCCGTCCAGTCCCTCAAAAACGATAAACTTAGCCTGCATCCTCTCGCCATCCTTTCTTTCATTTGATTATAAAGCCTTACAAGAAGATTGTAAAGATGCTCCCTTCTGTGTTATAATGTAATTTGGATTATCCGTCTGAGAAAGGAGGGCGCATATGGACATCTACGCCCCGCTTATCATGCAGACCGCGGGTTATCTCACCGCGGCACTGGCCATTTGGATCCTGATCCGCTGCGCCGTCTCCATGCTGCAGGAAAAATACGAGCCGGAGGTCTGGGCCTATCTGGAAATGCCCGACGGCACCTCCCGCCCCATCAACAACTGGGAGTGCATACTCGGCCGCAGCCATTCATCGGACGTGCTTTTGAAAGACCGCAGCGTGGGCCGCAGCCATGCCGCCCTGCAGCGCAGCGCCCGGGGCCGCTGGCTGGTTTACGATCTCCACAGCCGTCACGGCGGCGGCACCTTTGTCAATGGCGAAATCGTCAGCGGAAGTGCCCGGATCAAAAACGGCGACACCCTTCGCCTGGGCAATGCAGAACTGCAGTTCATCGTCCTCTCCTCCGCCCAGCGCAAAACGCTGCAGCGCAAGCGCCGGGAACCCGGCCGCCGGGTGCGCCCCGCCGTTACCCTCATCCTGCTCACCCTCTTCCAGCTTCTTCTCATGGCCCAGCATGCCATCACCGCCCCGGCGGAGGATGCGCCCTCGGTGGCGCTGGCCTTCGGCGTGGTGATTGCGCTGGAATGGTTTTGTCTTTTAACCGTCCGGGCCTTTGCCCTCAAGGGCTTTGAGCCGGAGACGCTGGCCTTTTTCCTGGCCAGTGTGGGTCTTTCCGTCTCGGCCTCCTCGGCCCCGGATGAGATGCTCAAGGCCGCGCTGCTGCTGGTGCTGGGCGTAATGGTCTTCGCCCTGCTGGGCTGGTGGCTCCGGGATCTGCGCCGGGTAAAGCTTCTGCGCTGGCCCATGGCCTTTGCCGCAGCCGCCTTCCTCTGCGTCAATCTCGTCCTCAGCGAGCGGATTTTCGGCGCAAAGAACTGGCTGAGCATCGGCGGCGTGATGCTGCAGCCCTCGGAACTGGTAAAAGTCGCCTACGTTTATGTGGGCGCCGCCACCATCGACCGGCTTTTCCGGCGGCGAAATCTCCTCTTGTTCATTGGCTTTTCCGCCTTCATCGTGGGGGCACTGGCCCTCATGGGCGACTTCGGCACCGCGCTGGTGTTCTTCACCTGTTTCCTGGTGATCTCCTACATGCGCTCGGGCAGCTTTGCCACGGTGCTGCTGGCCGTCAGCGGAGCGGGTCTCGCAGGTATGCTGGTACTGACGGTAAAACCCTATGTGGCCCGGCGCTTTGCCAGCTGGGGCCATGTGTGGGAGGATCCTCTGGGCGCCGGTTACCAGCAGGTCCGGGCCATGAGTGCCACGGCCTCCGGCGGACTATTCGGTCAGGGTGCCGGCAACGGCTGGCTCCGGGACGTAGCCGCAGCGGACACCGACCTGGTCTTCGGCATGGTCAGCGAGGAACTGGGCCTTATCGTGGCCTTTGGCTGCATTGCCGCGGTGATCCTGCTGGCTCTCTTTGCCGTACGGAACGCCGAGGATGGCCGCTCCGCCTATTACGTCATCGCGAGCTGCGCCAGTGTCACCATCATGCTCTCGCAGCTGGCTCTCAACGTTTTTGGTTCGCTGGATATTCTGCCTTTCACCGGCGTTACCTTCCCCTTTGTATCCAAGGGCGGCTCCAGTCTCATCTCCTGCTGGGCGCTGCTGGCCTATATCAAGGCCAGCGACACCCGGCAAAATGCCAGCTTCGCCCTCGGCCGCCGTTTCAGCCGCCGGGACGATGAGGAAAGCATGAGCGATGAGGCAGACGAAGAATACGACGAAGAATACGACGAGGAAGACGAGGAGAACGACGAATGAAACGAATCAAACGCCGCGCCTCCGCAGCGCTGCTGCTGGCCTTTCTGGTGATGGCCGGAACGGGTCTTCTCTTCCTGCGCCTCCTGAAAAACGGGGCCACCTGGGCTGCCTATAACGCCAACTCCAGCGTCTATACCGACCGGGGCGTGCTGGACTGCGGCACCCTCACCGACCGAAACGGCCTTGTACTGGCCCATGCCCGGCAGGGCGTTTACGGCTACGCCGACGACCCCGTCATCCGCACGGCCAGCGTCCACGCCGTAGGCGACTACCGGGGCTACATCGGCACCTCCGCTCTCTCGGCCTATGCCGGCGAGCTCACCGGCTACACCACCATCCGCGGCACCACCCGCCCGGGCAACACCGTAGCCCTTTCCCTGGATGTGCGGCTGCAGACCGCCGCCTGGGCCGCCCTCAGTGGGCGGACAGGGGCCGTCATGGTCATGAACTACAAAACCGGCGAGGTGCTCTGCATGGTCTCCAACCCCAGTTATGACCCAAACGGAGAGGCCGACGAGAGCATAGACGGCCTCTTTGTGAACCGCGCCCTCTCCGCCGCCTACACCCCCGGCTCCGTCTTCAAGCTGGTGACACTGGCCGCGGCCATTGAAAATATAGACAACCTTTATGACCGTTCCTTCCCCTGCGCCGGCAGCTGCGAAGTAGCCGGTGTGGAGGTGAAGTGCGCCGGTGTCCACGGCTCCCAGACCATTGAGCAGGCCCTGGCCAATTCCTGCAACTGCGCCTTCGCGGAACTGGCACTGGAGCTGGGAGGCAACACGCTGGCAGAATACGCAGCCGACTATGGATTTACCCGCGCCCACTACCTTGACAGCATTCTCTCCGCCGCCGGTACCTTCGAGGCCGTGCAGGAGGCGGACTCCTATCTGGCCTGGAGCGGCATCGGCCAGCACACCAACCTCGTCTGCCCCTATACCATGCTGCGCTTCTGCGCCGCGGTAGCAAACGGCGGCGCACTGCAGGAACCCACCATGCTTCTGGGCAGGGATAACGGCAGCCGGAAACTCCTGAAGGCCTCCACCGCCGAAGCGCTGGGCGAGATGATGGACTATACCGTGGACTATAACTACAGCAGCGCCATGGACATCGGAGCCCTCCCCCTCTGCGCCAAGTCCGGCACGGCGGAGCTGGGCGACGAGACCAGCCACGCCTGGTTCACCGGCTACCTCCACAGCGGAGCCCCGCTGGCCTTCGTGGTGGTGCTGGAACGGGGCGGCGGCGGTCTTGCGCAGGCGGGGCCCGTGGCTCTCTCGGTTCTCAATACAGCATGGGAGTATTATAAAGAATGATCGACATCTCCGTACAGGGCCTGACCAAGGCCTTTGAAGTGAATAAAAACATCCTCGACGGTCTGAGTTTTCAGGTGCAGCGGGGTGAGCGCGTGGGTATCCTTGGCAAAAACGGTGCCGGCAAAACCACGCTGTTCCGGCTTCTGGTGGGCGAGCTCGTGGAAGACAGCGGCGACATCGCCATCGCCCAGGGCGCGCGGCTGGGTCTCATCTCCCAGATCCCCCGTTATCCCGGCGATTACACCGTGGAGGACGTGCTGAAAACCGCCCACAGGCGACTGGACGAGATCAAAGCCCGAATGGAAGAACTGGAGACGGCCATGGCCGCCGGGGACGAAAGCTCCCTGATGGAGTATGACCGGCTGCTGGAGCGCTTTGAGCACATGGGCGGCTACGAGACCGAAAGGGCACGCAACCGGGTGGCCAACGGTCTGGACATCCCCGCTCATATGCGCGCCCAGCTTTTCTCCTCCCTCTCCGGCGGTGAAAAGACCCGGGTCAATCTGGCCCGGCTCATTCTGGAGGACACGGACATCCTCCTGCTGGACGAGCCCACCAACCACCTCGACATGCACGCCACCGAGTGGCTGGAGGACTACCTCCTGCATTTCAAGGGCACCGTTCTCACCATTTCCCACGACCGCTGGTTTCTGGATACCGTGGTGCAGCGCACCATCGAACTGGTCCACGGCCGGGCCGAGTTTTATAACGGCAACTACAGCTTCTTCGTGCAGGAGAAGCAGCGCCGCTACGAGGAGCAGCTGCGCATCTGGGAAAAGAACCAGAAGGAGATTGCGCATCTCCGGGAGGCGGCGGACAAGCTGCACCTCTGGGCCTTCATGGGCATGGACAAGCTCCACAAGCGGGCCTTCTCCATGGAAAAGCGCATTGACCGGCTGGCCGTTGCCGAGCGCCCCGAGCGGGAGCGGGAGATGAAGGCCCGCTTCAAGACCAAGAGCTTCGCCGGGGACGAAGTGCTGGTACTGGACAACGTGGGCAAGAGCTATGGTGACAAGCGGCTTTTCCGGGGCATTGAAATGCTCATGGAGGGCAGGGAGCGCATTGCCCTCATCGGCGACAACGGCTGCGGCAAGTCCACCCTTTTAAAGTGCATCGTGGGCGAGGAGATTCCCGACGAGGGCCGGCTCTGGCAGGGCCCCGCCATCAAGAGCGCCTATCTCCCCCAGCTGGTGACCTTTCAGGATCCCTCCCGCAATCTGGTGGACACCATGCTCTATGAGGCCAAATGCACTCCCCAGCAGGCCCGGGACCGCTTGGCCGCCTTCGGCTTCACCGGGGAGGACGTGTTCAAGACCGTCTCCTGCCTCTCCGGCGGTGAGCAGAGTCGGCTGCGGCTCTGTATCCTGCTGGGCGATAACGTGAACTTCCTCCTTTTGGACGAGCCCACCAACCACCTGGACCTCAACAGCCGCGAGTGGATGGAAGGGGCGCTGGAGGACTATGACGAGGCTCTCCTCTTTGTCAGCCACGACCGCTGGTTTATCGAAAAATTTGCAGAGCGCATCTGGGAACTCCGGGACGGCCAGATCTTCGATTTCCGGGGCAGTTTTTCGGAATTCCGTGCCTACAAGGCCCGTCAGGAACAGCTTCAGCAGCTGACAAAGCCCAAGGAGCCGCCCAAGAAGGGCGACACCCGTCCAAAGCGCGGCCCCAACCGGGAACGGCAGCGGGAACGGGCGGAAAAGAACATAGAGAAAGCCGAGGCTGCCATCGCGGAGCTGGACGAACGCATCGCCCAATATGCCTCGGATTACCAGAAGCTCATGGAGCTGACGGAGCAAAAGAGCAAAGCCGAGGCGGAGCTGGAAGAGCTTTACGCCCTTTGGGAGGAGCTGGCTGAGTAATGGCCGATCTGCAAACCGACATCCGTTATATAAAGGGCGTGGGCGAGCAGCGGGCCAAAACCCTCGCCAAGCTCGGCATCCGCAGTCTGGGTGACCTTCTCAGCTACTACCCCCGGAGCTATCAGGACCGGAGCCAGTACCGCCCCATCGAAGCCGTTTTGCCCGGAGAGACCGCCTGCATCCGGGCCATGGTGGCCTCCGCGCCCCGCTTAAGCCGGGTGCGCCGCGGTCTGGAGATCGTAAAGCTCCGGGCCGTGGATGAAAGCGCCTCGCTGGATATTACTTACTTCAACCAGAGCTATGTCCGTGACCAGCTCGTCCCCGGGGAGAGCTATGTCTTTTACGGCAAGGTGGAGGGCACACTGCTCAAAAAGACCATGACCAACCCGGTCTACGAGCGGGAAGACCGCGCCGGTGTGGTCACCGGGCGCATTCTGCCCATCTACCGGCTGACCCACGGTGTCTCCAACAAGCTCCTTATCCAGATGATGGAGGCGGGACTTCGGGAGTGCGCCGACATATTGCCCGAGCGGCTGCCGCCGGAGGTGCTGGAGCGCAATCAGCTCTGTGCTGCCTCTTATGCCTGCCGCACCGTGCATTTTCCTCCGGATTTTGAAAGCCTCGCCATCGCCAGGCGGCGCATCGTCTTTGAAGAACTCTTTACTCTGGCCTGCGCCCTGCGCCTGCTGCGGGGCAAGCGGGAAAAGCGGCCGGGTCTCCCCTGCTGCACGGCCAACATGGAGGAATTTTACGCCGCCCTGCCCTTCGCCCCCACGGCAGCCCAGCGCCGGGCCGTTTCAGAAGCCGTGGCAGACATGTGCAGCGGCGGTATGAGCCGCCTTATACAGGGCGATGTGGGCAGCGGCAAAACGCTGGTGGCCGCAGCCTGCATGTGGTTTGCCCACAAGAACGGCTGGCAGAGCGCTCTCATGGCTCCTACGGAAATCCTCGCCGAGCAGCATCTCCGGACGCTGCAGGGCTTTCTCGGCCCGCTCGGCATGGAAGTGGGCCTTCTCACCGGTTCCATGAACGCCAAAGAAAAGCGGGAGGCAAAAGCCGCTCTCTCCCATGGCCGCTGGCATGTGGTCGTGGGTACCCACGCGCTCCTTTCGGAAGGGGTGGACTTTGCCAGACTCGGTCTGGTGGTCACCGACGAGCAGCACCGCTTCGGCGTGGAGCAGCGCTCGGCCCTGACGGAAAAGGGGCAGCGGCCTCATGTAATGGTCATGAGCGCTACCCCCATCCCCCGGACGCTGGCCCTCATCATCTACGGCGATCTGGATGTCTCCGTCATCGACGAGCTGCCCCCGGGACGGCAGAAGGTGGACACCTTCGCCGTGGACGAAAGCTACCGGGAACGGCTCAACGGCTTTATCCGAAAGCAGGTGGCCGAAGGCCGTCAGGTCTTTGTGGTCTGCCCCATGGTGGAGGAAAACGACGAGCTGCCCATGGACCTCACCAGTGCCACGGAGCATGCCAAAAAGCTGCAGGAGACCTTCCCCGATCTTCGCGTAGGCTGCGTCCACGGGAAGATGAAGCCCAAAGAGAAGGAGGCTGCCATGGCCGCCTTTGTCAGCGGGGAAACGGACATCCTCGTCTCCACCACGGTGGTGGAGGTGGGCGTGGACGTCCCCAACGCATCGCTGATGATCGTGGAGAACGCCGAGCGCTTCGGCCTCTCCCAGCTCCACCAGCTCCGGGGCCGCGTGGGCCGCGGCGCGCACAAGAGCTGGTGCATCCTCGTCTCTGACAGCGATGGCGAGGAGGCCAAAGAGCGGCTGCGGGTGCTGTGCAGGATGAGCGACGGCTTTGCCGTAGCGGAGGAGGACCTCCGTCTCCGGGGTCCCGGCGACTTTTTCGGTTCCCGGCAGCACGGTCTCCCGGAGATGCACATGGCCGATCTGGGAGCGGACATGGATATACTCCGTGCCGCTCAGGAGGCAGCAGAGCGGCTCATGGACTCCGACGGGGAGCTGCGCGCTTACCCGGAGCTGCGCGCACATATCCAGCGGCTTTTCGAGATCAAGGCAGATACATTCAACTGAATAACGCGAACAGCCCTCCGCATAGAGTATTGGCGGAGGGCTTTCATCATGGATTTTCTTCAAAACAAGCTGGCCCGGAACACGGCGCTGCTCACCGCATCCACGCTGGTAATGCGTCTGCTGGGGCTTATGTATCAGGTATGGCTGGCCGGTCACATCGGCGGAGCCGGCATCGGTCTTTTCCAGCTGGTGCTGTCAGCGGGTATGCTCTTTTCCACGCTGGCGGTCAGCGGCATCCGCTTTGCCACCACAAGACTCCTATCGGAGGAGACCGGGCTGGGCCGCCCCGGCAGCGCCAAGGCGGTACTGCACCGGGCTCTTGCATACGCGGGCTTCTTCGGTCTTGCAGCCGGGCTGACCCTCTGGTTTTCCGCTGAACCCATCGGCTTTCTCTGGGTCAGGGATGCCCGGACGGTACGTTCTCTCTCCCTCTTCGCCCTGTCCATGCCCGCCGTCTCCTTCTCCAGCGTTTTCTGCGGCTATTTCACCGCCGTAGGCCGCATCTGGAAAACGGCAGCGGAACAATTCTGCGAGCAGCTGCTTCGTATTGCTCTGACAGCCCTGTTTCTCAGCCGGGTACCCGGCGGCGATCTGGAGCGCTGCTGCAGTGCCGTGGTCTTCGCCGGGGTCATTGCGGACTATCTGGGGCTGCTGGCCCTCTGGCTGCTCTGTCTTGTGGACCGAAAACACCACGCGCCGGCGGCGCAAAGCTGCCGGGGACTTACCCCGCGGCTTCTGCATATTGCCCTGCCGCTGGCAGCCGCCGCCTACGCCCGCAGCACCCTCAACACCTTCCGGCAGCTGCTGGTACCCCAGTGCCTCCGTCGCTCCGGCCTCAGTGCCAACGCAGCCCTCACCGGCTACGGCGTCATCGGCGGCATGGCTATGCCCCTGCTCATTTTTCCCACTGCGGTGCTGACGGCGCTGGCCGAGCTGCTGGTGCCCGATCTCACCGCCGCACAGATGGCCGGAAACCGCGCCGCCCTGCGGCAGCGGGTTGGGCGGATGCTGCGTCTGACACTTATATTCTCCCTTTTCTTCAGCGTCTTCTTCTTTGTCTGCGCCGATCTTTTGGGCTGGCTGGTTTACAAAGACCGCGGCTGTGCCCTGTATATCCGTCTCCTGGCCCCCCTGCTCCCCTTCCTGTATACGGACATCGTCACGGACGGCTGTCTCAAGGGACTGGGCCAGATGATGCCCTCCATGGCCTATAACATCGCCGAAGCGGCGCTGGGTCTGGTGCTGGTGGTACTGCTGGTCCCCCGCTGGGGGCTGGCAGGCTACATGGCCGTACTGTATGTCTGCGAGGTTTTCAACTTCACGTTGAGCGTGCGAAGACTATGGGTCGTCCTTCGTCAGGAGGAAAAGCGTCCCGTCAGTTCGCCCCAGAGTTCCAGCAGCCGAAACCGGATCTCATACGACGTCCCGTCCTCGCTGATGAGCCGCCAGTCCTCCCCGGCAAAAACTTCGGCGCTCTCCGCCGGAGCCGTGCAGAGCGGCGGATAGACCACACACCACCAGTTGCGCCCCCGGCCTTCCCCCAGGGTGATGCGCAGGGAGAGATATTCCCCCGCCGGCAGGGAAAAGCTCTTGTACCGCCGCAGGGGATAATACTCCCGGCCCAGCTCCAGCGCAGCCCGCTCCGCCCCGGCGGCACGCCGGGCCGTCTCCGCCAGTTCCTCCGCCAGCTCCCCCACCACCGCCGCAGCCTCGGCACGGCTTTTGGCAGCGGAAAGGGCCGGAGTCAGCCTTTCCAGCACTGCGTCCCGGGCCCGGAGCTTTGCGCTCTGATCCGCGGGGCTGTCCGACTCGGCCAGAACATGCAGGCGAATGAGCCCCGACGAAAGAGCCTCCTGCCGCCCGGCACACCATGTACCCGTCAGACTTGTCAGAGAAAGAGCCAGCAGCAGTGCCAGCTCCCAGATTTTCCATTGCTTCACAACAAAAAAGACCGCCTTCCTATGTAAGTACACATAGTTTAGGCGGTCTTTTGATTTTTTAAACCGGTGCCACCGGATCGGGGTCCAGGGGCGGTTCTGTGGCCGGGGGCGGCGTGGGTTCCGCCGTCGGCACGGGCGTGGGCTCCGGCGTAGGCAGCGGCGGAGGCTCCGGGGTGGGTGCCGTCACATCCGCGAGAATTTCGCAGGCGGGCAAAATCAGCCGCAGATACTCCACCATATCCCAGGTAACAGCAGGGTTATTGCGGAGATCCAGCCACTCCAGTTTGGAGCAGAGGGCCAGATGGGAGATATAGGTCAGCTGATTGCCGCTGAGATCCAGCCACTTGAGTTCGGTACAATTGGCAAGCGCCGTAATGTCGCTGATGCGGTTGCCGCTGAGATCCAGCGTTTCCAGTTCCTGAAATACGCCGAAGGCATTCACATCGACAATAAGGTTGTCCTCCAGATTCAGGGACTTGAGATGGATATTGTTCCGGAGGGGAGCGGCGTCTGCAATGGAGTTGCGGGCGAGATTCACGCTCTCCAGCGCCTCGCACTTTTCGAGATCACGAAGGTCCGTAATGCCCACGCCCGCAAGGCCCAGATCGGTAAGATTGCTGTAGAAGCTCTGTCCGCCCAGGGTGATGAGATAATGCACCTCGTCGTGGGACACTTCGCAGTTGGGCAGGGCTTCTTTGAGTTCCTCCAGCCCCTCGGCGGTGAGTTCACCGTTGCCGGTAAGATTCAGCCAGGTGAGGCCCCGGAGACCCATGATCACACCAAGGTCATCGTCCGTAAGACCGCAGCCGCTGAGCTCCAGCACCTTCAGCGTGCCGAGCTCCCGCAGCACACCCACGCCGTCCAGCGGATTGCCGGAGAGATCCAGCCGCTCCAGCTTCTCGCAGTAGGCCAGTCTGGAGATGTCGCTGATGCCGCGACCGGAGAGATCCAGCACGGTGTCCTCGGCGGTGAAGTCCACGCCGCCAAGACTCAGCGGCCGGGCGGCATCCACCACGCCGTCATCGAAGATACTGCAGCCGGGCATGGCCGCGCGGAGGTCCTCCACCACATAGTCCGCCACGGCGACCCCTTTCAGCGAAAGGGTGGTGAGATTTTGCAGACGGCTGAGCTGCTCCGGATTGGAAAGGGGGTTGTTGTCCAGATAAAGCGTGCGAAGCCCCGGCAGAGAGCAGAGGGGAGACACGTCGGAAACGGCGTTATCGCTGAGATAGAGGGTCGTCAGACCGCTGAGCTGCGAGAGGAAGCTCACGTCTGCAAGGCCGCAGTTCACCAGCGAGAGGGTACGCAGATTTTTCAGAGACGAAAGCTTCGTTCTGTCCTCTGCACCCAGCACCACGGCAGCGAGGTAAAATGTATCGCTCTCTTCGTCCACGGTCTTGCCGCCGATCTTCAGGCCCTGCGGGGCTGCGCTCTCCACCGGCACGGGGCTGACGGAGACAAGGGGCTTTTCGTCCCCCTCGGTCTTTTTATCCTGACGGGAAAAAAGCATACCCACCAGCACGACCACCAGCAGAGCAAACACCACCGCCGCTGCGGCAAAAAGTATCCTTTCGGTTTTCGGTCTGTATTTCATGGCAGTTATCCTTTCACATATAAGGACAATTATTATACCACAAAGACTATCTTTCTACAAGTCTTCTTACAATAAGACGAAAACTGCGCTGATAAGTTCCAAAAAAGCGCCGCAGGTGACTTGCCTGCGGCGCTTGCTGCTTTATCAGGGTACCGGTGAAGGGGCCGGTTTGGCCGCCTCGGGGGGATCGATGGCCAGATAATCCTCCACGATTTCCAGCACAGTCTCGTCCCGGAGGATGATGGAGATCTCAATGCGGCGGTTGGCGCTGCGGCCGGCTTCCGTATCGTTGCTCTCCACCGGGCGGGTGGCGCCGTAACCGGCGGCACAGAAATACTCCGCGTACTTATCCAGCTGAGCGTTCTTGCCGGTGAGGAGATAGTCCAGAACGGAGTTGGCCCGGTCGGTGGACAGGGCCCGGTTGGTCTGGGCCGTGCCGGTAATGTCCGTATGGCCGGAGATCACAATGCTGTCCACATACTGAGCGTTTTCGGGGTTGGAAAGGAAGGTGGTGAAAACCTCAATGAGCTTATCCAGCATGGTGCGGCTGCCGGGCTTTACCGCCGAGGAACCCAGATCGAAGAGGACGCCCTCGCTGAGAATGATGCTGCCGTTATCCCCGATGCTGACCTTATTGGCATCGCCCATAACGCCGACGATGCTCTCCCGGATTTTTTCCAGAATGGAGAGACGCAGTACGGCGATGGTCTGCATCTGGTCGCGCATGGCCACGATTTCGTTGTTGGCCGCGGCCAGATACTTTTCCTGCTCTCCAATGAGCTTTTCCTGATCCGCAAGAAGCTTATCCTGCTCTTCCAGCTGCACCGCCTGTTCCTCCAGCAGCAGCGCGAAGCCCGCAATCTCCTCTTCCTGCCTGTCCAGCGTCAGCTGGGCCTTGCTGAGGTCATCGGTCACACCGGCCAGCCGGATCTCTGCATCCTCCACCTCGCTGAGGGTGAGGGCCAGCCGGGCCTCGGTATCGGCCAGCACTTCCTGCGTATTCTGCAGGTCGTTGCCGGTGATGAGGTTTTGTATGTAGCTCACCAGCATCAGAAAAAAGAGGATCAGCGCCACGGCGCTCATCATATCCGCATAGGACGGCCAGAAGCCCTGCTCACCGCCGTTTTCTGCGGTGACGGCACCGCTCGTTCGGACGCGCCGTCTCATTTACGGCTCCTCTCCAGCTCACGGCTCACCTCACGCAGACCGCCCACCAGATCACGGACACTGACATCCATGCGCTCCACGGTACCACGGAGATTATAGTTGAATTCGGAGAAGTCCCGAACTCCCTCGTTGAAGCCGTCCACGGTCTTCTGGAAGGCGCTCAGCGGTACTTTGGTGTCGACAATGGCCGCGCGCAGCTCGTCGGTGGCCTTGTGGAGAGTCATCTCCATGCTGGCAGCGGCGGCGTTGAGCTCATCGATCAGCTGGCGCACAAGAGTAGCGTCATCCTTGGGCGCACGGGTGGGCAGCGTGGGGGCCACACGCTCATCCAGCCAGAGTTCCACCTTCGTTTCCAGCTGTTCCCGGGCGGCCGCGGGGCTGAAAATGGAGCGCAGCAGCGTCAGAACGATGGAGCAGGCCACACCCACCAGAGAGGTATAGAAGGCCACGCCCATACCGGACAGGGCGCTCATCAGTCCGCCGCCCACGCTGTCGAGGACGCTGAGCCACTCGGAGGTGTTGGAATAGCTGATCAGCTCCGTCAGCGAAGATACGGAAAGGCTCAGGCCCAGAAAAGTGCCGAAAAGGCCCAGCGTCACAAAAAGCGACACCGCGTTATTGAGAAATCGCTCGCAAAGGAGCATGCCGCCCAGTCTGGAACTCACCGCCTCACTGATGAGGGCGGGGGTGTTCACATCCTGGCCGTAGATTTTGAAAGCGGCGGCATATTCATTGACAATATAGCGAAGAAAACCGCTGTCCCGGTCCAGGTCGCCGCTGACCAGATCGGCCAGCCGACGGTAGCGGCCATAGACCACAAAGAGCAGGATCACCGCCAGCACAAAGAGCAGCGCGATGACAACGATCACCGCAAGGCCCGCCACGGGCATGTTCTTAAGTCCTTCCATAGGGCAGTACCTCCCGTATAATATCAGCTCAAGTTTAGCCGAATTAAAACGGCAAGTCAATAAACAAGCTGTAAATTCGCGTTTTTGCTCGTTGACAGGGGAATATAACTTTTCTATAATGTATGAGCAGATCGTTTAAGGAGATAAAACATGGAAAAGCGCATGTTCAGCACCGAGCTTTGTTATATTCTGGGCATTATACTGCTGGCCTTTGGTGCCACCTGCATGGCCAAAGCCGATCTCGGGCTTTCCATGGTGGTCGCCCCGGCCTATCTGCTGCATCTGAAGCTCGGCATCACCTTTGGCACAGCGGAATACTGCCTGCAGGCGGTACTGCTGCTGTTTATGCTGCTTCTGCTGCGCCGCTTCAAACTCACCTACCTGCTCTCCTTCCTTACTGCCGTGATTTACGGCGCGGTGCTGGATGGTTTCATGCTCATCATCGAGTTCCCGGCGCTTTCCCTTATGGCCCGCATCGCACTTTTCTCCGTGGGTCTTTTCTCCAGCGCAGCCGCTCTCGCCTTCTTTTTCAAAAGCTATCTGACCCCGCTGGTCTATGAGCTTTTTGTCCGGGAGATTTCTCAGAAAATCCACGTGCCCCTGAGCCACTTTAAAACCTACTTTGATCTGGTCTTCTGCGTACTGGCCATCATGCTCTCCTTCGCCTTCTTCGGCTTTGGCAAATTCGAGGGCGTTAAGATCGGTACCGTGGTCTGCACCCTGCTCAACGGCTGGCTCATCGGGCGTTATACCGAGAGTTTTGACAAGAAGTTCGTTTTCAGGGACGCCTGCCCCTGGCGTAAAAACTTCGAATAACCTAACGGCCCTGCCTTCACGGCTGGGCCGTTTTCTTAGCATGTTTTTAACAGCCTGCCATGGTATAATAAAGCAATATCATCCAAGGAGCCTTTCTTATGCAGAAAACACATAGATCCCTCCGGACAGCGTTGAAGGAAATCTTTCCCCGTTCCCTCCGGGGATGGCTGGTTTTATTCGGAGCCCTGGGCACAGCCTCTCTGGTCTGCTTCTTTCTGATGATGGGCACCACCTCCGATGTCCACGTGCCCATGATCTTTGTGCTGGCGGTACTGGTGGTCTCGCTGATGACCAACGGATACTTTTACGGGCTCTTGGCCGCGTTCCTCAGCGTCATTGGCGTTAACTATGCTTTTACCTTTCCCTATCTGAAGCTGGACTTTTCCTTTTACGGTTACCCATTGACCTTCTTCACCATGCTCACCGTGGGTCTGGCCACCTCCACCCTTACCACCCGGCTGAAGGAGCAGGAAAAAATCCACGCGGAGAGCGAACGGGAAAAGATGCGGGCCAATCTCCTGCGGGCCGTTTCCCATGATCTGCGCACGCCGCTCACCGCCATCAGCGGCTCCATTACCACAGTACTGGAGGGAAGGGAAACGCTCCCGGAACAGGAACAGCTTAATCTGCTGGCAGATGCCAGAGATGACGCCGAATGGCTCTGCCGCATGGTGGAAAATCTGCTCTCCGTCACCCGCGTCGGCAGCAATGGCCCGCGGGGCATTGTCAAGGAAGATGAGTTGCTGGAGGAGGTGCTCAGCGCGGCCGTCATCTCTTTCCGAAAAAAGCACAGCGACATGGTCGTGTCTGCAACCGTTCCCGACGAGTTCCTGCTCATTCCCATGGATGCCACGCTCATTGAGCAGGTACTTTTAAACCTCATGGAAAATGCCGCCGTCCATGGACAAGGTACCACCCGCATTACAATCTGCGCACAAACAAAAGACAACATGGCAGAGATACGCATCCGTGATAACGGTCAGGGCATTCCGCCCCAGCTGCTGCCCCATCTATTCGATGGAACCGCTTCTTTCGCTGCCCAAAAGACCGAAAGCCGCGGATCCATGGGCATAGGACTGAGTGTATGCCGCACCATTGTGGAGGCCCACGGCGGCAGCATCCGCGCCGCCAATACCCACGACAAAGGCGCCGAATTTGTATTTACCCTGCCGCTGAACAAGGGCACGGAGGACAAGGAGCTTGACTATGACTATTAAGGACCGCATCCTCGTTGTGGAGGACGAAAAGAGCATTTCCAGCCTGATTCGGGCCATTCTAAACGGAAACAACTATGATGTCATTCAGGCTTCCAGCGGCAGCGAAGCCTTCTCCATGATCAGTTCCCACTGCCCCGATCTCATCATACTGGATCTGGGTCTGCCGGATATTGACGGCATGGAGATCATCCGGGCCATACGCAGCTGGACAGAGATGCCCATCGTGGTGGTGTCCGCCCGCAGCTATGACCGGGACAAGGTGGAGGCGCTGGACGCCGGGGCAGACGACTATCTTACCAAGCCCTTTTCCGCCTCGGAGCTGCTGGCCCGCATCCGGGTGGCGCTCCGGCATACACGCAAGGGAAAAGTACCCGACGGCAGTCTGAGCGGCAAATTCATTGTCGGAGAACTCTGCGTGGACTACGACAAGCACCAGGTGCTGATAAACGGCGAAAACCGTCGTCTGACCCAAAACGAATTTCGCATCGTGGCACTTCTGAGCCGCTATGCAGGCCGAGTACTCACCTATGACTATATCATGAAACAGCTTTGGGGTCCTCAAAGCAACAGCAGCAACCAGATTTTGCGGGTAAACATGGCCAACATCCGCCGGAAAATAGAGAAAAACCCCGCCGAACCCCAGTATATTTTTACCGAGGTAGGCGTTGGCTACCGGATGGTGGAAGAAAGCTAAGCTGCTTTGCGCCTTCTTAACGTTTCCTCGCCCCCTTTTGACGCACGGCTAACAGAACCGCAAACCATCTTCACGCCGTCTTAATGTCTTTTTTGCTATCATGTTTCCATAAACATGAGGAGGAAAAAGCATGGACGAAATACTGCGTTCCAACCTGGAACAGGGCGAAAAAATTCTTTGGGACAGCCATCCCGAGGCTTTTAAAACGCTGGACCGCACCCACAAGCAGGCCTTTACGAAGAAACTGCTTATCACTCTGATCACCACCACTGTTTTGCTGGGCCTGTATATCTTTGGCCTCGGTCACACCGAGCCTCTGATCGTCGGTGTTACCGTTATCATTGCCCTTTACATCTGCGCCAGCACACATATGACCGCTTGGCAGCTGAAGAAGGCCCGCTACCTTCTCACCGACCGGCGCATCATCGTCATGAACAATGACTTCACCTTCGCCCATTATCATGAGATTCCCATGGCCTTCTTCCGCAAGGACAGCGACGGCCATACCAGCCTCGTCTGCGGTGAGTACGCCATCAAACTCGCCCCCCATAAATGGCGCGGCTACAGCGCTGCAGGCGTCCGCTTTGATTCGGACAGCAAACTCTGTGACAGTCTTATCCTCTATGCCATTCCCGATCCGGAAAAAGTAAGGAACATTCTCAAGCCCTACCTTACCGTTAACTGATCCGGTATAAAAATTTTTAGAGAGGTAATTGTCATGGAGAACAAGTATAACATTAAGCTGCTGCCCGAGGAAACCATTCTCTGGGAGGGCAATCCCGAAGCTTTTCAGACTCTGGATGTCACCAACAAGCCCGCCTTTGTCAAAAAATCGCTGATCACCATCCCCATTGTGGGCGCCATTCTGGCTCTGTACATACTCAAGGCCCTTACGGTGCAGATCATTCCCATCGCTTTTCTTCTGGCGTTGGGCGGCTATATCTGCTGCAGCCCCATCCTGAATGCCCGGAAGCTGCGTAATATCCGCTATATCATCACCAACAAACGTATCCTGCTGGTGACCAAAGACCGCACCACCTCCGCCGCTTACGGCGACATCCCTGTTGCCAATCTGCGCAGTGATGTGGACGGCCACACCAGCCTCCTTTGCGGTGAAAGCGCTGTCAATCTCGCCCCCGACCAGTGGCGCAGCTACACCGCCATCGGCGTCCGCGCCAACCAGAGCGGTGTTTGCGACAGTCTCGTCCTCTACGCTATTCCCGATCCGGAAAAGGTTCGTGAGATCCTCAAGCCCTACCTTACTGTTAACTGACAAAAAGAAACGACGCACCGGGAGTTTGATGTGTTGTGTCTTATAGGGTGTTGCTTTCTCTCTCCCACACGCGGCCCGTCTCCCGGCGGGCCGTACTTTTATGGATGCAAAAAGGGCCATCCTCCCGGATGGCCCTTTTGTTTCTTCTTATCGGTTCAGGAAGTCCACAGCGAACTGGGCCATGACGGCACTGCCCCGCTGGAGCGTATCCTCATCCGGCATATACTTCTCGTGATGATTGGTATAGATGAGACCCTTGTCGGGGTTCCGGCTGCCGATGAAGGCAAAGACGGAAGGAACATGCTGGCCGTAGTAGGCGAAGTCCTCGCTGCCCAGCATTTTTTCCAGATAGCCTAGACTCTCGGCCCCGTAGAGCTTGGTGACGGCATTCCGGGCAATGGCGTTGAGTTCCTCGCTGTCGTTGCAGAGGGCGCCCACGATATCGTCGTACTTCAGCGTGCCCTTGCAGCCCAGAGCGGCGCAGGTATTCTCAATGATGCGGGTGAGAACCTCCTTGTGGCGCTCGCCGGTATAGGCACGGAGGGTGCCGGTCATGTGGACATGGTTGGGAATGACGTTGAAGCGGCTGCCGCCCTCGATGGTGCCGATGGTGCAGACCAGAGGATTGAGCGGATCGTTCATGCGGGAGACATACTGCTGCACATTCTGGATGACGGCGGCAGCGGCAGTGATGGCATCGATGCCCAGATGGGGCGCGCTGCCGTGGGCGGCCACACCCTCGATGTCGATGTCAAAGATGCCGGCGTAGGCCATGCGGGGGCCGGCGGTAACGTCGATATAGGGGGCATCGAAGTTGCCCCAGATGTGAGCGCCGTAGATGGCATCCACGCCCTTCAGGCAGCCTTCCTCGATCATCTTCTTGGCGCCGCCGCAGACTTCTTCGGCAGGCTGGGCGATGATACGCACATCGCCGCAGAGCTCGTCCTTCACGCTCATGAGGATTTTCACGGCACCCAGCAGCATGGCAATGTGGCAGTCATGGCCGCAGGCATGCATCTTGCCGTCCACCACAGAGCAGAATTCTGCGCCGCTCTCCTCATGGACGGGGAGGGCATCGATGTCGGCACGGAGAGCCACCGTCTTGCCGGGCTTGCCGCCTTTGATGGTGGCCACAAGACCGTAGCAGCTTTCCATATCATGGATCTCGTCAACGCCGAGAGCCACCAGATCGGCATGGATCTGGGCGCGGGTATTGACCTCTTCCCAGGTCAGTTCAGGATGGGCATGGTACCAGCGGCGGCGCTCAATGATATAGGCCTCCGCCTCCTTGGCAAGAGCTTTGATATCCATATCTTTGTTTCCTTTCAATTATTCGGCCAGATAGTCCATGGCAAACTGGGCCATGACACCGGCACCGACATGGAGGATGTTCTCGTCCATATCGTACTTTTCGTGGTGGTTGGTGTAGCAGAATTCCTTGCTGCCGGTGCCGATGAAGCCGTAGAAGTAGGGCACGCCGGTCTTTTCACCCAGCCAGGAATAGTCCTCGCTGCCCATCATGGTGGGGCAGTGGCCCACGGCTTCTTCCCCGGCGATTTTCACGATGGCCTCGCGGGCGAGGCGGTTGAGCTGCTCGTCGGAGTTGATGACGGGAGCGGTCATGTAATCATACTTCAAGGTGGCGCTGCTTCCGAAGGCAGCCACGGTATCTCCGATGACCTTGCGCATGCGGTCCTCCACCTCGGTGCCGAGGGAGAAGGTGCGAACGGTACCCTCCATGGTCACATGGTTGGGGATGACGTTGAAGCGGGAGCCTCCCTGAATGGTGCCGATGGTCAGCACCAGCGGGTTCAGGGGATCGTTCATGCGGGAGACACACTGCTGCAATGCGTTGATAACGGCGGCGGAGACGGTGATGGCATCCAGGCCCAGATGGGGGGCGCTGCCGTGGGCGGCCACGCCTTCGATTTCAATGGTAAAGCCGTGGCAGCAGGCCATGCGGTTGCCGGGAGTGGCGTCGATGAGGCCGGCAGGAAAAGCACCCCAGACATGGTTGCCGTAAACGGCGTCCACGCCGTCCATGGCGCCGGCTTCCACCATCTTCAGCGCACCCTGCGCCACTTCTTCGGCCGGCTGCACAATGAGCCGCACATCGCCGCAGAGCTGGTCCTTGATCTCGTTGAGGATCTTCGCCGCGCCCAGCAGCATGGCAATATGGTTGTCGTGGCCGCAGGCGTGCATGGCACCGTTCTGAGCGGCAAAGGGAAGGCCGGTCTCTTCTTTGATTTTGAGTGCGTCAATGTCGGTACGCAGCGCCACGGTTTTGCCGCTCCTGCCGCCGTGGATGGTGGCGACGAGGCCGTAGCAGTTATCCATCTCCCGGATATCGGTGATGCCCATAGCCTCCAGATCGGCGCGGATCCGGGCACGGGTGTTGACTTCCTCGCCGGAGAGTTCGGGGTTGGCGTGATACCAGCGGCGACGCTCGATCATATAGTCACTGTATTTTTCAGCCAAAGCCTTAATCATGGGTAAAATCCTTTCTGTGCAAGACGGACCGGCAAAGCTGCCGGTCCGTCTCTTTGCTTTTTAAGTGCAGATCAGAACATCTTGGCAAAGATGCCGGCCAGAATAACGGAGGTAATGGTAACGGTGACGAAACCACCCACGATCATGGCGGGGAACATCTTGCTCATGAGGTAATCCTTCTCCTCGGGAGTCTTGGCCAGAGCGGTGCAGACGTTCTCGGTGATGACCGCGTTGGGGGGGAAGCCATAGAGAGCGGTCAAAGCCGTGGCAAAGGCCAGGCAGAAGTCCATCTTCAGAACCTTGGAAACGATGAAGCAGAGGATGGCCATGCCGGCAACACCGACGATGATGAGGAGAACCATGGGGCCGATGATACCGCCCAGCATCTCGGGGGTGCAGTCCTTGAGGCCGTCGAAAACATACATCATCAGAGCAAACATCACGATGCCGTAGGCATTGGCCTTGTTGAGGGCGCCCTCATCCAGCAGACCGATGGTGGTGGCTGCAATACCCACCAGCAGCGCCCAGACGCCGCCGGAGATGGTGCCGATAACGGGGAAGCGCACATGGGCACCCAGCTGGCTGGCGATCCAGGCCAGCAGACCCAGCTTGAAGAGGATCATAACGGTGGAGTTCCACTTGGCGGGCATGGGGGGAACCAGCTTCTTCTTGCTTTCCTGCTTGAAGTTGCCGCTGTCGGCATCGACCTCGCCGACCTTCTCAGCGCCGGCAGCAGTGCGCTCCTTCAGGAGCTTCTTGCCCTCGATCTGCAGGCAGAGGGCGGTGAGAGGATAGCCGGCAAAGCCCTGCACACAATACATGGCGATGGCAAAAATGGCAGCCTCCTGCAGACCGGCTGCTGCGGCAGCCTCCTGCATGGTGACAGCAGCGATGATGCCGCCGGTCAGAGGAGGAAGACCGGCGATGACAAACTCACGGCCGATGATGCCGGGGAGGACGAGGAGGGCCAGAGCGCACATACCGGCCAGACCCGCCAGACAGACCACGATGGTCTTCCACTGCTCCGCCAGCTGCTTGAGGCTGATGACGCTGCCCATGTGGACCAGCAGCAGGTACATGCCGATGGAGCTGCCGAAGGGCAGCAGACGGGAGTCGGTGATGACTTCCTTGGGCAGACCGCACCAGTAACCCACCAGCAGGACAGCCGCCGTGACAAACACGGAGGGCACCCACGCCTTGGTCAGGTTGGAGACGATCTCGCCGATCAGGTACACCACGCAGCAGATGACAAATGCGAGAGCGAAGTTATACATTTTTCTCTTTCCTTTCTTTTTCTCTGCAAGGGACTTACTCCCTGTGAGGTTTCTAACATATTATCCTAAATAAGGAAAAAAGTCAATCGGCGCTTCCATAACCGTAGGGGTTTTGACGCTGCCAGTTCCAGGTGTCCCGACACATATCCTCCACGCTGCGCTTCGCCTTCCAACCCAGAAGCTTCTCTGCCAGAGAGGCATCGGCATAGTTTTCGGGGATGTCGCCGGGGCGCCGGTCGCCGATCACATGGGGCAGCGCCATATCGTTTGCCGCCTCCCAGGCGTGGACCAGTTCCAGCACGCTGACACCCTTGCCCCGGCCCAGATTGATGGCCTCCACGCCCTCATGCTCCAGCGCATAGGACAGGGCGCGGCTGTGGCCTTCGGCCAGATCGCAGATGTGGATATAGTCCCGGATACAGCTGCCGTCGGGGGTAGGGTAGTCGCCGCCGAAGACCGTGAGCTTTTCACGGCGGCCACAGGCCACCTGAGCAATATAGGGCATGAGATTGTTGGGCACGCCCTGAGGATCCTCGCCGATGCGGCCGGAGGGATGAGCGCCCACGGGGTTGAAGTAGCGCAGCAGCACCGCGGAAAAGCCGTTGGCCGCAGCGGCATCGGTGATGATCTGCTCGATCATGTACTTGGTCCAGCCATAGGGGTTGGTGCAGCTCCGGGGCGACACGCCCTCGACAAAGGGCGGCGTTCCCTCCCCGTAGACCGTGGCCGAGGAGGAAAAGACGATGGACCGGGTTTTATACTCCGCCATACACTCCAACAGGCTCAGCGTGGCATCCAGATTGACCCGGTAATAGCGAAGCGGCTCCTTCACGCTCTCGCCCACGGCCTTGAGCCCCGCAAAGTGGACTACAGCGGCAATGTCGTTTTCTTGAAAAACCCGGCTCAGGGCTGCGCGGTCCGCAATGTCAAGCTCATAAAAGCGGAGGGAACGCCCGGTAATCTCCTCTATTCTCCGCAGAGATTCAGCGCTGGAGTTGGCAAGATTGTCCGCCACCACCACGTCCCAGCCTTCTTCCAGCAGGGTGAGGGCCGTGTGGGAACCAATATAGCCGGCGCCGCCGGTCAGCAGTACAGTCATGGCTTGTACCTCCTGTTATTTTCATTGAGTGTACCACAGACTCACGCTTTTGGAAAGCCTCACTTTTTATCGCTTTCATAGACAAATGGTCGATGCTGTGATATAATTTCTATATTATGCCATACTATGCCTATCATATTGGGAGCTTTTGCAATAGATGAAAAAATTCTCTCTCAAGGGGATCGCCCTGAACCGGTCCCATCTCTGCAGCGCCGTCCGGCAAACCCTCCTCTTTCTGGAGATCGCCGCGCTGACGGTGATGCTGGTATTTACATGGAAATGGTTTTATAACGCCGAGATGCCGGTACCCATTTACCGCCGGGGTTACTATCCACTGGCGCTTTCTTATGCCCTGCTGCTGGCTCTGCTCATCAAGGCACTGAAAGGCCGCAGTCTCGGCGAAATGCGCGTTTTCGACGTAATCGTCTCCCAGACGCTGGCGCTCCTCATCGGCAATCTCTGCTTCTATGTACCTTTGTCCCTGCTGAGCTACCGCATTCTCAACCCCGACTTTCTGATCGCCCTGACCCTTGTACAGGCGGTCTTCATCGTTCTCTGGTGTTTTCTGGGCAATCGCCTCTTTTTCTATCTTTTCCGACCTCTGGAAATGCTGCTCATCAGCGACCACCGCCCCGACCGGAACATGCAGCAAAAGCTGGCGCGCTATTGGGAGCGCTATCACATTTCCACCATACTCTCTTCGGACAGCCCACGCAGCGAAATTCTGGATGCCTTTTCCGGCTGCCATGCAGTACTGCTGGATACCTCCGACCGGGATATGCAGGATTGGGTCAGCATGGAGTGCTTCCGTCGTAATCTTTTTCTCTTTCTGGTGCCCACCATCGAAAACGTCATTCTCCACTCCTCCCGTCGGCTCCATCTGGTGGATACGCCCATTTTGCGAACCGATTCCCACCGGATCAGTGCCTTTGACCTTTTCCTCAAGCGCACCCTGGACATAGCCGCCTCGGCGCTGGGTCTTATTCTCAGTCTGCCCATCACCTTTGTCTCTGCCCTGGCCATTCGTCTGGGGGACGGCGGCCCGGTCTTTTTCCGCCAGCAGCGGCTGACCCGGGACGGAAAAGTCTTTGAACTGGTGAAATTCCGCACCATGATCGTGGACGCGGAGAAAGACGGTCCGTGTCTGGCAAAACGAAACGACAGCCGCATCACGCCCGTGGGCGCGGTTCTGCGCCGCACCCGGCTGGATGAGCTGCCCCAGCTCTGGAACGTGCTGAAGGGGGATATGTCGCTGGTAGGCCCCCGGCCCGAGTGTCCGGCTCTGGCCGCGGAATATGAACAGACCCTGCCGGAGTTTTCCTACCGGCTGAAGGTAAAGGCCGGCATCACCGGCATGGCTCAGGTTTACGGAAACTATGCCACCGCCCCCCGGGACAAGCTGCTGATGGACCTCATGTATATTGAGGAATACACGTTCAGTCTGGATCTGAAGCTCCTGCTGCTGACGCTGCGCACCCTGTGTCTCCCGGAGAAAACCGAGGGTGTGGAACAGGAGGACAGCCATGCCTGATGTTTCCGTCATCATCGTCAACCACAACGCCGCACCCTATGTCCGCGGCGCCATTGCCACGCTGTCCGCAGCCACGAAGCGCCGTTATGAAACCATTGTCATGGACAATTCCGACGGCCCCACCGACGACTGCGGCGCGGACATCTACCGTCTGGTGGAAAACCGGGGCTTCGGTGCTGCCTGCAACGAAGGTGCCGCCCTTGCCTCCGGCGCGCTTCTTTTATTCCTGAACCCTGACAGTGAGCTGCAGCCGGGCTCTCTGGACGCCGCCTGCCGCATGCTGGAGGAAAGCGAAAACGCCGGTCTGGTGGGCATTCGCACGATACTGCCGGGCGGAAGCTTTGAACCCGGCTGTCTCCGGGGCTTTCCCACTCCGGAGCGGGCCGCCGCCTACTATCTGGGTCTGGAGCGTCTTTTCCCCGGGAACCGGCTCTGCGGCGGCTATCATATGACATGGCTGGACCGAACACAAAACCACGAGGTAGACTGCGTCTCCGGCTCTTTCATGCTGTTGCGCCGCGCTCTCTTTGAGGAGTTGGGCGGCTTTGACGAGGACTTTTTCATGTACGGCGAGGATATGGATCTCTGCTGCCGGGTAAAGGAAAAGGGGCTGCGTGTCCTGTACTGCGCCGACGGCTTCATGCTTCACCATCACGGGAAATGCGGCAAGAGTCCCCGTCAGACTGCAGCCTTTTACGAGAGTATGATTCTCTTTTACGAAAAGCACTACCGAAACCTCTATCCCAAAGCCGTCTATACCGCTGTATGCACCGCTGCCTCCCTGATGAAGCGGCGGGCACTGCGGAAACTGGAGAAAGAACCATGATCGACATTCTTCTGGCCACTTACAACGGCGAGCGCTATCTCCCCTCTCTGAGCCGCAGTCTCCGCGCCCAGAGCTTTGCCGACTTCACCGTACTCTGCCGGGACGACGGCTCCCGGGACGGCACCGCCGCCCTGCTCGCCCGACTGGAGCGGGAAGACAAGCGCTTCCGCATTCTCTACGGCAGTCCCAGCGGCAGCGCCAGCGGCTGTTTCTTTGCCCTGCTGCGTGCCTCCGATGCACCCTATACCATGTTCTGCGATCAGGACGATGTCTGGCACGCGGACAAGGTGGAAAAAACGCTCCGGGCCATGAAGGCCGCCGAGGCGAAATACGGCACGGACACGCCCCTCCTTGTCCACACAGATCTCCGGGTGGTGGATGCGGTGCTGCGGGAGATCTCTCCTTCGCTGATGGATTACCAGCAGCTCAGCCCCTCTGAGGACAGTCTCTCCCGACTGCTCTGTCAGAGTCTGGTCAGCGGCTGCACCATGATGATCAACGAACCTCTGCGCCGCCTTGTCACGGAACATCTGCCGGAAACGTGCCTCATGTATGACTGGTGGATCTCTCTGGCGGCGGCGGCTTTCGGCCGCATCGTCTATCTCCCCGAGGCTACCATCGACTACCGGCAGCACGACAGCAATCAGGTGGGGGCGCAAAACGCCCGCTCGGCAGCCTATGTGCTCCAAAAGCTTCGCAGCGGCAGTGCCGGAAAGGCCCTGGCGGGCACCTACGCACAGGCCGCCGCCTTTGCCGCCGCCTTTGGGGATATCCTTCCCCGTCAGCAGTCCGAACGGATCCGCGGCTACGCCGCCCTGCCGGACATGAACAAGCTGCAGCGCATACGCAGCATCCGCCGCATGGGCACGCTGAAATGCGGCACGCTGCGCCGTCTGGGACAATACTGGTTTGTGTGAAAGGAAAAGCTCATGTACAAAGTTTTTGAAAAGCTTTCGCTGGAGAAAGAGAAAAAACTATCCTTTCTCTGCCTACTGCTTCTTGTCGGCAGTGTTCTTTCACACAGGCCGGTTGTCGCACAACGCCCCCTGCCTTGACATGCTCTTGGGGAATCATGAATACACCCCCTGACCAAAGTACCACCAACGTAATTTTACAGGATATGTCAGCGAACGCTTCCCTCACTGGGAATTGATACGCTATATCCCCAACCGCTATCCGTACAAATTCAGCAGAGAAGAGGATGCATCCTCCGCGGATTTTAATATCTGCAAGAACACGCTGGCACCATTCGCATAATGAACAAGCCATTCCGGCAATAGCCCAAGTGAAAAACCGCTTAAGGAGACCATTATGAAAAAACAAAACAGTAAAACACTATGTGTCTTTATGAGCATTCTTTTTGCTGCAGCGTGTTTTTTGTTTGCAACCGCAGAACTGACCGACTCTGGTTATTACAAAATCAGTGCAAATAGACTGCCCTCTGCTCTGGTTGAGGGTAACGGTGAACGTGTTGTGCAGAATGAACAGGCAGGATACCTTACCTACGGACCATATACTCATCTTCCCAGAGGTAAGTACACCGTAACGGTTACTTATTCCTGCACAGGCTCTGGCAACTTCGTGGACATTGCTTCTCAAACGGGAGCCGTTATACACAAGAAGCAGGATTTAACGGTCAACTCTACAGAATGTCATATAAACTTTTCTGTGGCAGATGCTGTAGACGATCTCGAAATAAGAACCTTCTATGGTGGCAACGGTGAATTGTCTGTTGAGAGCATCCAGATAACAGCTTTGCCAAATCAATTGAAACCAGCCGTTCTTTTATTTGCTGGAGTGTTCTTTTTAATCGAACCGGCAAGATATCTCTGGAAAGAACTGCTCGTTATCATGGGCAAAGGCCGCATTCGAAAAGGCGTGGTGATTGGCTGCAGCATTTTCCTTTTCTCTATGCTGTTCGGAGTCTCTATTCACAACTCTCTTACAAATGGCAGCAAACGAGTACTCTTTGCTGTCTCTATCGTATGCGGATTGCTGTGCGAATCCGCGTACCGCAACAAGCACATGGAAAAGTATTTTTCACTTTCATCCATGATTGCAATCCTTGCAGTTTCCCTCTATGCGTCACTGGCCACCTTTTTCTATCGTTTTTTTCTGGCGGAAGAGAGAATGGTTTTCTCTGTCCGGGGATGTGCGTATGTTTTGCTAGGAACTCTTTGGTGGCTTTCGATTGTTTTTTCCGCGCTCTATCTGATGGAACTGCTTTCCACAAAAATCAGAGACAAAGCAAGTGTAAAAGGCGAAGAGCCTCATACGAGAAACAGAAAACGCGCATTTGTCTGCTTGTTTTTAGTTCTGTGCGTTTGTCAGGCCATTGGAGTGATGGCTTTTTGGCCCGGTGGATTTCAATCGGATACTACCGACCAGCTAAACCAGGCACTTGGTAATGCACCGCTTAATGACTGGCATCCAGTTTTCTACACAGTGTTTTTCCGGTTGATTCTCTCCATTATCCCCGAACCCGGAATGATTGTTGTGGTGCAATCACTGTTCTTTGTGCTGTTGTGTACGATGATTTTAATGATCGGCTACGACAGTGGAATTTCGCTGAAATGGCTCATACTTTTAGGCGGGGTTTTTCTGCTGCTGCCAAATCAGATGCTTTCCAACATATGTGTGGTAAAGGATTTCCCGTATACCGTATCACTGCTTTGGGGAACCTGGCTGCTGTTTCGCTTGGTTCAGGATATAGCTGTTTGCAAAAAACTCTGGTATTCCTTTAGTCTGATTGTGGATCTGTTTTTCATCGCATGTCTGAGACATAACGGAATACTCCCTTTCTTAATGATCGTCCTGCTATGTGTGATTTTAACCATTGCTAAGTATTCTCAGGTCAGATACCGCCTGATCATCGCCGTTTTGATTGCATCCCTCAGCATAGGGATTTTCAAGGGTCCAATCTATAAAAAACTCGAAGTTATTCCAAGTGAGGTGTCCACTTATACAACTATGATGGTCGCGGTGGGTTCCTGTATCAATAAGGATTTGCCGTTGTCTGAAGAAGCAACTGAGATCATGCAGAGCGTAGCAACACTGGAGGTCTGGCGGGACTATTACAACCGCTTTGCCGGGCATGATGATTATCTTTGGGGCCGAGCAGAAGGCACCACCTTTAATATGACACATATTACCGCCAGGCAAGCCTTTCGCGTATATTTGGAGGCATTGATCAAGTATCCGGACGTTGTCATCAAAGACCGCTTGGACGGGACAAATATCATGTGGGATATCTCGCAGCCTACAGAGAGTTTCAATACCAAATCGTTTGATACGATCTACAATGCAAGTTTTGTATCCGCCCTTTTCAATGTGGAGAATCTGAAACTGGATGTGTGGGGACACTATTACAAGGATTCCCCGCTGGCGCAGTTCTATCGAAAGACTATGAATACCTCCATCCACTCCCTGGCAGATATGCTGTTGTGGCGTTCCGGCGTATACCTTGTACTAATGCTTATCATGTTTATCTTCTGGTGGAAAAACAAAATGGGCCGCATGCTCTGGGCCGCAACGCCCATGCTCAGCAATATCGCAGGTTCCCTCCTTGTCCTCTACCACCAAAGCTTCCGATACGTATACTTCATCCAGGTTATCGTGTTGGCGCTACTTTTCCTGACCGTATGCAGCAGAAACGACAGGTCAGCGGATGAGATAATAAATATTGGAGAAATGTGATTATGAGTATCGCAGTTCTGATTCCTTGCTACAACGAGAGCAAGACCATTGCAAAAGTCATTCGTGACTACAAGGCGGCCTTGCCGGAGGCGGACATATATGTCTACGACAACAATTCCTCGGATGGCACGGACGAAATCGCCCGTGCCGCAGGGGCCATCGTTCGCTACGAGCGTCGTCAGGGTAAGGGTAATGTTATACGCTCCATGTTTCGGGAGATTGATGCGGACTGTTACCTGATGATCGACGGCGATGATACCTACCCCGCAGAGAATGCCCGGGAGATGGTTGACAAGGTGCTGAACGAAGGCTATGACATGGTCATCGGTGACCGTCTCTCCTCCACATACTTTACCGAAAACAAACGCCCCTTTCACAACACGGGCAACGTACTGGTCAGAAAGCTTGTGAACCTGTTCTTTAAGGGGAATGTTACCGACATCATGACCGGCTACCGTGCTTTCAGTCGTATGTTCGTCAAGGGATTCCCCATCCTCTCCAAGGGTTTTGAGATTGAAACTGAGATGACCATTCACGCATTGGACAAAAACCTTGCGCTGGCATCTATCCCTGTCGGATACCGGGATCGTCCTAAGGGCAGTGTGTCCAAGCTGAACACTTTCTCCGACGGTTTTAAGGTTCTGAAAACCATTGCCTGCCTGTTCAAAGACTACAAGCCTCTGTTCTTCTTCTCTCTGATTGCCGCTGTTCTGATGGCGGGTTCTCTGATGTTTTTGATCCCTGTGTTGGTTGAGTTCTATCAAACCGGTCTGGTACCCAGAATGCCCACCTTTGTTGCATCCTGTTTTCTGGCTCTTTTTGCGATTCATTCCTTCACTTGTGGTCTGATTTTGGATACCCAGGGCAAACAGAGTCGGCAGAACTATGAGATTCAGATGAACATCCTTCAGCAGAACATCAATTCCGGCAACAACTGATAAAGAGAGGAAGCGAAACCTCTTGGGGTTTCGCTTCCTCTCTTTATGGCTTTCTGCCTTTTTCAATCATCTTCCGGTAAATGGCTTCGCTGCCGCGGCACATACTCTCCTCGCTGAAGAGAGTACGCTGGCGCTGTCGGCCCTGTTCGCCCAGCTTTCGACGCAGCGCAGGATCTGCCAGCAGCCTGTCCAGGCAGTGCTCAAAGTCGGCGGCATCGCCCGGCTCACAGAGAAGCCCGGCCTCCCCGTCGCCGATGACCTCCGGCATGCCGCCGCTGCGGCAACCGATAACGGGCGTCCCATAACGCATGGCCTCGATGAAGATGATGCCAAAGGATTCATAGAGAGAAGGGGATACAAAGACATCGCAGTCAGCAAATTCCTGCTCCTTTTCCTCCTCGCTGATGCGCCCCATGAACTTCACCCGCTCCAGCCACGGTGCCTGTGCATGACGGCGCAGGAAGTCATTTTTGTATGTGTCACCAAGGACACCGTCCACGGCTTCGTTGTCACCGGCCAGCCGGAACTCCAGCGTTGGGTACTTTTCCAGCAGGGCAGGAGCCGCAGCGAGAATGCTGTCGATGCCCTTACGCCGCTCCAGCCGTCCAATGAAGAAAACCACCAGCTTTCCGTCTTCGCCGCGGCTCCGCTGCGCCGTAGTTTCCGAGGAAATGCCCAGATAGTTTTTTTCCACTCTGTCGCCAAAGTCCATATCATAGAGTTCCTCGATGGTATGGCGGACACAGTCGCTGATGGCTATGATCTGATCGGCTCTGTCCATCAGCAGAGCCTCAAACTCCATAATCTGTGCAAAGTCTCTGTTTTCTTCACTTTGAAAGGTTTCCAGCACCATTTTCAGCGGCGTTTGCAGACGAACCGCCAGCGGGATATCCTTTTCCATGCAGACGCTTACAACACCATTTGTATCCCAAATGGGAGATTCCAGCACCTGTATTCCGAAACTCTTTTTAATCTGCTGAAGCTTCTCGTAGGCTGCCACAGAGAAGTTCAGCAAACTTCCCGCATTGGTTAAATTCTCCATGCCCGGCGCACTTATTTCTTTGCAGACCGCTGAACAAATCGTGATTCCATCCGACATGAACATGCCAATCTCTGGCGCCCGGGTGATCACATACACGTTGTGACCCATGGCCGTGAGACCTTTGGCCAGAGCTTTCGTGTGTGTCGCGCTGCCTCCCACCGGTTTCTGTACATCATCCTGACAAAAATAGCAAATGTTCAAGTGGCTGAGGCCAATGCTTTTATTATAGGGCAGGAAATTTTCCGGTTCATAAGGAATTGCATAATCCAAACGCCGCGCTAAAGAAGCACCGTCGCGCAGTCCCTCCTCCATCCCCTGCTCTACGAGGGCCATAAACTGCCTGTGGTCCTCATTTGTAATGTATTTGTGCTTCAAATACTCATCAAATTTCCGGGGCCATTCTTCACAGGACTCCGCCGCCTTCGCGCAGCGCTCCTCCATCGTGAGTCCAAATCCTTCCGTGGCCTTAACCACAAAATAGGCGCGTGAACGGGCAATGGTATCCCAATTGAGGTGATACGGTGTCTTCCGATAGTCCGCCTTGGCAGCCTCGTGAAGAACAGTAACGCGGCGACTATATTCTACCCGATGCCCAGCCTGCTGAAGCCGGAGACATAGGTCGGTTTCATCCAGATAGTAAGCGTAATAGAGGTCAAAGCCGCCCACTTCCATCACGGCGCTGCGGCGCAGGAAAAAGTTGCAGCCCATACCGTGCCGATACCAGCCGGGCTCCATGTCCTTCTCCGGGATCGGCATGGGCAGAACAGTCCTGTTGTTCTGACCAAAGATCGAAAAAATACCATAACGGAACTCCGGCCCAAAAATCCGATGCACCGTACCGCCCAGAACCGCCACCTGCGGCTCCTCAAAATACGGCACCGCATTCTCCAGCCAATACTCATCACCGGGAACCGCATCATCATCAATGAAGGCAAGAATCTCACCCGCCGCCATACGAACGCCGATGTTGCGGGAAACGCAGAGATTCACTTCCGGGCAGCGGCCCACCCGAATGGCGGAGGCATACTGCGCAAGCACCTCATCCGTATTGTCGGTGGAGGGTCCGTTGACCACGATAACTTCAAAGTTTTCGTAGGTCTGACGGCTCAGGCAGTCCAGCAGCCGCTTTACATGCTGACCACGGTTATAGGTATTGATAATAACGGAAACACGGGGTGTACTCATAGCTCAACCCCCCATTTTTTTAAAAGTTCTGCCAGCCGGGCCCGGATCGCCCTGCGGCTGTAAAGCTCCACATTGTCCCGCTGCGCCATAATAACCTCGCCGCGGAGATCTTTGTCATGCAAAAGCGACTCCAGCAGATCGGCTGTCAGCACAGGATCCTTTCTGTACAGGAGAACCCCGCCCTTACCCACGGTGTGTGGTACCGCGCAGGAAGCATAGGCAAGGACAGGAATATCAAAATGCTGGGCCTCCAGCAGAGGAATGCAGAAGCCTTCATGCTCACTCATGCAGAGAAATGCCGAAGCATGACGATAGAGGGTGCAGAGCTTCTCATCGCTGATTTTCCCGGTCATAATCACCCGTTCAGGCTCCGACATGGCAGCAATTTGTCTCCGGATCTCTTTGGTATACTCCTCAGAATGTGCTGTATTTCCGGCCAGAATCAGCTTCGTGTCGCTGTCATAATAGCGGCAGTAGCAGTCGAAGGCGCTGAGTATATCCTCAAAGCACTTGTTGGGTGCCACACGGCCCACAAAAAGCACATATTCCTGCCCGTCCAGCTCCGCCTCCAGCGATGCATCCACCGCGGTAGCATCCAGACGAACAGTATCCAGCAGGATAGGCAGCACGTCAATACTTCTGCTGTCTGCCCCATAACGGATAAGATCCTCGGCATTGAAACCGGAGTCTGCCCAATACCCCTCAAACCAGCCTATGCTTTCCCGAATCTTCTCCAGAGCCTGCTGACAGCTCTCGCAGGCCTGCGGATTGACCCCGGCAAAAAAGCTGGGCGGCGTTACATTGTGGTAGCGGACCACGGTTTTCCCCGGAAGATTGCGCATTTCATCCAGAATGCTCCCGCAGCCGGTATAATGGCAAATCCGCAGATCTTCCTCCCGGGGCTCATATTGATCAATTGGTGTGGTATACTGCGCAACGCCGTCGGCCCAATACCGGGAATAGAGTTCGTTCTCCACTCCCAGTTCCGTCAACATTTCCTGCAGCTGGAGTACATCCAGGCTCACCCCATCGCCCACATCCAGCGCTTCCATGATCTGTACAACTCTCATACCGTTCCTCACTTTACCGCCGTGATCTCGCTCTCACGGCACTGGCCGTTTTTGCGGCCTTCTTCCACAACGCGGATGTCCCTGAAGCCGGTTTTCTTCAGCAGAGCAGAAACCCGTTCCACGGAATGCACCGCATAGTGATAGTCCAATGCATAGTCCTGACCGCCCATGATGACCTCGCCCAGCTCATCAAAGCTCATGTCACCGGCGTTGTATGCCGCAATCATAGCAGGCAGATCGGGGAAAACGAGGCGGATTACACCGCCATCCTTCAGTCTGGAAAACCAGTGGGGCAGCAATTCCTTCTCAAGCCGAAGCAACGTAAAATGCTCAATCAGATGCGCGGAGTAGATTTCGTCCACCTCGCCAGCTGCAAAGGGAAGGTCTCCCACATCCGCCACCACATCCACAGATGCCAGATTCCGGGCATCCACGCTGAGATAACCGTCCACAGCAAGATTACCACTGCCAAGATTCAAACGGATCACAGCACCGCTTTCCATCTTTTCCCGCGCAGAATCCTTGATCAGGTGCTCCGCAACAACTTCTTCATGGACACGGCCTCTCAGCCGATGATCCAGTTCATAAAAGAGTTCCCGGCGCAGGTTTCCCTGCTCCGTCCACAGGCTGTTGAGGTTATTATTGGTAGCCTGATCATGCTGCCAGCTGCTGCGGAAATTATCATCAAATTCTGCAACCTTACTCCAGAGATGGCCTATTTCTTTTCTAGCCTCGCTGTCTCCTTCTTCACGCGACTCCAGCTGAAGCAGTCTCCGTTGTACCTCCGCAGAATTCTCCTGCCGTTCCGTCTGTTCTTTTTTCCAAAACAAACGCTCATCATCCAGATCATTCCGCAGTTCACTCTGGCCGCGCTGCAAGTCACTCTGGCCGCGCTGCAGTTCACTCTGGCCGCGCTGCAAGTCACTCTGGCCGCGCTGCAAGTCATCCGCATACTTTATCCACTGGCCCTGCACCTTCTCCTGACGCTCCAGCGCACCGCCTTGCAGCGCCTGTACCGCACGCAGTTCCACAATCTGCTGTTCCATTTCCTGCAGCCGCCGTTCATGTCGGCTCAAGCGGGAGAATACAGATTCCAGGAAATCGCCTACCCGTCTCATCTGCCGCGTCAAACGTTCATTTTGAGCCGCCGCCGCGTTATTGAACAGGATCTGGAACGCGATATAGGGTTTTATCAACTTGCGGATAACGCGCTTAAAAAAACGAAGGCGGGTATTTTGCGGCAGGACGCAGGATGCCGCCTGTCGCTGGGGTTCCAACGCACTTTCGGCCTCCATCTGGGCAGCGCGAAAGGCCGCCAAGGTCTCCCGGTCATGCCGGGAATGCCTTGCTTTCTCCTCATCGCTCAGTTCCTCGCCGCAAAGGGAAACTTCAACCGCATGGAAAACCATGGACTCGGAGCCCTTGTTTGTGAGCTTCAGTTCCAGCCCGTCAATACGCTCGGGAAGCAGAAAGGGCAGGGTTTCCACGGAAGAAATCACCCCATGACAGTCTTTCTGCACAATCGTACCGTGTCCTGCGCTCTCTACACTGAGTGTAAAGCGATCAGAGGCCCCGGCCAGATGGAATTCCGCCCGGTACTCTCCAGCCGGAAAGGTGAAATAGGGACCATAAACCACGGCTCCTGCCGGGATCCGAAAGCTGTTTCCCTCCCGTTCGCCGCTGGTAATATACATTTTCTGACCATCGTAGCGCATTCGTTTCCCCAGAAAACGCCGTTCATTCAGTCTCTGAAAACGCTCGGCCAGTCCGCGCGAAAGCTTGAGATCGCCGTTGACCGAAAAATCGCCGCGTTCATAGTCGGCCACCCAGGCCATAATCTCTTCTGTCTTTCTGTAATCCATCTCGTCACCCTCTGTTTATATTCTGTGAAGGCCCGGATCCACCCGGATATCTGTGAGAAAAATAGGCTCACCGGTATGATTCTCCATTACCAGTTCCAGTTCTCGTTTATCCTCGTCCAACGCAAGAAACAGCTCGTTGTATCCCCTGCGCAGTTCTACCGCTTCCAGTTCCACCCGACCGGAATCGGTGGTAAACCGCGCTTTCTGCGGCGGGAAATCCTCAGCAGAATCAAGTTCCACTTTAAAGCAATACTTTCCCGCCGGTGCATTGACATAGGGGCCAAAAAAGAGCGCTCCCGGCGGCAAACCCAAGCCGCTGCGCAGCCAGTAGGCCCCGTTGCGGCCAAACATCAACGGCAGAAGGTCGGCTTCCTTTTCCACAGCCACCCAATCCTCGCCCAGCGCACTCTCATCGCCCTCCAGAAAGGCCTCGTAGCGGTCGCAGATCCACTTTGTATCGCCCAGAGCCACCTGTTTGCCATGATGAAGCCAAAGAACCTTGGTAGAAAGCTCCCGGATCTGGTCCAGGGAATGAGAAACCAGAATCGTGGCGGCGCCGCCGTCGATGATCTCCCGCATCTTTTTGGCACTCTTTTCCTGAAAAGCTCCGTCACCCACGCTCAAAACCTCGTCCAGTACCAGAATTTCCGGCTTTACCAGCGAGGCAATGGCAAAAGCCAGCCGGGACTGCATGCCCGTAGAGAGCTGCTTGAAGGGCCGGTCGGCAAACTTCTCCAGCTCCGCAAAGCGGATGATCTCCTGATAGGTCTCATCCATAAATTTCTCGTCATAGCCCAGCATGGCACCACGGAGATAGGCGTTTTCCTTTACGGTCAGTTCCCCGTCGAAACCGCTGCCCAGTTCCAGCAGCGCCGCCACGCTGCCCCGGCGTTCGATACTGCCGCCCCGGGGCTCCATAATGCCGGCCACGGCCTTGAGGATGGTAGACTTGCCGGCACCGTTGGCTCCCACAATGCCCAGCAGCTCGCCCTCGTAAAGCTCGAAGGACACGCCGTCCACAGCCATGAACTGCTCCACATGGAAATTCTTCGTCAGCCGCCGGGTAACCCATTCCTTCAAACCTATATCCTTAAAGTCGCCCAGTTTATAGGCGATGGATACATTGTTTACTTTCAGCAGAGGTTCCACTTATCCCACCTCCTCAGACGTAGTACAGGAATTCCTGATTATACTTCCTGTACATATGGCAGCCCAGAGCAAAAAACAGCACGGCATAAGCGCCCGCGGCCGCATGAAAGCCCAGCGAAGGAATGGCTCCATCCAGCACGATCTTGCGGAAATAGCGGATATAGAGATACAGGGGATTGAAAAGAAAAAGGTTACGGGTACGAAGTGGGAAAGTATCAATGCTGTAAAAAATGGCGGACAGCCACATGATCAGCTGCGTCAGGATACCCCAGAGATACTGCATATCCCGGAAAAAAACCTGCAGCGCCGAAAGCACCAGACTAAGCCCCGTATTGAACACGATGAGACACAGCACCGGATAGAGCAGCAGCAGAAATTCCCACGTAAAAGGAAGCCCCTCCACAGCCACAAAAATGAAATAAATAATCATGGTGAGGCCGAAGTTAATAAGAGAGGATATGTTCTGGGAAAAGAGGAAGAGATACTTGGGTACGTTCACTTTCGTAAAAATGCCGGCGTTATTGATAAGGGAACTCATACCCATACTGGTGGCATCGGAGAAATAGGAAAAGATCAGCTGGCCGGTAAAAAGATAGATCACGTAATGATCCACGTTGTTCCCGAAAAAGTGGGAAAACACCAGCCACATGATGAGAAGGTTCATCAGCGGCGAGAGGATGCTCCAGGCCATGCCCAGAACCGTGCGCTTGTACTTGCGGGTAAAGTCACGCTTTACCAGCACCTTGAAAAGAAACTTATGCTTTCGCAGCTTTTCCAGCATGAGCGATACTCCTTAAATATTCTTTCTCCAGTAATCCAGCGTATCCCGGAGGGTTTCGCGGATATGGATCCGGGGCTCCCAGCCGGTGACGGTACGCAGCTTCGTAACATCGGCCACGTTCAGCGGCGCGTCCAGCGGGCGGAAGCGCTTTTCATCCCGCTCCACACGGATCGAAGCCGAACTCAGCTGCAGGATCTCGTCCAGAATTTCCTGCACGGAAAGGGCCCGGCCCGTGCCCACATTGTAGATCTCGCCCCGCTTCCCCTTTTCCATCAAAAGGGCATAGGCCCGCACCACATCGCGTACATCGGTAAAGTCCCGCTTTGCCGCCAGATTGCCCACGCGGATCACAGCCTCCTGCTGTCCGGCCTCAATGAGCGCCGCCTGACGGCAGAAGTCCGACACCACAAAGATAGGCAGCTGGCCGGGCCCCACATGGTTGAAGGAGCGGGTAGCCATCACATCCATGCCGTAGGCCTCGGCATAGAGTCTGCCGATCATCTCCTGACAGACCTTGGTAGCGGCATAGATGTTGCCGGGACGGGCTTCCTGCTCCTCCGTAATGGGGCACTCCGTCTCGCTCACTTTGCCGTACTCCTCGCTGGAGCCAATCAGCAGCAGCCTGGGCCGCTTTTCCTGCATCCGCACGGCTTCCAGCACGTTCACCGCACCCTTCACATTGATGTCTACGGTAAGGGCCGGCTTCTGCCAGGACACAGCTGCACTGGCCTGGGCCGCCAGATGAAAAAGGCAGTCCGGCTGCAGCTCTGCCAAAAGGCGCTTTACCGCCTCCGCGTCCAGTATATCCAGATCATAGAGATCCGCATACGGCAGATCGGGGTTTTCAAAGGGCAGCTTTGTCACGCTGACGGCATAGCCTTCTTCATAAAGATGCGCCGCCAGATGCTTGCCCACAAAGCCCGCACCACCGATGATCAGGGCTTTTTTCATTCCGCCTTCACCAACTCATAATCGTTTTTCGCCATACGGCTCACCAGCTCCTCAAAGCCGATCTCCCGCCGCCAGCCCAGCTCGCGCTCAGCCTTTTCCGGGCAGCCCAGCAGCAGCTCCACTTCCGCCGGACGGAAGAACTGCGGGTCAACCCGTACCACGGTCTTCTCCGTGGCGCAGTCAATGCCCACTTCCTCCACACCTGCGCCCTCAAAGCGCAGCTTCACACCCAGCGCGGCAAAGGCGGCGGATACGAATTCGCGCACCGTACGGGTTTCGCCGGTGGCCACCACATAGTCATCGGGCTTTTCCTGCTGCAGCATCAGCCACATGGCCCGGACGTAGTCCCGGGAATGGCCCCAGTCGCGTCTGGCATCCATATTGCCGAGGAAGAGACAGTCCTGCCTGCCCAGCACAATGCGGGCCGCCGCGTCGGTGATCTTCCGGGTGACAAACTCCTTGCCCCGGCGCTCGGACTCATGGTTGAAAAGGATGCCGGAGCAGGCGTACATACCGAAGCTCTCCCGGTAGTTCTTCGTAATCCAGTGGCCATAGAGCTTGGCCACACCGTAGGGGCTGCGGGGATAGAAGGGCGTGGTCTCCCGCTGGGGGATCTCCTGCACCAGACCGAACATCTCCGAGGTGGAGGCCTGATAGAACCTTGCCTCGGGCTTCACGGTGCGAATAGCCTCCAGCATATTGGTAACACCCACGCCGTCGATCTCCGCCGTGGCCAGCGGCTGCTCCCAGCTGGTGGTCACAAAGCTCTGGGCGGCCAAATTATAAATCTCATCGGCCCCGGAGATGCGCATGGCACGGATGAGAGAAGCCATGTCGGTCATGTCGCCGTAGATAAAGCGGATCTTATCCTTAATATGCTCCACGTTGCCATAGTCCACGCTGCTCTTTCTGCGCCAGAGGCCGTAGACCTCGTAGCCCTTCTCCAGAAGAAGCTCGGCCAGATAGGATCCGTCCTGTCCGGTAATACCGGTAATCAATGCTTTTTTCATATTACACATACTCCGTTCGCTTGCTGTCCTTCAGGGCTTCCAGCACCTTTTTGATGTCGCCCGCACTGTCCTTCTGGCAGATGAGCAGGGCGTCGCCGGCATCCACTACAATAAGATCCTTCACGCCCACTGTGGCGATGAGCTTGTCCCGGCCCTGCAGGATGCAGTTGTGGGTGTTGACGGTGATAAAGTCGCCGCTGATGACGTTGCCGTCCTCGTTACTCTTGTTGAAGCGCTCCACCGCCAGCCAGCTGCCCACATCGTCCCAGCCGAAGGCACCGGCCAGCACCCAGATATTCTCCGCCTTCTCCATCACGCCATAGTCGATGGACACGGAGGGCATGGCCTCAAATTCCGAGCGCAGCAC
>SVLG01000092.1 GCA_015068055.1 Oscillospiraceae bacterium | reverse complement strand
GGGGGCCGAAACACTCAGCGGACGGATGATGCGCCGCTTGATGGAGGAAAGCGCTTCACGGTCTTCCACATTCAGTTCCACCTTCAGGAACTTTTCCTTCTCACCGCGGTTCAAAGCCAAAATCTGGTGGCTCTGAAGCCGGTGTACCGGTTCATGAAAGTCGTAATACTGTTTATAGACGCTGTCCTCCTCGGTAAGGGCGGAGGAACCGGCCTCGCCGCGGCTGCGGTAAAGGTTTTTGAGATCGCCGCGAATGGCGGCATCGTCGCTGATGGCCTCGGCAATGATGTCCGAGGCACCCTGCAGGGCCGCCTCTGCGCTTTCCACCCCCAGGTCCTCGTTGATGTACTCCGCAGCCAGAGCCGGCAGCTCGCCCTCGCGCAGTTCCTGCGCATATAGCAGCTCTGCCAGCGGGCCAAGGCCCTTTTCCCGGGCCATGGAAGCACGGGTACGGCGTTTGGGCTTATAAGGACGGTAAAGATCTTCCAGCGCAGAGAGCGTCACGGCCTCATCCAGGGCGGCGGAAAGCTCTTCCGTAAGTTTTTCCTGGGCGGCGATGGCGCTGCGGATCTCCTCCCGGCGCTCGGCCAGATTACGCAAATATTTCACACGGTCGGCGATCTCGCGGATCAGCTGATCGTCCATGGTACCATGAAGTTCCTTACGATAACGGGCGATAAAGGGGACGGTATTCCCCTCGTCCAGAAGACGAACAACGTTTTCCACGTAGTCCGCACGCTGATTGAATTCTCTGGCAAGAATGGCAATAATGCTGTCCATAGTTTCTCCTGTTCACATTATTTTCAACCCTATAAGAATACCTTAAAACGAGCAAACTGTAAAGAGAAAAAGCTATGCTGCCATACTTGACAGGAAGCCGCGTGTTTTTTATAATTATGTTGTAATACTGCGCTGCATCCTGCATGACAGGAGCAGCAGCAAGGAGGAAATGAATATGAGCAATACCCATGAGAAGACCCGGCGGTTGGTAGGACTGGCCCTTTTTTCGGCCATCGTTGTTGTTCTGCAGCTGCTGGGCAGTTTTATTCGCTTTGGTGTCTTCTCCATCTCGCTGGTGCTTGTGCCCATCGTGGTGGGAGCCGCCCTCTACGGTGCGCTTGGCGGCGGCTGGCTGGGCTTTGTTTTCGGCATGGCGGTGCTTCTCAGCGGTGACGCTGGCGCCTTCCTGGCCGTGAACGTCCCCGGCACCATCATCACCGTCCTCGTAAAGGGTACAGCCGCCGGTCTTGTGGCCGGGTACGCCTACAAGCTGGTTGAAAAGCTGAACCAGACCGCGGCCGTGGCGGTAAGCGCGGTACTCTGCCCCGTGGTAAACACCGGCATCTTCCTTATCGGCTGTCTTCTCTTCTTCATGCCCACCATTCAGAGCTGGGCCGGCGGTGAATCTGTGGGCCGCTATATGATCCTTGGTCTGGTGGGTGCAAACTTCCTGGTAGAGTTGGCCGTGAACGTCCTGCTCTGCCCCACCATTGTACGACTGATCCGCATCGGAAGAAAGGAACATGTATGATCCTTGCCATTGACGTAGGAAATACCCACATCGTACTTGGCTGTCTGGAAGATGGCCAATCCCACTCCCTGTCCCGCCTTACCACCGATCCGGTAAAAACCGAGTACGAATACGCTGTTATCATCCGCGATGTGCTGAGCTTTGACAACATCGACTGCCGGGAGCTGGAGGGTGCCATTATCTCCTCGGTTGTCCCCGCCGTCACCAATACTCTCCGGGGTGCTGTGCACCTTCTTTGCGGCAAGGAACCGCTGGTAGTGGGCGCAGGCATCAAGACCGGGCTCAACATCCGCATTGATAACCCGGCCCAGCTGGGCGCCGACCTGGCCGTCGGCGCGGTGGCCGCCCTCGCCCTCTGTCCTCCCCCGCTGATCGTCATCGACATGGGCACCGCCACCACCATCACCGCCATCGACAAGGACGGCGCTTTCCGCGGTGGTGCTATTTCCCCGGGCGTTGTTCTCTCCATGAACGCCCTGGCCGGCGGTACCGCACAGCTTCCCGACATCTCCATCGAAGCCCCCAAACACTGCATCGGCACCAACACCATCACCTGTATGCAGAGCGGTGCCATTTACGGAGCCGCTGCCATGCTGGATGGGATGATCGAGCGCATGGAAGCGGAGCTGGGTTCTTCCACAACCGTCATCGCCACCGGCGGTCTGGCCGCCTGTGTCATTCCCCACTGCCGCAGAGAGATCCGCTATGAGCCGGATCTTCTGCTCAACGGACTCAAGGTAATCTGGGAGAAGAACAAAAAGTAAACATATTTCATTGAGGAGGTTCTGCCATGAAAACGACACGCACCCGCCGTTATCTCATCCTCCTGCTCGCGCTGACCTTTTTCTGCTTCGGCTTCATGACCATCGCTGACGGCATTCAGCGCAGCTGGGGCCGCGTGGAGGTTGGTACCGTTAAAATCCCCTACTCTGACTTTGAGTATCTCACCGGCAAGCTCTATAAGCCCCAGAATGCTACCGCGGAGACGCCCGCTCCCGCCGTTCTGCTGCTGCACGGCTATCAGAATGACCGGGAGACCAATGCCGCCTATTCCATCGAGCTGGCGCGCCGGGGCTATGTGGTACTCTCTCTGGACGAGTACGGCCACGGCTACAGCAGCGAGGGCATGGCCGCGCGCGGCTGGACCAACCACAAGCTCAGCGTAAACTATGGTACGGAGGGGCCTGACGGTATCAAGGAGATCGGCGGCGCCACGCGTTACCGTGTCATGATGAACTTCTCCAATCTGGACTTTTTCAATGATGTCTACTCCACCGGCACCGACGGCAGTGCCTTGCTGGACAGCTCCATGGGCGGCAAGATTGCCTGGGAATGGCTGGCAGAACGCAGCTTCGTCATCGGTGAAAAAATGGCCGTCTCCGGTCACTCCATGGGCACCTGGTCCAGTTGGAGCGTGGCGGCTGCCTATGCCGGCACGCCGCTGGCACCCCGGGCAGTGGTTCTCCAATGCGGTGAGCTTTTCACCGACGGGGCCTGCAGCGAAACCGCCCCCGCTTTCAATAACGTCCTGCTCCTGCAAAGCAAGTACGATGAGTTCAACTATTTCCGCGATTATGAGGACATCGTAAGCGATGATCTCATCCGGAGTCCTCTTCGCTGTGAGTTCCTCGGCTGTGAGCCGGAAGAGGCTGAGTGGAACGAAACCTACGGCTATTTTGGTGAGGGTACCGCCCGCCGGATACAGCTTCTCAACACCAACCATCGTCTTGCTACCCACAACAAGCTCGCTCTTGCCACAGCTATGGACTGGTTCGGCAGCTCACTGGGGCATCCGCTGACTCTGGACGATAACGATCTCGTCTACTGGGCCAAGGAGTGTCTGGTGCTGCTGGCTACCCTATGCGCTCTCGGCAGCATGCTGCCTCTGTTCCTGCTGCTGACGGAGCTTCCCGCTTTCCGCTCTGTCTGCCAGCCGTTCCCCTCAAAGCCCTGCCCGAGTCGGAAAAAGTGGTGGAAGGCAGCCGTCATCACCATGCTGATTTCCGGCTTCACCTATCCCTTCCTGACCCAGTTGGGTCATGGCCTGCTTCCTCTGCCGGAAGGGATTTTCCGCATGACCATCGGCAATGGTTTCTGGACCTGGTACGTCTTCCTGATCCTCGTGATGCTCGGTACCACAGCGATGACATGGAAGAAGGTAAAAAAAGCCGGCACGCCCATGGACTACTACGATCTGGGGCTCTCCTCCCCGGATAAGGCAGAGCGGATTGACTGGTGCCTCTTTGGCAAGTCTGCTGGGGTGGTGGCGCTGATGCTTGGCTGGGTTTATCTCCTGCTGAGCCTCTGCACCGCTCTCTTCCAACTGGACTTTCGCTTCATCTGGCCCTTCTTCAAGACCTTCAACGCACCGCGACTGGGCCAGTTCTTTGTGTACATCCCCGTATTCGCCCTCTTCTTCCTGATGAATAACGCCAAGATCTTCGGTCAGAGCCGTGTACCCGAAGCCTCACAGCCGGGTGTGAAAGCCTTCCTTTCCTGCTGGTGGCGCTATGCCCTCTGCATGGTGGGCGGCATCCTCATCATGGTGCTCATCGAGTACATCCCCTTCTTCATGGACATTGGCCCCGGTGCTGACCTGCTCTTCAGCAGCACCTTCGGCGGTCCCTTCATGTCACTGATGATCGTCTTTGTGCCACAGGTACTGGTTTTCAGCCTCCTCTGCACCTTCCTGAACCGCAGAAGCGGTCACGTGTATGTCAGCGCCCTGACAGTCGGCTCTCTGGCCTGCTGGATCGTCTGCGGCGGCAGCGCCATGCTGTAAGAATAACGATAAAAAAAGCAGCCCGTATGGGCTGCTTTTTTTATCGCTCCTCACTGAGAAGCTGCATAATTTTATTATAATAGTCCTCTGCGCTGCTGCGGAAGTTCTTTTCGATGAGTTCCGCCTGTTCGTCCCCAGCACAGAGAAGCCGAAGATCAAAGATACAGCCGATGCCGTCGGACATGGCAAGATGTACCCGACACCCATCCTCCTCCTGCTGATGCTCCGCGGTGATCAGCGCCTGACGGCGCATATCCGCGGCAATGGGCTCCATGAGCCGACTCAGTCGGCTGCGGATGGTGTAGGGCAGACTGCTCTCCACAATGGCGCAGTTTCTGTCCCCCTTCTCCGTGATCTGGAAACCGTCCCGCAGCCGCTTTACGTGGCCCGCATCCTCCAGCTCACCCAAACACTCGGCGTACTCAAAATAACCTACGCCCGCGTCCCGCATCACAAGCTCCGCCAGCGTCTCCGCATCACAGACACCCGGCAAACGCCGCAGGATAAAGAGGAGCAGGATCTTGATATCCAGCTTTTCACGAAGCACTCCGTAGCGTTCTTCCATACAAACACCTTCCTTTATTCCTATCATAATAAGGGATTTTCCCCGAAGCGTCAAGTCACACAGCGCGAGTTTGTGCATAGACTGTACTGAACTTTGATAGGAGGAGGAATTTGCATGGCAGACAGGGTCGTGCCCGGGCCGGTAGACAGCTCGGCCAGTATCCGGGAAGCTGTTTGCATACACACGAAAAAAATCTACTCCGGGTGCAGGGATAAGGACTGCATTGAGGATCTGCGGGTCTTTCCCACCGTCAGCAGCCGTGCCTACATAGACGCGGCGTTC
>SVLG01000091.1 GCA_015068055.1 Oscillospiraceae bacterium | reverse complement strand
GAATGGAACCAACGAGCTGAGCAGCCAGACAGGAAGCCAGCGAGATGAGCATCGTATACTTGGCGCCGTGGATCACGCGGGTGAAAATGTCGCGTCCGTAGGCATCCGTGCCGAAGAGATGCTCGGCGCTGGGACCCTGCAGACGGACCTTCACGTTGTTGATGACACCGGCTTCGTAGGGAGAAATCTGCTCGGCAAAAATGATCACGACCACAAGCAATATGGCGATGAAAACGCCCAGCAGAGCAATTTTGTTTTTACAGAAGCGATAAACAGTCTCCTGACTGCGGGACATATGCCTGTTCTGTTTGTTCATTTCTTTTTCCCCCTTGCATAGCGGGCTCTGATTCGGGGATCAATGGCAGCGTGGATCAGGTCTACCGAGAGTAGAATCAGAGAGAAGATACCGGCAAGGAAAATCGTGCCGCCGGTGACAGCCGGGATGTCCTTGCGCTTAACGGCATTGGTAATAAAGCTTCCGAGACCGTTGCAGCCGAAAACGGTTTCCGTTACGACCGCACCGCCCAGCAGAGAACCTACATAGACACCAATGGTGTTGATAACGGGGAGGCAGATGTTCTGGAAGGCGTGCTGCCAGATGATTTTGCGCTCAGGCACGCCCTTGGCTCTTGCGGTGCGGATGTAGTCCTGACGGACGGCTTCCAGCATATAAGAGCGGGTGGAGCGGAGGATTCTGGCCGAATAGGGGATGCCCAGAGTCAGCATGGGAAGAATGAAGTGCTTCCAGGAGCCGATGCCGCTGGCGGGCAGCCAGTGAAGCTTCAGGGCAAAGAGAATGGCCAGCATCATGCCCAGCCAGAACACAGGCACAGCCGCGCAGATCATGGCGGTAATGCGGGCGAAATAATCCAGCGGCGAATACTGCTTTACGGCAGAGAACACGCCGAGGGAGACACCGATCAGGCTGGCAAAGGCAATACTGGAGAAAGCGATGATCAGCGTAACGGGTACGCGCTCCAGCAGCGTGCCGAGAATGGGACGGTTCGACAGCCAGGATGTGCCGAAATCAAACTTGGTGACAAGCTTGTACAGATAGTCAAAGAAACGGATAAAGAATGGGTTGTTCAGGCCGTTGGCTTCGCGGAATGCGGCCATTTCCTCCGCTGAAGCGTTATCGCCCAGCATCATAACAGCCGGGTCACCGGGGGTGAGCTCCATGATGCTGAACACGACGAAGGCAACACCAACGAGGACCAGCAGCATCATGGCCAGTCGACGAAGGACATAACGAATCATGAGTTTCCACCTTTCCTGAAATATATCACATATGGGCTGCCCGGACTAACCGGGCAGCCCACAGCATTGAAACTTTCAGATTACAGTCAGATTACTTCCAGTAGAAGTTGTAAACGTGGTAGTAGTTGGTGTTGATCTCTTCGCAGACCAGATCATTGTAGTAGGCGTAGGGGATGGACTTATGGAAGGTGGGCAGGCAGTAGACCTCTTCCTGCATGATGCGGATGGCTTCCAGATAGTTGGCTTCCTGAGCCTCGCGGTCACTCAGCTCAATGGTCTCGCGGAGCAGCTGGTCCAGCTCCATGTTCTGCAGACGCAGCTCGGTCTGGTTGCCGGCAGCGATGTCTTCTTCGGAGACGTAGCGGTGAGAGTAGAGAATGGCGCTGACGTCGGGAGTCATGTTGTTGCCGGAGGTGCAGAGATCGTAGTCAAGGTCAAAGCGGTGAGAACGGCAGGTGGAGGAGTCGGCCAGCTCGATATTGACGGTAACGCCGATGTCGCGCATGTTGTCCTGGAACACGGTGGACATCTTCTCCCAGTAGCTGCTGTTGATGCTGTACAGGGTGCCGAGATCCAGACCGTTGGCATAACCGGCCTCAGCCAGCAGCTCCTTGGCCTTTTCGGGGTTGTACTGGTAGGTGTTGATGCCGGCGGCTTCCATCTCTTCCACGGTGAGAGCGCCGAAGACGGTGTCAGCGTTGAAATAGGTGTAGGCGGGCTGAGCCAGACCGTCGTAAGCGATGATGCACATGGTCTCTCGGTCCATGCCGTAGGACAGAGCCTGACGGACCAGCTTGTTGCTCAGGGGACCTTCGTGAGAGTTGATCATGAACCAGCTGACATGGTTGGTGGGGGAGAGATAAGTGGTGTAGTTGGGGTTGGAGCTGATGTTGCCCCAACTGGCGGTGGGAACAGAGATGAAGTCCAGGTCGCCGGCCTCGAAGGCGATGGTGATGGTGTTGTTGTCCAGCAGGACCTGATAGTTGATGTTCTTGATGCGGGCCTCACCGCGGTAGTACTCGGGGAAGGCTTCCAGAGTGATCATGGCATCGGGGTTGAAGGAGGTGATGACATAGGGACCGGTGCCGAAGGGGACCCACTCGGTGCCGACAATGCCGGCTTCCTCGGCGGCGAGGAACTCGTCCTTGCAGAGGATGAAGCCGTACTGGGAGACGAAGGGCAGGAAGGTGCTGTCGCTGTTGGCGATCTCAACTTCGACGGTGGTCTCGTCCACCACGCGGGCATCGACGAAGCAGCTGACGTTGTTGCGTCTGGTGGTGTAGGGGCCGTCTCTGTACTCGTAGTTCAGGGACCAGGCCACGTCATCCGCGGTCATGGGAGCGCCGTTGTGGAACACAACGTCATTGCGCAGCTTGAAGGTGTAGAGGGTGCCGTCCTCGTTGACGGTGTAAGACTCGGCCAGACGGGGCTCGAACTCACCGGCATCGGTGTAGAAGAACAGCGTGTCGTAGCACTGATACATCAGCTGGTTGCCGACCAGAAGGTCCTTGTCCCAGGGGTTGATAGTCTCAATGATCTGGTTCAGGACCAGATTGATGGTGTCCTTGGAAGAGACAGCAGCAGTCTCGGGGGCGGCTTCGGAAGCGGACTCTTCCTTGGTTTCCGCCTTGACCTCAGTTTCCTGAGCCGTCTCGGTGGAGCCGCCGGCGGAGCAGGCGGTCAGCAGACAAATCAGAGCCAGAAGCAATGCAAGAATGCGGATTCTGTTGCTTTTCATTTTTCATCCTCCTATTTTTCGTTTGATTAGCGATCAAACTATGTTGGTTCTTATTTTAATCATATGAACTTTGTCTGTCCATTTGAGAATTGTCATATCCATTATTGAGGAGTGGTTCACCGTTATTTGCTTTTGCTGATGGTCAAATCCGCAAAATGCCGTAAAATAGGGCAAAAGGCCGAGAAACAGCCGGGTTTTAACGGGGGAATTTGGATTGTTTTTCCCGTGAGTATGAAATAATGAGACGGAATTGCCGGCTTGAGACCGATATATAGGGTTCGCGCCGTACTTAAAATCAACGGCTTGGAGGGCGTGGATATCTATATTAAGAATAACAAACATTAATATAACAGATAACAAAACCCAAATACACGGGCAGCTTCAGAGTGGGCGCTGGAAAGCCGTGGGAAAAAATGCCCGCAAGGTCCTTCCGGCTGCATAGTAATTCATGGGTGGCAGTGACTTTCGGTTGCCATCATTTGCCGGGTATAGTATGATAAACACTATAAACAAAGCGGAGGGTGGGAGTATGGGATTATTCGATTATGAAAAGCAGCATGCGGACTTTGTCCGCGCACATTTGGGAGAGTGTACGGTTTTGCTTAAAAGCAACGGGGCTTTCCCGCTTAATAAGCCCGGAAAGATTGCGGCCTACGGCTGCGGTGTCCGCGGCACGGTCAAGGGCGGTACCGGCTCGGGCGAGGTGAACTCCCGGTATTTTGTCACCGTGGAGGAGGGGCTGCGCGCCGCGGGTTTCACCGTTACCACGGATGCGTGGCTGGATGCCTACGCCGCGCTGCGCGCCGGGGCCAGAAAGCAGTTTATTAAAGATGTAAAGGCCAGAGCCAAAGCCAACGGCGAGATGGCCATACTGGCGGCCATGGGCGCGGTGATGCCGGAACCGGAGCATGATCTGCCTTTGGACGGCGAGGGTGATACCGCCATTTACGTTCTCTCCCGTCTCTCCGGCGAGGGAAACGACCGCCCGGTGGAGGACGATGTGAAGCTTGGCACCTCGGAAAAGCGGGACATTTTGGCACTGAACGAGAAGTACGAGAGATTCATGCTTATTATCAACACCGGCGGTGTAGTGGATCTTGGCGAGGTGAGCGAGGTAGGGAACATCCTCATCATGTCCCAGCTTGGCAGCGAGAGCGGCCATGCCCTGGCGGATATTCTGCTGGGCAAACAGAACCCCTCCGGCAAGCTGAGTACCACATGGTCACGCTGGGAGGATTACTGCGACATCGGCGACTTCGGCAACAAGGCCGACACCCGCTACAGGGAAGGCGTTTACGTTGGCTACCGCTACTTCGATGCGGTTGGAAAAAAGGCCCTCTTTCCCTTTGGTTACGGCCTCAGCTACACAAGCTTTGAAACCCACTGCGAGAGCGTGCGCGCAGAGGGCGAGTGCATCACGGTGCGCGCAAGGGTTACCAACACCGGCAGCCGCCCCGGCAAGGAAGTGGTGCAGGTGTACCTTTCCGCGCCCTGGGGAAAGCTGGATAAGCCGCGGCAGGATCTGGCGGGCTTTGCCAAGACTGCTGAGCTTGCACCGGGGGAGAGCGCCGGTGTGGAGATCGGTTTCCGACTCCGGGATATGGCCTCCTACGACGAACAGCGCTCGGCCTTTGTGCTGGAAGCCGGGGATTATATCGTCCGCGTGGGCAATTCCAGTGCGGATACGAAGATAGCGACTGTGCTGACGCTGGATCGTGAAGCAGTGACGCTGCAGGCGAGACACTGCGGCGGCAGGCCGGACTTTGCCGATTGGTGCCCGGAGAAATGGGCGCAGGAAGAAATCGCGGCCCATGTGCCGCGCATCTGCGTGGATGCCGCGGCCATCGAAATGCAGACGGCAGTTTATGATGAGGCCCTTCCCGTGGAGGAAGCGGTGAAAACGCTCACAAATGAGCAGCTGGCTTATCTCAACGTAGGCGCTGCGGCGGCCCACGGCGGCGTGCTCAGCGTCATCGGCAACGCCAGCAAGCTGGTGTCCGGGGCGGCGGGGGAAAGCTCCGACGCAGCCAAAGCGCAGGGACTCGGCGTCATGGTCATGGCGGACGGCCCGGCGGGGCTGCGTCTGCACAGAAAGTTCTACCGGGACAAAAAGGGCGTGCACGCCATCGGCGCCGCCGGCCTCCCGGAGAGTATGCTGGAAACCATGCCCGCTGCCCTGCAGCGGCTGATGAAGCGGCTGGGCGGCGGCGAGAAGGTGAAAAAGGGCGTCTGCGTGGAGTAT
>SVLG01000009.1 GCA_015068055.1 Oscillospiraceae bacterium | reverse complement strand
AAGCTCCTGCTGCCGAGGCTCCCGGAGGAGGCTGCCTGGGCTCCCGACGGCCCCGTGACCATGATCGTGTCCTACAAGGCCGGCAATGGTACCGACGTCACCGCCCGTATCCTTGCTCAGTTCGCTGAGAAGTACATTGGTCAGACCATCGTCATCGAGAACGTTGACGGCGGTTCCGGCTCCATCGGCTGGTCTCAGCTGGCTGAGTCTGAGCCCGACGGCATGACCATCGGCTTCATGAACCTGCCCAACTTCAACAGCTCCATCGTTAAGGAACTTGGCACCTACACCACCGCCGACTTCACCGCCATCTGCAACCACGTGACCGAGACTTCTCTGGTCATCGTCCGCGCTGACGAGGATCGCTTCGAGGACATCGACGGCCTCGTGGCTTACGCCAAGGAGAACAACACGGTTGCCTCCACCAACGGTGCCCAGGCTTCCAACCACATCGGCGCTCAGGCCTTCGCCGTGTCCGCCGGCTTCACCTACACCGACCTGCCCCAGGGCAACACCGCTGACGAGCTGACCAGTCTGCTGGGCGGCGAGGCTGACTGGTGCGTCGCCAAGGTCGCCGACATCGCCGGCCGTACCGACGTGAAGGTTCTGGCTGCCTTCTCCGCTGAGCGCGTTCCCGAGTATCCCGACGCCCCCACTCTGGGTGAGAAGGGCTACTACGATCAGTGGCTGGGCTCCTCCCGCTGCGTCGTGGCTCCTGCCGGTGTGACCGAAGAGATGGTCGCTTTCTATGAGGAAGCCTTCCGTCAGACCATGGAAGATGCTGAGTACCTCGAGGCCGCTTCCTCCTTCGCCACCGACTACAAGGATGCCGCCACCACCGCCGCTCTCATTGAGCAGCAGCAGGAGTTCACCGAAGGCCTGTCTACCGGCTTCTGGTTCGAGTAATCTGCAAATCGTATCTGAATGAAGGGTGGGGTATCCCGCCCTTCATTTTATAGATTTGCTAAGAAAGCGTTAAGGAGGTATGTCCCCCGTGAAAATGAAGAAAACCGACATCGGTGTCGTAGCCTTCATGTATGCTGTCTGCGCTTTTTTCTATGTTTACAGCTTTGATCTCAGCGACAGCAGTAAGGCCTACCCCCGGTTTACCATTGTCCTGCTCTTTGGTCTTACCACCCTTTATCTTGTTCAGATGGTTCTGCGCGCCCGTAAGTTTGGTGTTGAGAGCGGTGTGGACGAGGTTTTTGAAGGCTTTCAGCCCAAGCAGTTCTTTATTTCCTTTGCCCTTGTCATCGTCTATTTCTTTATGATAAAGTATCTGGGCTTTTTCAGCGCTACCACGATTTATCTGGTGGCCGCGCTTGTCTATCTGCGTGTCCCTGTTGTTCACAGTGCAATCACTGTGGTGGGTGTGGACGTGATGATCTATCTGGCTTTTGTGCTGTTCCTTGGTGTTAAGCTGCCCAAGGGCCTGCTGTTTTAAGGAGGGTATAAGTTATGGGTGAAACCTTACAGCTTATGGCGCAGGGCTTTGTTAGCGCCCTGACCCTTTTCAACCTCCTTGCCATGATCGGCGGTGTTGCCCTTGGTATCGTCATCGGCTGCCTGCCCGGCCTCTCTGCGGCCATGGGTGTGGCTCTTATGCTGCCTCTGACCTTCACCATGGAAGCGGATACCGGTCTGATCGTCCTCGGCGCTATCTACTGCGGCGCTATCTTCGGCGGCTCCATTTCCGCCATTCTGATCCACACCCCCGGCACTCCTGCCTCCGCCGCTACCGCCATCGAGGGTTACCAGATGACCCTGCAGGGTAAGGCCGGCAAGGCTCTGGCCACTGCCTGCTGGAGCTCTTTCTGGGGCGGCCTCCTCAGCTGCATCTCCCTTTATTTCTTCTCTCCGCTGCTGGCTCAGCTGGCTCTGAAGTTCATGTCCGCCGAGAAGTTCTGGCTGGGCATCTTCGGTCTCAGCATCATTGCCGGTGTTTCCAGTAAGTCCATGGTTAAGGGTCTTATGTCCGGGGCTCTCGGTCTGCTGATTTCCACCATCGGTCTGGACCCCATCGACGGCACCAAGCGTTTCATGTTTGGTCAGGCCTTCCTGGCTGAGGGCATCAACACCACCTGTGCTCTGATTGGTCTTTTCTCCATGTCTCAGGTCTTTATTCTGGCTGAGAAGGAGATCAAGCAGCGCGCCAAGGCTGCTAAGTTTACCGACAAGATCGCCCTGACCCGTCAGGAAAAGAATATGCTCTGGCCCACTGTTCTGCGCAGCTGGATCATCGGCAACATCATTGGTATTCTTCCCGGTGCCGGTGCTTCCATTGCCTGCTTCATGGGCTACAACACTGCCCGCCAGTTCTCCAAGCACAAGGAAGACTTTGGCCACGGTGCCATGGAAGGCGTCTGCGGCTCCGAAGCTGCCAACAACGCCGTTACCGGCGGCTCTCTCATTCCCATGCTCACCCTCGGTATTCCCGGCGAGAGTGTTACCGCCGTTCTTATGGGCGGCCTGATCATTCAGGGTCTCACTCCGGGTCCCGAGCTCTTCACCAAGCATGCCGCCATGACGTATACTTTCTTCGCCGGCTTCGTTCTGGTGCAGTTCTTTATGCTGGGGATCGGCCTCATCGGCTGCCGCGGCTTTGCGCAGATCTCCCGTCTCTCCGACAAGATTCTGATACCCGTGGTCACGGTTCTCTGCTTCATCGGCTCTTACGCCATCCATCGCAATATGAGCGATGTCGTTGTCATGCTGATCTTCGGCGTGCTGGGCTACGGTATGCGTAAGTTCGATCTGAACAACGCCAGCGTGGTTCTCGCCCTGATCCTTGGCCCCATCAGCGAAAAGGGTCTCCGCGGAGCGCTCCGTGTCAGCGGCGGCAGCATCGGCGTTCTCTTTGAGAGCCCCGTCAGCTGGGTGCTGATCGTCCTTTCTGTGGCCAGCATCTTTGCGCCCATGCTCATGGCCCGCTTCGAGAAGAGCGATGTGCAAGATCCCAATGCTCCCCAGGCCCCCGACATGCCCGTTGACTACGCCCCTGAGGAGGACTCCGAGGCGCAGTACAACAAGTAAAGTATCCTGAAATCATCAACGGGCTGCGGCATTTCCGCAGCCCGTTGCGCATAGCTACTAACAGAAAGGAGCAGTGATATGGACTTCTATTGGTGGCTCGATTATCTTCGGGAGCTGAATATGCTCTCTATGTTTCTGCGTCTGTTGATTGCGGCTTTCTGCGGCGGGATCATTGGCATCAGCCGTGGCAGGCGGCAGCACGCTGCCGGCATGCGAACTCACTTGCTGGTCTGTATCGGCTCTGCCTCCGTCATGCTCACCAGCGAGTTTGTCACCATGGAACTTGGATATGGCGGCGATATGCTCCGCATGCCGGCGCAGGTGGTCAGCGGAATAGGCTTTCTTGGTGCTGGCAGTATCATCGTTACCGGCAAACGCCATGTCTCCGGCCTTACCACGGCAGCCGGGCTCTGGTCCTCCTCCTGCATGGGGCTTGCGGCGGGTGCCGGCTACTATGAATGCGCCATTGTACTCTGTGTGTTTATCTACATAGTTCTCGTAACGCTGGACAGAATCGATACCTCGCGGGTTAAGCGTTCCCGAAATATGACCGTGTATCTGGAGTTGGGGGCTGATACACCCCTCGGTGCGGTTCTTGGTGATATGAAAGGCTTTGCCCGTTTTGTCGGTTTGGAAGCTTACGGCAGCTGCGGTGAAGGCTGTCGGGCCTACGCGCTGGAACTGGAACTGGTTGGAAACATTGCTCATGGCGAGGTTGTGACCGAGACCTGCATGATCAAAGGTGTGAACTTCTGCGAGGAGATGAAGAGCTGAAACACCCGTTCAAAAGCGTTTATGTTTTTTCCATAGTTGTACTATTTACGTTTTAAGGAGTTGCTTTTCATGCTGACGCTGGATATGATCCGGGATGCGCGGAAGGCCCTGGAAGGGATCGCGCGGAAAACGCCGTTGGACCCGGCACCGAAGTTGGGTGCCAATGTGTACATCAAGGCAGAAAATCTGCAGTTGACCGGTGCCTTTAAGCTCCGGGGAGCGTATAATAAAATCCGCTCGCTGACGGAAGCGGAAGCCGCCGTGGGTGTGATCGCCTGCTCTGCTGGAAACCACGCGCAGGGCGTAGCTCTGTCCGCCACAAAGCTGGGGGTCAGGTCGATCATCTGTATGCCCGCCGGTGCGCCCATCAGCAAGGTGGAAGCTACGAAGGCTTATGGCGCAGAGGTAGTTCTGATACCCGGTGTCTATGACGATGCCGCCCGGGAGGCGGAGCGCCTGGCAAAGGAGCAGGGCTACACCTTTGCCCATCCCTTTGACGATTCCCTTGTTATTGCCGGACAGGGGACCATTGGCTTGGAAATTCTGGAGCAGCTGCATGATGTGACGCAGGTGGTGGTGCCCATTGGCGGGGGCGGACTCATCAGCGGCATCGCCTATGCCATCAAGAAGCAGAAGCCATCCTGTCGGGTTATTGGCGTACAGGCGGCGGGCGCGGCCTCCATGTACACCTCGCTACAGCGAGGGGAGCGGTCTGAGCTGAGTGAGGTTTCCACCATCGCCGACGGAATTGCCGTTAAAAAGCCCGGTGCGCTGACTTTTGAGCTGTGCAGAAAATATGTAGACGAGATTGTGACTGTCAGTGAAGATGAAATTGCGTCTGCCATCCTTTTCCTTCTGGAAAGTCAGAAAACGGTGGCTGAGGGAGCCGGTGCTGCCTCTGTGGCTGCGGTGATGAGCGGGCAGGTCAATATCACAAGCGGAAAGACTGTCTGTGTGGTTTCCGGCGGCAACGTGGATGTCACCATGCTGTCCCGCGTGATCACGAAAGGTTTGTCCAATTCCGGCCGGATTGTGGAAATCTCGACAAAAGTCGTTGATAAGCCGGGCAACCTGATCCAGCTGCTGCAGGTGATATCTTCCACGGGGGCCAACGTTGTCAGCATTCACCATGCCCGGGAGGACCGTCATTCCGATGTCAGCGAATGCATGGTCACCATGGTTTTGGAAACCATCGACCAGGCCCATATTCACCAGATTGAGCGAAAGCTACAGTCAAATGGTTACCATTTGGCAAAACGATAAAAATCTTTGGAGGACGAAACATGAACATCACATCGACACCCAATGCACCCGCTGCCGTTGGTCCTTATTCCCAGGCCATCGCGGTCAATGGCTTTCTCTTCGCCTCGGGGCAGATCCCTCTGGATCCGGCCACCGGTGAGATCGTTGGGACCACGATCGAGGAACAGGCTCACCGCTGCTGCCTGAATATCAAGGGTCTTCTGGAAGCCAACGGTCTCAGCTTCACGGATGTTGTGAAGACCACCTGCTTCCTTGCCAATATGGAGGACTTCGGCGCGTTCAACGGTGTTTATTCCCAGTATTTTACCGGGAAGCCCGCCCGTTCCTGCGTGGCAGTCCGTGAAGTGCCCAAGAAAGTCCTTTGCGAGATCGAGATCATCGCTGTCTTTCCCGGCAACAAGTAAAATTGTTAACAGCTCACCGCTTCTGCGGTGAGCTGTTTCCTTATGCACGGAGGTATTTTTCCCGTTCGTCCGGGGGAACCATGTTGCCGCCGGTGGCCCAAACGATGTGCGTGGCGTTTTTCAGTGCGTCTTCACGGAAGCGGGCGGTATACGCTTCATCCTGCAGAATGCGCGCATAGCCGGGGAAGCCGGCAGCGGCGCTGGGCTCGATGAAAATGTTTTCCTTTTCATAAAGAGTGGGGACCAGCTTCTCCATCACAGGATCCTCCACGGTGAAAAGACCATCCAGCAGATCACCGACCACACGACCCACAAAGCTGGAGGGGCGGCCAACGGCCAGCCCGTCGGCGCAGGTTTTGCCGGAAAGACCGATGTCCTGAACACAGATGCCGTCGTGGAGGCCGGTCATCACCCCGAGAAGCATACAGGGCACGGCTACGGGTTCGGAGAAAAAGCAGTGGGCGTTGTCACCGAAGCAGAGCTTAAGACCGTAGGCCACGCCGCCGGGGCCGCCGCCTACGCCGCAGGGGAGATAGACAAAAAGGGGATGCTCCGCGTCCACCACAATGCCCTGCTCCTCAAACTGCTTGCGGAGACGCAGGGCGGAGACGGCATAACCAAGAAACAGGGTTTTGGAGTTCTCGTCATCCACGAAGTGGCAGAGGGGATCGGCTTCCGCCAGCCTGCGTCCTTCGGCCACAGCCTTCTGGTAGTCGCCGGCGTACTCAACCACGGTAACACCCTTGGAGCGAAGCATGTCCTTCTTCCACTGGCGGGCATCCGCAGACATGTGCACTGCCACCTTAAAGCCCAGCTTGGCGCTCATGATGCCAATGCTCAGGCCCAGATTGCCCGTAGAACCGACAGCAACGCTGTAACGGGAAAAAAGCTCTGTAAAACGTGGCTCGGCAAGGATGGCGTAGTCATCCTCGATGCTGAGCATACCGTTTTCCATGGCCACTTTTTCAGCAAAGCAGAGTACCTCATAGATGCCGCCGCGCGCCTTGATGGAGCCGGAGACGGGGAGCATATTGTCGCACTTCAGATAGAGCTGACCGGGCAGGTCCCCGCCGAGATGCTTCTGCATTTCGGGAATGGCGCGCAGGGGGGACTCGATGATGCCGCCGGAGACTTCGGTCTCGGGGAAAACGCGGCGGATATAGGAAGCAAAGCGCTGCAGACGGGCAGCGGCATCCTCCACGTCCGCCATGGTGACTTCCGTGGGCTCAATGGAGTGCAGACTGGGGTTGTACCAGACGACCTCCTTGCCGGCGCTCATGTCGGCAATCAGGGGAAAACACTTGAGATCGAGTTCCATTTTCAATCCTCCGTTATGTATTTTAAAGGAATTTATCCAGCTCCAGTTCCACACGAGGCATCTTTTTTAGCTTTGGTTTGCGGAACAGTCGGCCACGGGCAATGACCATATCCACGTGACGCAATGCCTTGGGATCGTCGAGCGGATTTTTTGCCGTGACGATCATATCTGCGCATTTGCCCACTTCAACGGAGCCGGTTTCGCTGTCAATGCCTGCGATGCGTGCGTTGCCCAGTGTGGCGCTGTACAGAGCAAAGGCAGGTGTAACGCCGCAATAACGCTGGAAATAGTTGACCTCCCGCCACATGTCGTAGTGGGTGATATAGGGACAGCCGGTGTCGGTGCCAAGCCCCACGGGGATGCCGTTAGCAAGACAGGATATTGCACAGTCAATGATACCGTCAAAGACAACCTGCCCATTGTACTGCTCAATTTCCGTGGCGTGGCTCACGGCGCGGTCAAAGAGGGCATAGGGCAGGGCAGGGGAGAGTGTGGCCACATGGGCAGCACCCCGCTCTTTGAACAGTCGGATGATCTCCTCATCGGGCTTTGCCCCATGCTCGATGGTGTCTACGCCGTTTTCAAGCGCCACACGGACTCCTTCCGGGCTTTCCACATGGGCGGCTACCTTCAGTCCGTGGCGATGGGCCTCGTCACAGGCGGCACGGACATATTCGGCGGGCATCTTGAGTTCGCCCGGCTCACCCTTCACCCTGGCATCCAGAACGCCGCCGGTGATCATAAGCTTGATGAGGTCGGGTTTGTCCGCTGCAACCTTTGCGGTGTATGCTCTGGCCTCTTCGGCGCTCTCCGCAGCGTAAGCAAGAGAGCCTGCCATGTGGCCGCCGGGCACCGAGATTGCCATGTTGGAAGCAAGGATCCGCGGGCCGGCAACCTTGCCGCCGGCGATGCGGTCGCGGATGCGGCTGTCCGCATTCCGAACACCGCCAACGGTGCGAATGGTAGTTACACCGCTCATCAGCTGCTGCTTGGCATAGCCCTCACAGACCATGAGGACAATGCGGCGAAACAGTGCGTTGGAGGTGAGGAGCTTTACCTTTTTGACCGGGTCGCCGTTGGAACCGGGCTTTCCGCTTGCTGGGAGGTGGACATGTAGGTTTATAAGTCCGGGCATGATATATTTCCCACCCAGTTCAATTTTGCTGTAGCTGCTGTCCTCCGTCCCCGTCGGCACAATGTCCACGATACGATCTCCGTCGGTCAGAACGCTGTGGCCGTAAAGGGGCTGCATGTCGGCCTTGCCGGAAAGAATGATGCCGTTAACGTAGGCGTATTTCATATTCAATCCTCCATGAGCGCTTCCATTTCATCAAGAAGCTCCCCAAAAAGTTGAAGCGCGGCATTGATCGGTTCGGGTGTGGACATATCCACACCGGCCATTTTTAAAAGTTCGATCGGGGATCTGCTGCAGCCGCCGGAAAGAAAGCTCATGTAGTCCCTGATGGCCGCGTCCCCCTCGCGGAGAATACGCCGGGATAGGGCGATGGCAGCGGAGTAGCCGGTGGCGTACTGGAACACGTAGTAATCGTAGTAGAAGTGCGGGATGCGCATCCATTCCATGTCGATTTCGTCATCCAGTACGATATCATCGCCGAAATACAGGCGGTTGAGCTTTCTGTATTCGCTGTTGAGAAGTTCGGCGGTGAGCGTTTCTCCCTCCTGCGCGAGACGACCAAGGATCATCTCAAACTCAGCGAACATGGTCTGGCGGTAGAGGGTGCCCCGGAACTGCTCAAGGAAGTGGTTGATAAGGTAAGCACGTTCCTTTCGGTCACTGGTCTCCTTCAGCAGATACTCCATCAAAAGTGCTTCATTGCAGGTGGAGGCCACTTCTGCCACAAAGATCACATAGTCGTGGTCCACGATGGGCTGATGCTTTGTGGAAAGGTAGGAGTGTATGGCGTGACCCATCTCATGGGCCAGAGTGAACTGGCTGTCGAGGGTACCTGTATAATTCAGAAGAACAAAGGGATGCTTGAAGGTGCCGGCGGAGTAAGCACCGGAGCGCTTGCCGACGTTCTCATAAACGTCGATCCAGCGATTTTCGAAGCCCTCTCTCAGGATGCTGCGGTACTCCTCGCCCATGGGAGCGAGGGACTTATATACGGTCTCCTTTGCTTCCTCATAGGGAATGTACCTGTCCACGCCGACCACCAGCGGTGTATAGAGATCGTACATATGGAGCTCTCCGACACCGAGAAGCTTTTTCCGAAGCGCCACATAGCGATGCATTTTGTCAAGATTTCGGTGAACCGACTCAATGAGATTGGTGTAGACGCTGACCGGCACGTTGGTGCTGTCCAGTGAGCGCTCCAGGGCGGAATCATAGCGGCGCATCTGCGCGAAGAACTGGCGCTGCTTTACCTCGGCACTCTGAATGGCGGCAAGAGTGTTTTTCCAGGCTCCGTAGCTGCGGTAGAGGTTTTCAAAGGCCGACTTCCTGAGAGCCCGGTCTTCGCTTTCCAGACAGGAGATATAGGTGGCCTGGGAGAGGGGATGGCGCTCCCCCTTGCTGTCAATGGCATCGGGGAAGACAATGTCCGCATCGTTGAACATGGAGTAGATCGTGTCCGGCGCCTGTGCCATGTCACCGGCTGCGGCAAGAATCTTTTCCTCAGCCGGGGAGAGAATGTGAGGTTTTCGGCGGCGCTGGTCATTGAGATAGCGGCGGTAGGTTTTCAGAGCCGGTGCGGCATCATAAAATGCACGGAGCGTTTCGTCATCGATGGCCAGCAGCTCCGGCGTTTCAAAGGAAAGCGCGGCGCCAAGTTCCACATACGTGGACATGATGCGTCCGACCATGGCCTGATAATGGGCCGCGCGGGTATCGGTGTCGCTCTGGCGCTGGGCATAATTGATAAGATCCTCCAGCATACGGCTGATCTCATCGTTGAGACGCAGGTAGGAAAGGAGTGTTTCCGCGCTCTCGCCCAGATGACCCATGTACGCGCTTGCTTTCCCGGCTGAAGCCTTCAGCAGCTTGTATTCTGCTTCCCAGGCTTCATCGCTTTCGTACAGATCGTGAATGGCCCAGGTATGGCTGGGGTTGATTTCGCTTCTTTCGGCAATCCGCTTAACTTCACTCACAGAGAACTCTCCTTGTTAAATATAATTTAATTATACCATGACTGGGCTGCCTTGTATACACCGGAAGAGAAAAAACTGCCGGTATTGCCGGCAGTTTTTTCATATAGATGCGATCAAGTCTGTAAGCCGGGTTCTGTGTTTTGCAGCCATCTATCTAGGCGCAGCGTTGCCGCTGCGCTCCAGCCGCCTCCTCGGGACGACCGGGCCGGCCTATGTGTCCCTCCACGGCGTTGCTCCGGATAGAGTTTACAGCACCATTCCGTCTCCGGATGATGGGTGAGCTCTTACCTCGCCTTTCCACCCTTACCGCGTAAACGCGGCGGTATATCTCTGTTGCACTTGTCCTGGGGTCACCCCCGGCGGGCGTTACCCGTTATCCATGCCCTATGGAGCCCGGACTTTCCTCACGCACAGGCTTTCGCCTTGTGCCCGCGGCTGCGCGGCTTGGTCGCAGTGCCATTTTAACGCGTGGAGCGCTCCGCTGTCAACAGGATTTCCTGTTGAATTTTTAGGGCGCTGAGCATATAATGATGGGGTTACTTATAATGGAGGCAAGCTATGACTTTGAAGGAATATATGACATCTCTCAGGGGCCGGCGCATAGCCGTCGTGGGTGTCGGCGTCAGCAATCGCCCCCTGATCGATTTGCTTTTGGATGCGGGCTGCGACGTGACTGCCTGCGATAAGCGTGACCGGGCTGCTATGGGGGAAGTGGCTGATGTGCTGGAGAGCCGTGGCTGCAAGCTCAAGCTGGGCGAAACATACCTGGAGGACTTGTCCTTCGATGTGATTTTCCGCACACCGGGTCTGCATCCGCGCTTTCTTGCGGAAGCGGAAGCTGCCGGGGCAAAGCTGACTTCGGAGATGGAGGCGTTTTTTGCCCTCTGTCCCTGCCGGATCTTTGCGGTCACCGGCTCGGACGGAAAAACAACCACCACCAGCATCATTGCTGAGCTGCTGAAGGCTGCCGGCTATACGGTCTGGCTGGGTGGCAACATCGGCACACCGCTGCTGGATAAGCTGCCGCAGATGAAAGCGGAGGACATGGTGGTGCTGGAGCTCAGCTCTTTCCAGCTGCACAGCATGAATTGTCATCCCCATGTGGCGGTGATCACCAATGTGAGCCCCAACCATCTGGATGTCCACCCGGATTATAACGACTACATAGATGCCAAAAAGCAGATTTTCCGGCAGCAGCAGACGGAGGATGTTCTGGTGCTGAATGCCGATAATGGTATTACCGCTGCCATGGCCACCGAGGCTCCGGGCCATGTCCGCTTCTTCAGCCGTCGCGAAGCGGTGGAAGGAGTTTACAGTATGGACGGCGAGATTTATGCGGAGAGGGGCCGCATGATGCCGGCCGCTGCCATTCGCATTCCCGGTGAGCACAACCTGGAAAACTATATGGCGGCCTTTGCTGCCGTGGGGGACCTGGTTCCTGCAGAAGTCTGCCGCCGGGTGGCTGAGGGCTTCGCCGGGGTGGAGCATCGGTTGGAGATGGTTCGCTGTGTCCGCGGTGTTACCTACTGCAACGATTCCATTGCTTCCAGCCCCACCAGAACCACGGCCGGACTTCATGCCCTGCGTCAGAAGCCCATCCTCATTGCCGGCGGCTACGACAAGAACATACCTTTCGATGACCTTGGCCATGAAATCTGCCGCCATGCAAAGGCGCTGGTGTTGTGCGGTGCCACGGCAGAAAAAATTCTTGCGGCCGTGCAGGCTTCGCCTCTGTACGATGCCGCGGCTCTGCCCATTGTGCGGAAAGATGATTTCACGGAGGCGGTTTATGCGGCGAGAGATCTTGCGGAAGAGGGGGATCTGGTGCTGCTGAGTCCGGCCTGTGCCTCCTTTGACAAGTTCCCCAACTTTGCTGTTCGGGGCAGAACCTTTAAGAAGATCGTGATGGAGATGGATGAATGACACTTAAAGAAATAATCATCCGCCTTAGTGAGGCAGCCGGCCCCTCCGGTCGGGAAGATGCCGCCATGGAGGTGGTGGAGGAACTGCTTCGCCCTCTGGTGGATGACATACGCAGCGACGCAATGGGGAATCGGATTGCGCTCAAAAAATGTGCGGATGCCGCAGCTCCGACCGTGATGCTGGATGCTCACATGGATGAGATTGGCCTCATCGTGACCGGCTATGAAAAGGGCTTCCTCCGCTTCCAGCCTCTGGGCGGAGTAGATGCCCGCATGCTTCCGGCGCTGGAGGTGAAACTCCTGACGGATGAGCCCCTTTACGGCGTTATAGACACACTGCCGCCCCATATACTCAGCGCAGAGGAGCGGGAAAAGCCTCTGCCTGTGGACAAACTCTATATTGACGTGGGGCTTGAAGAGGAAGAAGTGAAGCGCCGTGTTCCTCTGGGCACTCCGGCTGTCTTTACAACAAAGTGTTTTGAATTGGGAGAAAACCGTCTCTGCGGCAAGGCCATGGATGACCGCAGCTGCGCAGCTATTCTGATTCGTGCTCTGCAGCTTCTGGAGGGGCAGACGCTGGGTTGCCATGTGGCTCTGCTCTTTGCGGTGCAGGAGGAGGTCGGCTGCCGCGGCGCGGTTACCGGCGCTTACGGCGTGGCACCGGAGGCCGCCATTGCCGTGGATGTGACCCATGGTCAGTCTCCCGACGCACCGAAAAACGAAACCTTTGTGCTGGGCGGAGGCCCTGCTATCGGTGTCGGCCCCAATGCGACCCGCTCTGTTTCCGATAAGCTTACAGCCCTTGCGGCAGCGGCGGGAATGGATGTACAGATTGAGGTTATCCCCGGCCACAGCGGCACCGATGCCTGGCCCATCCAGATCAGCCGCGTAGGCGTGGCCACCGGCGTTTTGTCCCTGCCGCTGCGCTATATGCATACTCCGGTGGAAGTGCTTGACCTGCGCGACGCCGAAAACTGTGCGAAGCTCCTTGCGCTGTGGCTGGCCGATTATGGGAAGGAGGGGGTATAAGATGCTTGAAAATCTGAAAAAGCTCTGTGCCCTGTCTGGCGTTTCCGGTTGGGAGGACGAAGTTCGCGATGAAATCCTCCTGCAGGCCATGGAGTATGCAGACTCCATTGAAAGCGATGCCATGGGAAACCTGTACGTCTTTAAGAAGGGGAAAATGTCTCCTGCCCGTCCCGTCATGCTGGCAGCCCACATGGATGAGGTGGGCCTTATCGTAACCGGCTACCGGGACGACGGGAGTCTGCGCTTCCAGTTTGTCGGCGGCATGGATCGCCGCGTGGTGCTGGGCAAGCGTGTTTTCATCGGTCCAAAGCATGTCCCGGGTGTGATCGGGCTGAAGGCCATACACCTGGTTCCCAAAAGCGAACGGGACAGTACAGTTCCCAAGGTGGAAGATCTTTATGTAGATATCGGCGCGGAGAGCGAAGAAGAAGCGAAAAAGCTCGTGGCGCCTGGTGACCGCGGCGTATTCGATGGCAGCGTCAACGAATTTGGTGACGGCTTCATCAAGGCCAAGGCGCTGGATGACCGGGTGGGCTGCGCCGCCCTGCTGGAACTTTTAAAGCGTGAACTGCCGGTGGATGTTTGCTGTGTGTTTACTGTGCAGGAGGAGGTAGGCTGCCGTGGTGCGGTAACGGCGGCCAATCGACTGAAACCTGCCATAGCGCTGGTGCTGGAAGGAACCACGGCTGCCGATATTGGTGGTGTGGAGGAAGGCAAGCAGGTTTGCCGACTGGGCAAGGGCGTCGTTATTCCCTTTATGGACGGCGGAACGATCTACAAGTCCGCGCTGTACCGCAAGGCCACAGCGAGTGCCGAAAGACGGGGTATACTGTGGCAGACCAAGGAAATGGTGGCCGGTGGTACGGACGCTTCTGCCATCCAGCGCAGCGGGGAGGGGGTCAGCGTTTTGACTCTGTCTGCCCCTCTGCGCAACATTCATTCCCCGGCCAGTACGGGACGGATTACGGATATTTTAGCAATACCGGAGCTTTGCTTTGGAATTCTGGAGGATATTGCCAATGGCGACTATGACGTATAAAGAACTGGAAATGATGGGGGAAGCAGCGGAGGAGGCGCTACAGGATGTGTTCCGCGGCTTTGATAAGATGGCCGAGTACCACACCCGCCGTGTGCTGGATGCCTTTCGTGAGTTCCGCGTCAGCGATGCCTGCTTTGCGGGTACCACCGGCTATGGCTACGACGACATGGGCCGGGACACGCTGGAAAAAATCTACGCCCGGGTCTTTGGCGCGGAGGCCGCTCTGGTTCGCGGCAATATTGTCAACGGTACCCATGCCATTGCCTGCGCTCTTTACGGGGCTCTCAAGCCCGGTGATACCATGCTTTCCGTTACCGGTGAACCGTATGACACCCTTCTTACCACCATCAAGGGTGACATCCATGGATCACTGAAAAGCTATGGTGTGGGTTACGAGAGCCTTGAACTGGCGGCGGATGGCGGCCCCGACTACGAGGCCATTCGTGACCGCTGCAGTGAACTGAAGCCCGCTATGGTCTACATCCAGCATAGCCGCGGTTACGCCGACCGCCGCGCGCTCTACGCCGATGAAATCGGCGAGATCGCCCGACTTGCCCACGAGGTCTCTCCCGAAACCGTCGTTATGGTGGATAACTGCTACGGTGAGTTTTGCGAGGAAAAGCATCCCACGGAGCTGGGCGCTGACCTGATGGCCGGTTCCCTCATTAAGAACCCCGGCGGCGGTCTGGCCCCCACCGGCGGCTATATTGCAGGACGGGCCGATCTGGTGGAGCGAGCTGCCGAACGGCTGACTCTTCCCGGCATCGGCAGCGAATGCGGCTGCACTCCCGGCGGCAACCGCCTGTTTTATCAGGGCTTCTTCTTCGCCCCCCACACGGTGGCACAGGCTTTGAAAACGGCGGCATTTTGTGCTGAGATGCTCTCCCGTCTCGGGTTCGAGAGCTTCCCCGGCCCGCGGGAAAAGCGCAGCGACATTATACAGACCATCCGATTGGAGTCGGCGGAAAACCTTGTTCGCTTCTGCCAGGGCATCCAGTCCGGCTCCCCGGTGGACAGCTTCGTTTCTCCGCAGCCAGCGCCCATGCCCGGCTATGCTGACGAGGTAGTGATGGCAGCGGGCACCTTTATTCAGGGCGCGTCCCTGGAGCTTAGCTGCGATGGGCCGCTGCGCGCCCCCTTCCTGGGCTTCCTGCAGGGAGGACTCACCTATGCCTCCGGTAAGCTCGGCGTTCTGAGCGCCCTTTCTAAAATGCTTTCCGAGTGAGTATATTGGGTATAGGGAGGTGACCCTATGCCCAAACTCCTGAAAGCACCCCTGTATATGCGGGTGCGACGGCCACGCAGACCCAGACGGCGCTGGCCCCTTGTCTTGCTGGGACTGGCAATACTGCTTGCTGCGGTACCGGGTGTGCTTTACTTCCGTGAACTCAGCGGCGTAATGGCGGCTTCCGATGCCGGGGACCTCATTACGGCCGCCGTTAATGAGATCGTACTGCAGACCATGTCCGATCCAACGCTGGACTACGACTACTTTGTGGACCTCGAGCGGGATAATGATGGCCGGATTTCCGCAATTATAACGAACATGGCCCGGGTCAATACCCTGTCGGCCCGACTGTTGAACGCCGTGGTGCAGGCCTCCAACCTTGGGGAACTGGATTTGGAGATACCTCTGGGCAATCTGCTGGGTTTCGGGGTTCTGCTTGGCCGCGGGCCGGATGTGCCTGTGCGCGTAACGATGCTGACTTCGTCGCGGGCGGGGTTTCACAATGAACTGGTCAGCGCGGGCATCAACCAGACCAAACATCAGGTCATGCTGGAACTGTTTGTGGACGTGGATGTGCTGCTGCCTTGGGAAGTGTTTTCCACGCAGGTTGTCGTGGACGTACTGGTGGCTGAGACGATTATCGTGGGTAGCGTGCCCAATACCTATCTGAACTGGGGAGATCAAGCATGGACGAACTGAGAGAAATACAGGAACTGCGCGCGGAGCTTTTGAAGCACAGCCACGCCTATTACGATCTGGATGCCCCCGCCATTTCCGACTTTGAGTATGACGCTCTCATGCGGCGGCTCAAGGAACTGGAAAAAAGGCACCCGGAGACGATTACGCCGGACTCCCCGACGCAGCATGTAGGCGGTCATCGATCGGAGAAGTTTTCTCCTGTTCAGCATCAGGTGCCTCTGGAGTCTCTTAACGACATTTTTTCTTTGGAGGAGCTCGGGGATTTTGTCCGCAAGACGGATGAAGCCCTTCCGGATAAGCCGTGTTACAGCGTGGAGCCTAAAATTGACGGGATCTCCATGGCCTTGGAATACAGGAATGGTGAGTTCTGGCAGGGTGCCACCCGGGGTGACGGCATAACCGGCGAGGATGTAACGGAAAATCTGCGCCAACTTCGCAACATACCATTGCGCCTTGAAAACGCTCCGGAGCGGCTGATTGTCCGCGGTGAGGTCTATATGGCCCGGGAGGTTTTTGAGGAACTGAACCGTCAGCGTGAGATAAAGGGGGAGCCGCTTCTGGCCAATCCCCGGAATGCTGCTGCGGGCTCCATGCGCCAGCTGGATCCCGCCGTGACCCGCTCCCGGCAGCTGGATATTATTATTTTCAACATTCAGTATACCTCCGGCGAACAGCCGGAAACCCACGGGGAGGCCCTTGCCTATCTTGCCTCACTGGGTTTTCCGGTGATACCCCATGGGGTATTCTCCACCGCGGATGAGTGCTGCGCGGAGGTGGAGCGCATTGGGGAAGAACGTGGAGCGCTGCCTTACGACATTGATGGCGCTGTCATCAAGGTAAACCATTTCGACCAGCGCGCTTATATGGGCAGCACCTCCAAGTACCCCCGCTGGGCTGCAGCCTACAAGTACCCACCGGAGGAAAAGCCAAGCGTGGTCCGTGACATCGTGGTGCAGGTGGGACGCACCGGTGTTCTGACTCCCAAGGCCGTGGTGGAACCGGTGCGTCTGGCCGGCACTACGGTTACCAATGCGACGCTGCACAATCAGGACTTTATTGATAAGCTGGATGTACGTATCGGTGACACAGTCATTGTCCGCAAGGCCGGCGAGATCATTCCTGAGGTGCTGCGGGTGGAGGTGGATAAGCGTCCGGCAGGAACGGTGCCTTTTAAGCTGCCTGCGCATTGTCCTGAGTGTGGTGCCGAGGTGCTGCGGGACGAGGACGGTGCATTCATGCGCTGTACCGGGGCGGAGTGTCCGGCGCAGCTTCTGCGAAACCTCGTCCACTTTGCCTCACGGGAAGCCATGGATATCGAAGGGCTTGGTATCGGCGTGGCGGAAAACCTGATCAATTCCGGATTGGTCAGGAGCTTTGCCGACCTTTATAACCTGGAACCCCAGAGCGTTGCAGCGCTGGAGCGCATGGGCAAAAAGTCTGCAGAAAATCTGATTGCGCAGATTGAGCGCAGCAAGGAGCAGGACCTCGCCCGCCTTCTTTGCGCCTTTGGTATCCGACAGGTAGGGCAGAAGGCCGCCAAGGTGTTGGCGCGCACGTTTGGATCCATGGAGGCGCTGGAAAATGCCACGCTGCTGGAGCTCATGGCCGTGGAAGACATTGGCCCGATTACGGCTGAGTATCTGGATGCCTGGCTCCACAGTGAGCAGGCCCAGCACCAGCTGAAGCTGCTGCGTGAGGCAGGCGTAAATATGCAGAGCAGGGAAGAGCAGAAGGATCAGCGTTTCCTTGGCAAGACCTTTGTGCTTACCGGTGCTCTCACCCGTTATACCCGCGATGAGGCCAGCGCCATCATCGAGTCCTACGGCGGCAAGGCTTCGTCGTCTGTGTCCAAAAAGACAAGCTATGTTCTCGCCGGCGAGAATGCCGGCAGCAAGCTTACGAAGGCCGAGAGCCTCGGTATTGCCATCATCAGCGAGGACGAATTTGAGGAGATGATCCGATGACCATGGAAGAACGAGTGTATAGAACGCCCTGCGGGGATATCCACTACTGGCTGGATCGATGCGGTGCAAGTCCGGTTAGTCTGGTCTTTCTTCCGGGGTTGACAGCGGATCACCGCCTGTTTGAAAAGCAGCTGGAGTATTTCAGCGGGAAATATACCCTTTTCGTATGGGATGCGCCGGGACACGCGGCCTCCAGACCTTTTGCTTTTAACTTTGATCTCATGGACAAGGCCCGCTGGCTGGATGAGATTCTGCTTGCGGAAGAACTTGATAAGCCGGTGATCGTCGGTCAGTCCATGGGCGCTTATGTGGGACAGGCCTATGCGGAGCTTTTTCCGGATAAACTTTCCGGCTTTGTTTCCATTGACTCGGCGCCCTTGCAGAGGGAGTTTGTCAGTGCTGCGGAAATCTGGCTGCTCAAGCGCATGGAGCCTGTTTACCGCTGGTATCCCTGGCGCTGGCTTCTGCGCTCCGGAACCAACGGGGTGGCGGTAACGGAGTACGGCAGGGCCCTTATGCGTGAGATCATGATGACTTATGACGGCGATCAGGAACACTATGCCCGCCTTTCCGGCCACGGCTTCCGTATGCTGGCAGAAGCCATGGAAGCCGACCTGCCCTATGAGATCCGCTGCCCGGCGCTGCTGATTTGCGGCGAAAAGGATCGGGCCGGCTCCTGTATACGCTATAACAAGGCATGGCATAAACGCAGCGGCATCCCACTGGAGTGGATCAAAAATGCCGGTCACAACGCCAATACGGACAGGCCGGAGACAGTGAATGCGCTGATCGAAGATTTGGTGAAAAGAATATAGATACTCAAAAGGAGAGGCTTTTGCCTCTCCTTTTTTCGTTTCAGGGTGCAACATAGGAATTATTGACAAACGATAATTTATCTGTATAATTGAATTATCGTTTTGCGATAATAGGAGGCTGAAATGAGGCATAGAGCTTTTCATATTGTTCTTGCGGCAGAGGCAGTTATCTGTGCAGCGCTGGCATTTGTGCGGAGTAACAGCGGAATATGGCTGAACTCCGTTCTGTCCTTTCCCTTTGAGCCGCTGGGACTGCTTCTGCGTAGGCTTTCGCTGGGCAGCAGAACAGGGGACGTCTTCGCATGGGCTCTGTGTGTGGTGATCAGTGAGCTGCCTCTGTGGCTCTTTTTCCGGCTCCGGGACAAAAGAAGGTGGATGGATGCGCTGCTGCCGCTGGCATCCCTGCTGATTTTTATGGCTCTTTATCTGGCGGTGAATCCTTCTCTGGCCGGGCGCTGGCTTGGGGAAGCCGGGGCGCTGATGGGTACGGCTTTGCCGGGCGGGGCTGTCTATTCCACGCTGCTGACATGGTGCGTGCTGCGCCTTGCGGACCGAATGGAGACCGCCGAAATCTATCGGCTGGCTCGCGTGCTTCTATGCGCGCTGGGGCTGATGTTCGTATTTGCCGCCTTCGGCAGTGCTTTGTCGGCGCTGCTTCAGGAGATCGCCGCCATGCACGTCGGCAACACGGCAGCGGGGCAGCCGGTGGGATTTACAAGCGTGGTTCTTGTGGCAGGCTATCTTGTGGAGGCACTGATATGGCTTCTTGACCTCTGGGTACTCTTTGCAGCGTTGTCCCTTCTTGAAGCGGTGAAGGAGGACAGAGCCGGCGAAGCCGTCGTGCTTGGCGCAGGGGAGCTTTACAGACGCGGCCGCATCTCACTTTCGTTGGGACTCAGCGCAGCGCTGAGCTTTGATCTTGCGCAGCTTTTTCTTTCCCGCAACCTGCTGCGGCTTCATACCACGGTGCGTTTGCCGGTGTTCTCCGTGGCCTTCCTGCTGGTCATGCTCATAGTGAGCCGACTTCTGCGGGAGAATAAGGAACTCCGGGACGATAACGACCTCTTCATTTGAGAGGTGGAATATGGCAATTACGGTACATCTGGACGCGCTTTTGAAGGAGCGGGGAATTACCGGCAAGGAGCTTTGCGCACTGGTGGGCATTACCGAGGCCAACCTTTCGGTTTTGCGCAGCGGCAAGGCAAAGGGTGTGCGCTTTCATACCATCAATCGTATCTGCTATTATCTCGACTGTCAGGTGGGCGATATACTGACATTTGACGGTGTACTGGAGGATGACGATGAAGATTAAACTTACTTGCATCATACTGGCGCTTACGCTGCTGAGCGGCTGCCGACTGGCGGTGGAAGCGGAGGAGAAGCCCTCCTCTCGTGACCGGCTGATCGGCGTCTTTGTCACGCCCGAGCATCTGGATCTTTTTGATGCAGAGGCATACTTTAACGATAACGCAAGTGATATTCTTAATGGCGGTGAGGTTAAGCCCTCCGGGAGCTATCAGAAGCGGCTATATACCGAGCGTGTAGGCGGTGAATTGACCGCCCCCGGCGTGGAAGGCTGGTTTTACTGCGCGCCGCGTCTTACGGATGAAGAGGGGGACTACGTAGCGGCAGAGGGGAGCCCCGTTTTCTCCGATGGACATATGCACATTTTTGAAGGAAGCAGTGACCGGCTGGAGCTTGAATGCACACTTTATGTCTCGTCTGCTGCGGAATTTGTGGCCGCTTACATTAACCCCGTCTATCAGGACAGTGAAGGGAACATTTATATTCTCGCCGGCAGCGGCATCAGCAGCAACGGCCTTGCCGAGGGAGGCAGTATGAGCCAGTATGTGGAGGAAAACGAAACCGTGACCGCTGCGGGCAAGACGCAGGAGAAGGGCAGCAAGATCACCGTTACCATTGCCGGAAAGAACCCAACCGAGCGGCTGACCCTTTACGAGATGGGCGCTGACGACAGTATTCTTGCCCGTCATGAGCTTGACCCGGACCGGCTGCCATCGGAATGGGAGGTCACCCCCGGCTGCGAGTGGATGATCATCCGCGAGAACGATGAACGAAGCGTATACGGCAGGGAGGACAGCAGCTTTGCCGTATTTGAGCTTTGGGACAACGGGTTGTGTGTAAAAAAGGAAGTACAGATACAGTGGTGAGAATAACGGGGACAACAGTCTCCGTTATTTTTTAAGAAAAAATGTAAAGTATACTTGACAATCTGCTTTTCATCTGCTATGATAACACCATAAGGTAAAGTTAACTTTACGTTCGTAGGAGGTTGACGTGAAAAACAGAATTGAAGCGATACGAAAAGAGCGTGGCATACGACAGGAGGAGTTTGCCAAGTCCATGGGCGTTTCCCGCCAGACCATCAGCTCTCTGGAAAACGGACGATATAACCCGTCCATCACGCTGGCGTTCAAAATCGCCAGATACTTCGACATGACCATTGAGGAAGTATTTATCTTTGAGGAGGATGCGGAATGAAGGATAAGAAGTACATTCTCAGCCTTTGCTGGGTCGTGATCGGTACCGTTTTGTGGACGCTGGGACTCTTCGAGCGGATAGAGGAGTACTGGGCCTCTATGGGCTTTGCCCTGCTGGTGGTTGGTTCTTTGCAGCTTCTAAAGAGACACAGAATCAACAAGAATCCGGCCTATAAGGAGCGCATGGAGATCGTAGCCACCGATGAGCGTAATCTCTTTATCCACGGAAAGGCCTGGTCCTGGGCCGGTTCCCTGTTTGTCATTCTGGCATCGCTTGCGGTCATCGTATTGCGTGCCTTTGGAGAAGAGGTCTGGTCCACGGCAGCGGCCTATGCGGTCTGTCTGATGCTTGTTCTGTATTGGTTGTCCTATTTGGTGCTGCAGAAAAAGTATTGATGCACATATAAAGATGTTGTATAATTTTGGCAGGGGCTGCGGCCCCTGCCATTTTATGCCGGAGGTGTCATTTGTGAAAAAGCTGTTCGATCGAGACGGGGTCTGGTTCGCTGTTGGCTGCATTGTTGTCTATGTTCTTGCTTTTGGCAATGCGGATACCCTTTCGGAAAGCATCGGTATTCCCAAGCTGCTGACCTGCGTGGTGGGTCTTGTGCTGACGATTGCACTGCTGGGTTTTGTGAGAAAATGGGATCTCTGTGAGCATGTTGGCCTTCGGCCTGTGGTCGGTGTATGGCGGAGCTATCTGTATTTCATACCTCTGCTCGTGGTTTCCAGCGTGAACTTCTGGAACGGCGTTACTTTGAACGCTTCGCCGCTGGAAACCGTCCTTTACATCATCAGTATGTGCTTCGTGGGCATTCTGGAGGAGCTGATCTTCCGGGGGCTCCTCTTTAAAGAAATGAGCAAGGAGAATGTGACGGTAGCCATCGTCGTTTCCTCGCTGACCTTTGGTATGGGACATATTGTGAATCTGTTCTACGGCGCGCCGCTGCTGGACACTCTTCTGCAGCTTGTCTACGCCTCCGGCATCGGCTTTTGCTATACGGCTATTTTCCTCGTCAGCGGCAGCCTACGGCCCTGCATTGTCTCGCATATCTTTGTCAATACAACCAGTGTATTTGCCGTTGAGCCCGGCGAGACCTTCAGCGTGCTGACGGCCATTTTGGTAACGCTCATCTGCGTGATCTATGGGTTCTGGCTCCTGCGAAGAAAAGAACGTTAATGGCGTTTGATTTGAGGGGGAGAACAGGATGAGGAAAATTCAATGGGGCCGCTACATGGGAATTGCGGCCTTTGTGCTGCTGGGCGCGGCCTGTGGGGTTCTGATGGCCCGCGCCGCTGATGAGACTGGCGGGGGACTGCCGGTTCTGCTTCTGCTCTTTATCCTGATGTATGCCTTTATCCTGCTGCAGATAGCGGTGCACGAGGCGGGACATCTGCTTTTCGGTCTTCTGAGCGGTTACAGCTTTTGCTCCTACCGCATTTTCAGCCTGATGTGGATAAAAGATGGAGAGCGGATTCGCTTTCGTCGCTTTTCGCTGGCAGGTACCGGTGGCCAGTGCCTTATGGAGCCGCCGGAACTCGTGGACGGTGAGATCCCCGTGGTACTCTACAATCTGGGTGGATCGCTGATGAATCTTATTGTCAGCGTTGTTAATCTGCTGCTCTGGCTGTTGTTCGCCGACCGGCCTCTGGCATCCGCGATCACACTCATGTGTGCGCTGATTGGCATTCTCTTTGGCCTGATGAATGGCATTCCCATGCGCATGGGTGAAGTGGACAACGATGGTTACAATGCGCGGGCGCTGCGGCAGGACAAAGCAGCCCTGCGTGCTTTCTGGATACAGATGAAAATCAGTGCCGAGACGGCGCGTGGAAAGCGGCTTCGTGATTTACCGGAGGAATGGTTTGCCGTGCCATCGGACGACGCCATGAAAAACAGCATGCTGGCCACGCTTGGCGTCTTTGCCTGCAACCGTCTTATGGATCAGCAGCGCTTTAAGGAAGCTGATGAGTTGATGGAACGCATGATGAACAACGGGAGCAGCATGGCCGGTATTTATCGTGGTCTTATGCGCTGCGACCGTATGTATGTGGAATTGATCGGTGAGTGCCGTCCGGAAATCATGGATTGCTGGCTGGATAAGTCCCAGAAGAAGCTGATGAAAGCAATGAAAACCTTTCCATCGGTAATTCGGACGGAGTATGCGCTGGCGCTTCTTCTTGAGAAGGATGCCGAAAGCGGAGAGAAAATCATGGCTCGCTTTGTAAGGTGCGCAAAGTCGTATCCCTACGCCGGGGACATTGAATCGGAGCGGGAGCTCATACAGATTGCGGCGGAAAAAGCGTAGTATTTGTGCGCCGTCGGGCTTGCCGGCGGCGCGTTCCTTGTGTCTTTTCAACAAGCGCTTGAGCTTCCATGGTCACTTATTCGGCATATTGAGGCCGGATTACAATTGACTTTATCATGATAAAGTGATAAACTGCTAAATAGAATGAGCTATAGGAGAAATGATATGAAGCAGCTTCCCATGGACTTTCAGGAGCAGGTGATCTATTCGCTGCGTACCCTCTATAACGGCAGCGGCTATGCCCAGTATAAAATGAGCAAATTTGAGGAATATGACCTCTACGCCCGGAACAAGGATTTTCTTATTTCGGACGGCGTCATCACCTTTATGAATACCAATGGCAAACTCATGGCACTGAAACCGGACGTGACTTTGTCCATTATCAAAAACACTCCGGAGAGTGACGAACTTCGCAAGCTCTACTATACAGAAAACGTGTACCGGGTTGCACGGGGCAGCGGCTCCTTCCGCGAGCTGGCTCAGGTAGGGCTTGAATGTCTGGGCAAGCTCGATGATTATGCCATCGCCGAGGTTCTCACGCTGGCCGCTGAAAGCCTGCGCTGTATCTCCGACGAGAGCATTCTGGATATTTCCCATCTTGGTATTGTGGCAGCGCTGATCGATGTTCTGGGGGTTCCCGGTAATTGTCGGGATGCATTTCTTAAATGCATCGGCGAGAAGAACAGTCACGAACTCAGCGCCCTGTGCCGAAGCTGCGGCATCGCGGAAGATCGCATCGCCGTGCTCCGGGACTTGCTTACGCTCAACGGTATGCCCGCGTTTGTGCTGCCGCGCGTCCGCCGTCTGCTGGGCGGCCTCATCGGCACGGCCTGCGTGGACCAGTTGGAGCGGGTGACGGAGGTTCTCAGGGAGAATGGCTGCGGCGAGATGCTGCGCATCGACTTTTCCTCCGTGGACGACATGCACTACTATAATGGCATTGTATTTAAAGGCTTTGTGCGCTCCCTTCCCGACAGTGTGCTGGCGGGTGGACAGTACGACAAGCTTATGCACAAGATGGGGCATCATAACGGGGCCATCGGTTTTGCGGTCTATATGGACGAGCTTGAGCGGATGAACCGTGAGCAACGTGACTACGACGTGGATGTTCTGTTGCTTTACCGGGAGGAAGACCCGCCCTCTGCTGTAGCAGCTGCGCGCCGTGCTATTCACAGCGGCGGCGAAAGCGTGCTTGTACAGCGCAGCATCCCCGACAACATTCGATATAAGAGGCTTTGCGAGGTGAGCAAATGAGCGATATGCTGAGTATTGCCCTGCCGAAGGGACGACTGGGGGAAAAGGTTTATGCCATGTTCGAGAAGGCCGGCTATGCCTGCCCCTCCATACGCGACGGGAGCCGCAAGCTGATTTTTGAAAGTCCGGAAAACGGAGTGCGCTACTTCTGGGTCAAGCCCTCGGATGTGGCTATTTATGTGGAACGCGGCGCTGCGGATATCGGCGTGGCTGGCAAGGATATCCTTCTGGAATATGAACCCGACATTTATGAGCTGCTGGACCTTGGCATTGGGAAGTGCCGTATGGCGGTGGCAGCCCCCGATGGCTTCTATGATGACAATCGTCGTACTCTGCGGGTGGCAACGAAGTTTGCCCGGATTGCTGCCGGTCACTACCTTCGCAAGGGCCGGGACATAGATATAATCCATCTCAACGGCTCGATTGAGATAGCGCCCATTCTGGGTCTCTCCGATGTCATTGTGGACATTGTGGAAACCGGTACAACTCTGAAGGAAAATCATTTATCCGTGGTCGAAACGGTGGTTCCCATCAGCGCCAGACTCATCGCCAACAAGGCAAGCTATAAGTTTGAGAGCGAACGCATGGACACTCTGGTGAGCAGAGTGTCAGAGCAGCTGGAGGCATAAATATGATACGTATTCTCAAATACGGTGAAGTAAGCACCGGCGAAATCTTTGCCCGCAGTGTTCCCACCGTCAACGTGGAAGCCGTGGTGGCTGATATAATTGCAGAGGTTCGGGATCGCGGTGACGCGGCATTGCTGGAATTTGAAGCAAAATTTGACAAGGCGGAGCTTACTTCGCTGTTGGTCACGCAGGAGGAGATAGCGGAGGCCCGCGCCGCGATGGAGCCGGAATTTCTTTCCATCCTCGAACGGGCCGCAGCCAATATCCGCCGCTTCCACGAGCGGCAGGTTCGCAATTCCTTTGTCCTTACCGGAGAGCAGGGCATAGTCATCGGTCAACGGATCATACCTGTGGATCGGGCCGGTCTTTATGTCCCGGGCGGCACGGCGGCATATCCCTCCACGGTTCTCATGGACTCCATTCCTGCCAGAATTGCGGGCTGCCGGGAGGTGGTCATGGTAACACCACCCAACCGGGAGGGAAAAATAAATCCAGCCATTCTGGCAGCCGCCTCTGTAGCCGGAGTTGACAAAATTTATAAGTTGGGCGGCGCTCAGGCCATCGCTGCCCTTGCCTATGGCACGGAGAGCGTTCCCCGGGTCGACAAAATCGTTGGCCCCGGCAACGCGTATGTGGCGGAGGCGAAGAAACAGGTCTTTGGCCATGTTGCCATTGATATGATTGCCGGCCCCAGTGAGATCCTGATCGTAGCGGATGAGAAGTCCAATGCCAGACATCTTGCTGCGGATCTTCTCTCTCAGGCTGAGCATGACCGGATGGCCAGTGCAGTTCTTGTGACAAACTCCATGGAACTGGCAGAAGCGGTTCGCTGGGAGATTGAGCGTCAGCTCAATCGGCTGGAGCGCTGCGATATCGCCCGTGCATCCATTGAGGACAACGGAAAAATCATTGTAACGGATTCCATGGACGAGGCCGTGGAGATTGCAAACGCGCTTGCTCCGGAGCATCTGGAACTGTGTGTGGACGATCCCTTCGCACTGCTGGATAAGGTGCGGCATGCGGGCTCTGTTTTCATGGGCCGCAACTGCCCTGAGGCGCTTGGCGATTACTTTGCCGGACCCAATCATACGCTGCCAACCAGCGGTACGGCCCGCTTTTCCAGTCCCCTCTCGGTGGATGACTTTATTAAGAAAATGCAGTTCACTTACTATACCCGGGAAGCCCTTGCCGGCGTAGCAGAGGATGTGGCCGCATTTGCGAGAAAGGAAGGTCTCACCGCCCACGCCCGCAGCGCTCTGATCAGAATGGAGGCAGAAGAATGAGCCGCTTTTTCAGTGAAAAGTACGACAGACTGATCCCGTACACCCCCGGCGAGCAGCCTCTTGGGAAGAGATACGTGAAGCTGAATACCAATGAGTCGCCGTTTCCGCCTTCTCCCAGAGCGCAGCAGCTTGCCAGAGAGGCGGCAGAGACGCTGCAGCTCTACTCCGACCCTGAGTGCCGTGCGCTGCGTGAACGCATGGCACACACTCTCGGCCATGCAACGGAGGAGCTGATCTTTACCAACGGGTCGGATGAGGCACTGAACTTTGCCTTTATGGCCTTCTGTGACGATGAGCATCCCGCTGCTTTTGCGGACATTACGTATGGTTTTTATAAGGTTTTTGCGCAAGTGAATAATATTCCCTACAAGACCATACCCCTGCGGGATGACTTCACCATCCGCGTGGATGACTATCTGGGACTGAATGCCACGATCTTCCTTGCAAATCCCAATGCTCCCACGGGCCTTGCCCTCAACCGTTCCGATATTGAGCGCATTGCTGCCGCCAACCCCGATAATGTGGTAGTCGTTGACGAAGCCTATGTGGATTTTGGTGGGGAGAGCGCAGCGTCCCTTGTTCGTCATCACGATAACATCCTTGTGATACAGACCTTTTCCAAGTCCCGTTCTCTGGCCGGCGGCCGCCTCGGTTTTGCCATTGGCTCCAAGGAATTGATACAGGATCTCAACACGGTTCGCTACTCCACCAACCCCTACAATGTTAATCGCATGACCATGGCGGCGGGGATCGGCGCACTGGAGGATGGTGATTACTTCCGTCGGAACTGTGAGAGCATCATGGCCACCCGGCGCTGGACCACGAACGAGCTGCGCGCATTGGGTTTTGAACTGGCGGATTCTCTGACCAACTTTGTCTTTGCCCGACATCCTGCCATCGGCGGCGGCGAACTCTACCGCAAGCTTAAGGAGCGAGGGATTCTGGTTCGGCACTTCGACAGCCGGCGACTTACAGATTATAACCGGATCACGATTGGTTCCCGGGAGGACATGGAGATGCTGCTGACTGCCCTCAAAGAGATACTGGAGGAGAGCAAATGAGAACTGCAGAAATCAAACGCAAGACCGGCGAAACAGACATCGTTCTGACGCTCAACGTGGACGGCAGGGGTAAAAGCGATATACAAACCGGTTGTGGTTTTCTGGATCATATGTTAACTCTTTTCTCCCGCCACGGGCGCTTTGACCTTACGATCCGCTGTGAGGGGGATACCTGGGTGGATGACCATCACACAGTGGAGGATGTGGGCATTGCTTTGGGTGATGCCTTCCGTGCGGCCCTTGGGGAAAAGAAAGGCATTAACCGCTATGGCAGCAAGATCATCCCCATGGACGAGAGTCTGGTTCTTGCTGCGGTGGATTTTTCCGGCCGAAGCCATCTGGGCTACGCGCTGGAGGTTCCCACGGAGAAGGTTGGAAGCTTTGACACCGAACTGGTGGAAGAGTTTCTCCTTGGCTTTACCCGCCGGGCGGAGTGTACGCTCCATGTGCGGAAGCTCTGCGGCACCAACTCCCACCACATCATTGAGGGGGGCTTTAAGGCAATGGGGCGCGCCTTTCGGGAGGCTGTTGCCATTGATGACGAATTTGCCGATGAGATTCCGTCCACCAAAGGAGTGCTTTGATGATAGCAATCGTTGATTACGGAGTGGGCAATCTGTTTTCTCTGCAAAGCTCTCTCGGTGCCGTGGGTGCCGAGGTGGTCGTGACGGCAGATGAAGCTGTGCTGCGGAGCGCTGATAAAATCCTCCTGCCCGGCGTCGGTGCATTCGAGGACGCTGCCCGGAAGCTCAGGGCGAGCGGCCTTGCCAAACCCGTTTGCGATTTGGCAGGGGAGGGAAAGCCGCTGCTTGGTATCTGTCTCGGGATGCAGCTCCTTTTTGATAAGAGCTATGAGTATGGTGAACACGAGGGACTGGGGCTCATCCCCGGTGTAGTGCGTCCCGTCGCGGATGCCGTCCCCCGGACGCTGAAGGTTCCGCACATCGGCTGGAATCCACTGCGCATCAAAAAAGAAAGCCCAATCCTCTCGGGTGTTCAGGATGGGGATTGCGTCTATTTTGTACATTCCTACTACGCTGCAGACTGCGATGACAGCGTCATTGCAACGTCTGAATACGGAGCGGAACTGACGGCAGCGGTGCAACGGCACAATATCTTTGGTTGTCAGTTTCATCCGGAAAAGAGCGGTAACGTAGGCCTTGCCATTCTGCGCGCTTTCGCGGAGCTTTAAGGAGAGAGAACATGCTGATTTTACCTGCCATTGACCTCTTTGAAGGGAAGGCTGTGCGTCTGTTTAAAGGCGACTACGCACAAATGACGGTTTATAACGAAGATCCCACGGCGGTGGCTCTGGACTTTAAGGCAAAGGGTGCCCGTTGGATCCACCTGGTGGATCTGGAGGGGGCCCGCAGCGGCGAGACACCCAATCTTTCCACCGTCTGTGCCATTAAAGAGCGCAGCGGGCTCTGCTGCGAGATTGGCGGCGGTATACGCAGTATGGCCGTGGTGAAGCGCTATCTCGATGCGGGCGTGGACCGGGTGATACTGGGTACCGCCGCGGTGACGGACGGTGACTTTCTTCGCGAGGCTGTTGCGGCTTACGGAGAGCGTATCGCTGTTGGCATCGATATTCGGGATGGTTATGTTGCCATCCGGGGCTGGACGGTCCGCAGCGAGGAGCCTGCCATGGACTTCTGCTGCAAAATGCAGGAGCTCGGAGTAAAGACACTGATCTGCACAGATATCTCCAGAGACGGCGCCATGATGGGGGCCAATCATGCACTTTACCGTGAACTTTCCGAGCGGTTCAACATGAAGATCATCGCCTCCGGCGGTGTTTCCTCTATGGAAGATGTGGAAGAGCTGCGTAAGCTGGATATCTTCGGTGCCATCATTGGCAAGGCTTATTATACCGGCGCCATCGATCTGCGGAAGGCAATTGAGGTGGCAAAATGATTACGAAACGAATCATACCCTGTCTGGATGTTCGGGATGGCCGTGTGGTAAAAGGGGTCAACTTTGCCGGCTTGCAGGATGTATCCTCGCCGGTAGCACTGGCGAAGTTTTACAGCGACAGCGGAGCAGATGAGCTTGTGTTCTACGATATCACCGCCTCATCGGATGGACGGAAGCTGTTTACGGATATACTCTGCGAGACGGCACGCAATGTCTTTATTCCGCTGACGGTAGGCGGCGGCATCAACAGTGTGGCGGACTTTGACCGCGTTCTCAAATGCGGTGCGGACAAGGTCAGTGTCAACTCCGGGGCCATCCGCAATCCGCAGCTTATCTGCGAGGCGGCCAAGCTCTACGGCGACCAGTGCGTGGTTCTGAGCGCCGATATAAAGCGTGTTGGCGGTGAATTTCGTATTTTTGCCCGTGGCGGCCGCGACGACACCGGTATGGAGGCCATCGAGTGGATCCGTCGTTGTGTTGGTATGGGTGCCGGTGAAGTGGTGGTCAACTCCATTGACACCGATGGTGTCAAGGGGGGCTTTGACCTGGAAATGCTCTCGGCGGTCTGTGATGCGGTCAGCGTTCCGGTGATTGCCTCGGGCGGCGCGGGAAGCATTCAGGATTTTATCACCTTGTTCAGAAACCTGCCGGAGGTGGATGCAGGCCTTGCTGCCTCCATTTTCCACTTTGGCGAAGTGAAGATTGAAGATCTTAAGAAAAGCATGGCTGCCGCAGGCATTCCTGCCAGAGTGTGAGGTGCAATTACATGATCGATGTGAATGAACTGAAATTTGACGAGCGGGGGCTTATCCCTGCCATCGTGGTGGATGCCGTCAGCAAACGGGTGCTGACACTGGCTTATATGAACCGGGAGAGCCTCGGCATCAGTATGGAAAAGGGGCTCACCTGTTTCTGGAGCCGCTCCCGTCAGGAGCTTTGGCTTAAGGGAGAGACCAGCGGAAACTATCAGCATATCGTGTCCATCACCGCTGACTGTGATAAGGATGCGTTGGTGGTTATGGTGGAAGCCGATGGGCCTGCCTGTCACCTGGGTACCACGTCCTGTTTTGAAAACCCTCTCTGGCAGAGTGAGGAACTCCGTGAGTTTTCCCTTAATGGCCTGATGGAACTGATCCGCGGCCGCAAGGAGGAGAAGAAGGAGGGGTCCTATACAACCTATCTTTTCGAGAAGGGCGTGGATAAGATCCTCAAAAAGATCGGTGAGGAGTCCACAGAGGTCATCATTGCTGCCAAGGCAGAGGACCGGAAAGAAACCGTCTATGAAATTGCAGATCTTGCTTATCATGTGATGGTCCTTATGGTGGAAGCCGGTATTTCTCTGGAGGATATCCATAAGGAACTGGCTTCCCGGCATGTGATCGATCACAAAGTCAAGCAGGAGAAGATGACTCAATGACGGATCTCCATGTGCATACCACGTTCTCCGATGGAAAAAGTACGCCGGAAGAGGTGGTCCTTTCCGCTATTGGAAAGGGTATGAAACGGCTTGGCTTTTCCGATCACTCCTATACCGCCTTTGACGAGCGTTACTGTATGAAAAAAGAGCGGATTGGTGAGTATAAGCGCTGCATCGCAGAGTTGAAGGAGAAGTATATTGACAGAATTGAGATTCTCTGCGGTATAGAGCAGGACCTGTACTCCGCAGAGGCGACCGATGATTATGACTATGTCATTGGTTCGGTTCATTACATACTTGTAAACGGTGAATATATCGGCGTGGATGAGTCGGAGGAAACCCTGCTGTGTGCCGCGGAACGACATTTTGGCGGCGATCTGATTGCACTGACGGAGGAATACTGGCGGACGGTTGCTCGTGTGGCGGAGGAAACAGAGGCCGATGTGATCGGTCATCTGGATTTGATCAGCAAATTCAACGAGGGCGGAAGGCTTTTTGATGAAAGCGATCCACGTTATGTGGCAGCTGCCAAATTGGCTGTTGACCAACTGCTGAAAGCCGACAAACCCTTTGAGATCAATACCGGTGCCATCTCCCGCGGCTATCGCACTACGCCTTACCCCTCCGCTTTTCTCCGTCAATACATATTGGAAAACGGCGGTGCTTTTATTTATTCCAGCGACAGCCATGCGGCGGAAACGCTGATGTTTGCCTTTAACCGGTGAAGAAAAGGGAAGAGAGCATGGATATACGCAGGTATAAAGCGGAGGACTGTGCGCTTTTGGCGGAGCTGTTCTACGAGACTGTCCACTGTGTAAACAGTGCAGATTACACCGCAGAGCAGCTGGATGCATGGGCAAACGGGAGCGTTGACCTGACAGAATGGAACCGTTCCTTTTTACTTCATCACACACTGGTTGCCCGGATGGAGGGGCAGTTTGTTGGCTTTGGCGATATAGATTGCAGTGGTTATCTGGATCGGCTGTTTGTTCATAAGGACTATCAGCGATGCGGGATCGGGACAGCGCTGTGCGATGCGCTGGAACTCGCGGCAGGGTCAGAGCAAATCACAGTTCACGCCTCCATCACAGCCAGGGATTTTTTTAAAAACCGGGGCTACCGGACAATAGGGGAGCAGCGGGTGGTCAGGAACGGGGTATCTTTGCTAAACTATGTCATGGTGAAGCATAAAGCAGAAGCATCCGCTTGAAATACATTAAAGTTTCATAGTATAATAACAACCGCTATTATTCAGCCCGGAGGGATTGGAAATGGAAAGCAATGTAAGTGTTGGTCAGCGAATACGTCATTATCGCCAGCTGCAGGGTCTCACAGTCAAGACTTTGGCTGAGAGAGTGGGTATTACTGCCTCTATGCTCAGTCAGGTTGAGCGTGATCTCTCCAATCCGTCTCTCAAAACCTTGCGAACAATTGCAGCGGAGCTGGACATTCCTCTGATCCGCCTCTTTATGGCGCCGACCGGCGAGCAGCCCAAGGATATGGTTCACCGCGAGGAGCGCAGACACATTATTGTCGGTGGTGTTGACTATGAACTGCTGACGCCGGACACCAGCGGCGCGATTTCCATGTATACACTATACCTGCAGCCCGGATGCTCCAGCGTGGATTCCGCTATGGCGCATCAGGGTGAGGAGGTAGCTGTGGTTCTGGATGGCGAATTGGTGCTGGAGCTGGAAGATAACCAGATTGACTTTCGTGCAGGCGACAGCATTCGGATTCCGGCCATGGCCAAGCACGCCTGGTATAATAAAGGAGATAAGGCAGCGCAAATCATGTTTGCCATAGCCTTTCCTGGTATGTAATATGTTTCTATAACAGCAAAGCGCCGCCCCATTTGTTGGGGCGGCGCTTTGCATTACAGGTTCCAATTGCAGCGATTGCCGCGGATGTCCACATAGACTGTGCCTTCGACATTCTCTCCGCGTACGGTAATGTAGTGATCGGTGAGGTTGGCTGTGGAACATGAGTGGTTGGGGATGATGCGGATCTGCTCTCCCACTTTCAGATCCGTGGTCGCCCCTGCTTTAACGCTCAGCTTTCCGACTTCTTCGGAGAGGGCGCTGACAATCAGCTCGGGATGGCCGATGACCCGACCATGGCCGATGATGGAATCGTTGCCGTGTGCTCCCTGGTCCAGCCCAAGGCATTTGGCGCCGGCATCGCAGACGTAGTGTCCTTCGGCGGAGCGGGAAATAACGGTGGCAAGCACCGTCAGAGCGCAGTCCTCTTCCTTGGCGCTCTCAATGGAAATCTGGATGCAGTCGTTGTATATGTAATTTCCGGGGTGGTATATGCCGATGCTGGGATTACGGACGGATTCGGTGAAGGTGGGGGTGGAGCCGCTGGAGATGATTTCGGGTTCCAGTCCGGATTGGCGCAGGATATCTGCGGCAATCTGCAGGGCATCCGCCTCTGCTTTTACATATTGGGAAACCTCGTCGGCTTTGGTGGATGCATACACAGCACCGGGGTGGGTGGAGATTCCGACAAATCTCAGGTTAGTAAAATCCTTCAGTTTTTCAGCAAATTCGCCAACCTTGTTCGGTGCAATACCAAAGCGGTGCAATCCACAGTCTACGATGATTGTATAACTGACAATGACTCCGGCTTCGCTGGCGGCGGCGTTCACAATCCCGGCGGCCTCCGTGGTATCCAGCCGGATGATGAAGCTGCATTTGCGGCTCAGCTCAATGACCCGCTTGGCAGAGAAGCGGCTGGCGACGGGATATGCGTACATCAGTTTTTTGTATCCGGCCTCGCAGAGGGCTTCGCACTCATCCAGCGTGCCGCAAAGAAAGCCTGCGGCTCCGGCATCGCTCTGCATTTTTGCAATGGCCAGAGACTTGTGTGTTTTGAGCATGGGCCACAGTTCTTTTCCGTTCTGATCACACATGCTTTGAAACTTTTTGATATTGCGTTCCAACACGTTCATGTCCAGAAGAATAGCCGGTGTCGGCAGTTCGTATACCTTCATAGTTTTCTCCATTAATTAATCTAAATTTAAATTTCTTTCAATAAGCTAATTTAATTATATTTATCAAAACTCAAATTGTCAATAGCAAGAAACCGGCCAAATTATAATAAAAAGCCTATTGGGGATTTACAACAGTCGAAATATGTGCTATCTTTAAGTAAATTATATTTAATACTAATTTTTACAATAAGGCTATTATGCAAGGAGAATTAAATTTTAATGAAAGAAACGGAGAGAACAGCATGAACGACATCGTGGAAATCCGCTGGCACGGCCGTGGCGGGCAGGGGGCCAAGACGGCGTCTCTGCTGCTGGCGGATGCGGCATTCAACACCGGCAAGTATGTACAGGGCTTTCCGGAGTATGGTCCGGAGCGCATGGGGGCACCCATCACCGCGTATAACCGCATCAGCAGCGAGCGCAGCACCGTCCACTCCAACATCTATTACCCGGACTACGTGGTAGTGGTGGACGAGACCCTTCTCTCCGCCGTGGACGTCACCGCCGGTCTGAAGGCCGAGGGTGCCATCGTCATCAACTCCGGCAAGAGCCCCGAGGAGCTCCGCCCCATGCTCAAGGGCTACACCGGCAAGGTCTGCACCATCGACGCCGGCCGGATCAGCGAGGAGGAGCTGGGCAAGAACTTCCCCAACACCCCCATGCTGGCCGCCATCGTGAAGGTATCCGGCGTTGTGGAGAGCGAAGCGTTTATCAAGGACATGGAGGCGTCCTTCCATCATAAGTTTGCCTCCAAGCCCCAGGTAATAGAGGGCAATATGCGCGCACTGAAGCGTTCCATGGAGGAGGTGCAAATCGGATGAGTCACCTGGCCAAAGACATGACCGCCAACGTTTCCTGGCGGGATATTACCCCCGGCTGCAACATTTTCGAGGGCGGCACCAGCGCTGTGGTGGAAACCGGCGACTGGCGCACCATGAAGCCCGTGATCGACTGGGACAAGTGCAAGCAGTGCCTGCTCTGCGCCCCGGTCTGCCCGGATATGTCCATTCCGGTAACCGAGGACGGCAAGCGCGGCGACTTTGATTACTTCTACTGCAAGGGCTGCGGTATCTGTGCGAACGTCTGTCCCTTCGATGCCATCCATATGATCAGGGACCAGAAGTGAGGAGGGAAAACATGGGAATCAGAGAAAGACTTTCCGGCAATGAGGCCATTGCCGTCGCCATGAAGCAGATCAACCCGGATTTCATGGGCGCCTTCCCCATCACTCCATCCACGGAGATCCCCCAGTATTTTTCCACCTATGTGGATAACGGGGAAGTGGATACCGAGTTTGTGGCCGTGGAGTCTGAGCACAGTGCCATGTCCACCTGCATCGGCGCACAGTCGGCCGGTGCCCGTGCCATCAGCGCCACTTCTTCCTGCGGCCTCATCTACATGTCCGAGATGCTCTATGTGGCAGCTTCCGACCGTCTGCCCATCACGCTGGCCGTCTCCTGCCGCGCCCTCTCGGGCCCCATCAACATCAACAACGATCACTCCGATGCTATGTCCGTCCGAGACTCCGGCTGGCTTATGCTCTTTGCCGAGACCAACCAGGAAGCCTACGACAACTATCTGCAGGCCATGCGCATCGGCGAAGCCGTGCAGCTGCCCATCATGATCTGTCAGGACGGCTTCATCACCTCTCACGCCATCGAGAACATCGAGCTGGTGGAGGATGAGAAGGTCAAGGCCTTCGTGGGCGAGTACAAGCCCGAGCACTACCTGCTGAAGAAGGACGAGCCCATGGCAGTCGGTGCTTATGCTACCCCCGTCTACTATATGGAGGCCAAGCGTCAGCAGGCCCAGACCATGATGGACGCCAAGGACGTCATCAAGAAGGTCGGTGCCGAGTTTGCCGAAATGACCGGCCGCCGCTACGAACTCATTGAGAAGTTCATGATGGACGACGCAGAGATGGCGCTCATTATGATCGGCTCCTCCGCCGGCACCGCCAAGGAGGCCATCAAGCAGCTTCGCGCCCAGGGCAAGAAGGTCGGCCTTATCAAGATCCGCTCCTTCCGCCCCTTCCCCGCCGAGGACATCGCCGAGGCGCTGAAAAATGTGAAGGCGGTTGCCGCCATGGACAAGACCGACAGCTTTACCGGCAACGGCGGCCCCATCGGCGCCGAGACCGCTATGGCCCTCTACTTCGCCAATGTGACCGGACCGAAGATGATTAACTACATCTACGGTCTGGGCGGCAGAGACGTGCGGGTCGAGAGCATTGAGACCGTGGTTTCCCAACTGGAGGAGGTCATTGCCACCGGCGAGACCGGCAATACCTACCGGTATCTGGAAGTCCGTGAATAAGGAGGGGAAGCAGGAATGGCTTACAATCTGAAAGAAAACCTTTTGAAGGAAGAACGTCTGGCCGGCGGCCACAGAATGTGTGCCGGCTGCGGCAGCCCCATTGCGGTCCGCACCATTCTCCGGGCTCTGGAGCCGGAGGATAAGGCGGTTGTCTGCTCTGCCACCAGCTGTCTGGAGGTCTCCACCTTCATGTATCCCTATACCGCCTGGAAGGAAAGCTTTATCCACAACGCGTTTGAGAATGCAGCGGCCACCATCTCCGGTGTGGAAGCGGCGTATAAGGCTCTGAAGAAGCGCGGCAAGATCGATGACAGCTACAAGTTTATCGCCTTCGGCGGCGACGGCGGCACCTATGACATCGGCTTCCAGTCCCTGTCCGGTGCCATGGAGCGCGGGCACGACATGGTCTATGTCTGCTACGACAACGAGGCCTACATGAACACCGGCATTCAGCGTTCCTCCTCCACGCCGCACTTTGCCGACACCACCACCACGCCTGTTGGCAGCATTATCCCCGGCAAGCTCCAGCAGAAGAAGAACCTGACCAAGATCATGGTGGCCCACAACGTGCCATATGTGGCCCAGACCACCTTCCTAGGCAACTTCAAGGACATCTCCGAGAAGGCGCACAAGGCCATTTACACGCCCGGTGCTGCGTTCCTGAACGTTATGGCTCCCTGCCCCCGTGGCTGGCGTTATCCCAGTGAGAAGCTCATGGAGGTCACCAAGGCCGCGGTGGAGACCTGTGTGTGGCCCCTGTATGAGGTCATTGACGGCAAGTACACCATCAACTACATCCCCAAGAACAAGAAGCCCGTGGAGGAGTACCTGAAGCTGCAGGGCCGCTTCGCCCATATGTTCAAGCCCGGGAACGAATGGATGATCCAGCAGGTTCAGGCCGAAGTGGACCGCAACTGGGAAGAACTCCTCGCCCTCGCCAACCTTTAATTTCTGTTGTTCCATCCTTCTATTTTAATAAGCCGACAGTCTCCGGAAACGGAGCTGTCGGCTTATGTCTTTTATGCTTCATAAATTTGCTGGCTGCCGCTGATGGCCTCCTGCAGGTAGGCAGTGGTCCATTCGGCTGCACCCACTTTGTCGCGATTGAGGAGATGCCTGTAAAGCTGTTCCATGTTGGCATGCAGGGCTGCGACGCCGAACTTACGGCAGAAACGAATCCAGAGCGCTGTACAAGGCACTTTAAAGGAACTGTAAATCAGCGGCATAATGCTGTTGCCGCCGCATAGTGTCATCTCATGATGGAACTGAAAGGCAATCTCTGCCGCCTGAGCAGGGGAGGGGAGAGGCATAGTGCTCAGCGCGTCCACATACTTTTCCAGCGCCTCTAAATCCACGTCGCTGGCGTAATCGATGGCCCGCGCAATGGCCATTTGCTCCAGTCCGCAGCGCACTTCAAGAATGGAGCGTATCTCATCTCGACCCAGCACACCGCCGTTGTAGCGCATGATGGCCATCAGCGTGTCCATGTTGCCGGTGCGACGGTAGTCGGCCACGTAGGTTCCCTGACGCGCTCTCACCTCCAGAAACCCCTGTCGAGCCAGTTCTGTGATACCCGCGTTCACAACGGCGCGACTGACATGCATCTGCGCGCAAAGATCGCGTTCCGGCGGCAGTTTTGTCCCCATGGGCAGATCCCCCGAAAGAATGCGATCCTGCAGCTGATTGATAAACAGCTCCTTGAGACTGGGCGCATAGAGTCTGTCGAATTCCATGGCAGCACCTCCAAAAGTATTGTGGTCATACCACAGACCACAAGTATAATTTAGCATATAATATTCCCAAATACAAGAGAAGAAAACAGGATACAACGCAGAATTTTCAACATGATGTTGACTATAAGACGCGATGATCATAAAATTTAAACAGCTAACTATGCTGGTATGACCAGAAGGCTTTGGCGTATGGAAAGGAGTAAAGATATGGCAGATCATCTGGCAGGCTTTGTCCCCGACTTCGTAGAGAACGAAGAGCCGAGACAGGTTATACTCGATCTCGGCAAAATGATCACGAACCGCATTCCCGTGAAGCTTGGTTTCCAGAAACTCAATAAGTATGACCCGGAATACTGGGGTCTCTCCATGCTGCTCACCGACGAGATGGCGGAGGTCGCTCTGAAAATGGGTGTCCGTAAGCCCAAAACACTGGATGAGATGATGAAACTAACCGGCATGTCCAGAGAAAAGCTTGAACCCATTCTGGAGGAAATGAGCTTTATTGGTATCCTTGAGTATAACTGGGAAAATCCAAGCCGGACCAAGCAGTATGTCCTTCCCATGTTCGTCCCCGGCAGCGCTGAATTCACCAATATGAACGACACCATTTTGAAGAAGTATCCGGAAATGGGCCGCTTCTTCGAGCGCATGAGCCGTCTGCCGCTGGAGAAGGTAACACCCATGGTTCCTCCCGGCGGTGCCGGTATCGGCATGCACGTGATCCCGGTGGAAAAGGCCATTGAGACCGAGAACCACTCCATTGATGTGGAACATATCTCCCACTGGCTGGATAAGTACGAGGGCAAGTACGCCGCTTCACCCTGTTCCTGCCGCAAGAGCCGCATTACTTATGACGAAGGCTGCGCCGATGACCCCGAGGGCTGGTGTGTCGCTGTAGGCGACATGGCAGACTACGTAGTGGAAACGGGAAAAGGCGGCCGCTACATCACCCGGGAGGAAGCCCTGGAGATTTTCCGTCAGGGTGAAGAAAATGGTTTTGTTCACCAGATCACCAATATCGACGGCGCAGATAAGATTTTTGCCATCTGTAACTGCAACATCAATGTCTGCTACGCCCTGCGGACTTCCCAGCTTTTTAATACGCCCAATCTTTCCCGCAGCGCTTACGTGGCCAAAGTTACCACCGAGGACTGCGTTGCCTGCGGCAAGTGCGTGGAAACCTGCCCCGCCGGCGCCGTGAAGCTGGGCCAGAAGCTCTGCACCAAGGACGGCGGCAGGATCGAGTATCCCCGCCACCCGCTGCCCAGCGAGATGAAGTGGGGCCCCCATATGTGGGACGAGAACTACCGTGACACCAACCGCATCAACTGCTACGACACCGGTACCTCTCCCTGTAAGACCGCCTGTCCGGCCCACATCTCCGTACAGGGCTACTTGAAGAAGGCTGCTCAGGGCAAGTATACCGAGGCGTTGGAACTCATCAAGAAGGATAATCCGCTTCCCGCCATCTGTGGTCGTATCTGCAACCGCCGCTGCGAAGATGCCTGCACCCGCGGCAGCATCGACGAGGCCATTGCCATTGACGAGGTGAAGAAGTTCAT
>SVLG01000008.1 GCA_015068055.1 Oscillospiraceae bacterium | reverse complement strand
TGAGCCACAGGAGGGGGAGGGCGCGGAGGAGACTGCGGAGCCTACGCCGACGCCGGAACCCACGCCCACGCCCTCTCCCACCCCGGAACCCGAGATGCTGCCGGATATGCTGGTGGCCTTCAAGGACTATGTGGGCCCCTCTGTAAAGAACGAGGCCGGGGAGGAGATTGCCCCGGAACCCGGCGGACAGCCGCTGGAAACCATTTATCTCCGTTCTTACACCGATCCTGCCACCACCATCGATGAGTATGAGAGCGCGCTGGTGGATCTGGTGGTCAACGACCCCACCGGCATCTATAACATGGGCTACGGCGGCATGAACGAAAAGCGCGTTTATCCCACCACCCATATGCATTATCTGGGCTTCAACGGCTACTCCAACTTCCTCTGCTATGCCAACTACCGCCGTGCCCTGCAGTACATTGTTGATCGGGAATACATCTGCGAGGATATTCTGGACGGTAACGCCGTGCCCGCTGTTTTCCCCATTAACCCCGCATCCTCTCTTTATAACCATGAACTGGCCGACACCATCCGCTATGACACCAACCAGTGCCTGACCGAACTGGGCTGCGCCGACCTGGACGGGGACGGTGACCTGGACTTCGCCCTCTCCGGCAGCCGGGTGGAGATTGACCTCGTGTGCATCGTTTGCTCCGACAATGCCAACAAAGTGGTGGCCGCCCGTAAGATTGTGGACGATCTGAAGGAACTGGGCATGCCCATCACCCTCCGGGAACTCAGCTGGAAGGATTATAAGTATCTCCTTGAAAATCCAACGGACGAGGAGACCGGCAAGGCTGTCTGGGATATGTACTACGACGAAGTGGCCCTGCCCGCCGACTGGGATCTGATGCCCTTCTTCGAGGAAGTGGTGGAGAATGAGGACGACATCCCCATCAACCTTCGGCTGAACTATGGCCGCTGGAGGCTGGACAGCGTCCTCAACGCGGTGACCAATTATATGATTGCGCCGGATCTCAAGCGGAAAGAGGCCTGTGATGCCATGTGTCAGGAATTGCTCAACAGCGCACCCATCATCCCGGTCTGCTTTGAGGAGCGGGTGGTGATTTCCCATCTGGGCGTGATCCGGGGTCTGAACCCCAATCAGTACAATACGTTTACCGGTATTACCGACTGGACCATCAATCTGCAATCGGGAGAGTGAGAGAAATATGACGGACAGAGAGCTTTTGAATGCCGCGAAGGAAGCGGCCAAAAACGCCTACGTGCCCTACTCCAAGTTCTGCGTGGGCGCGGCGCTGGAGTGTGAGGACGGCCGGGTTTTTACCGGCTGCAATGTGGAAAACGCTGCCCTGGGCAGCACCATTTGTGCCGAGCGTACCGCCGTGTGCAAGGCTGTCAGCGAAGGGGCGCGTAAGTTTACGCGCATCGCCGTCTGGGGCGACAGCCAGGACTACTGCTACCCCTGCGGGGCCTGCCGTCAGGTACTGGTGGAGTTTGCTCCGGATATGGAGGTACTTATCGGCCGGGGCGACGGGAAGTATGTGAGCTACAAACTTTCCAAGCTGTTCCCGGGTGTGTTCAATTTTTAAGAAAAAGGGTCTGCCTTGGGCAGACCCTTTTTGTGTCACATCTTGAAGTCTGATGGTTTACCGTGGTATAATATTCCAGTTAAACTAAAAGAAACGGACGTGGGGAAATGAGAGAGATAAAGAGATATGCCCTGATTCTGCTGACGCTTGCGCTGCTGCTTTCCGGCTGTGCCCTGCCGGAAATGAAGGGCGTGGACTGGGACGAGATCAAGGGAAAGGAAAGTGCCGAGCCCACTGCGGCTCCCGCCCCCACGCCTACACCCCGTCCGGCTGGTGCCGAAGGGGCTGTGCTGGACTTTTTGGAGGCTCTCAGCTACGATGACCGGGTGACGGTGCGTGCTCTGGGGGGAGAGGATCTCCCCGGCTATCGCAGCGCCCAGCCGCTGGAGAGCCGCAGTCTCCGGGAACTCTACCGCAGCGTGTACCAGAGCCTTACCTGGCGCATCGGTGCTGTCAACGAGAGCAACGCCAACGCTACGGTCACCGTGGAGATTACGGCTCCGGATATGCGTCGGGTGCTGGCCGCCTTTTCCGAGAGCATGGCTGCCGAGACGCTGACGGCGGAGAGCCGGGAGGCAAAGTGCGACGAGCTCTTCCTCTATGCGCTGGAGGATGCCGGCAGAGAGTGTGTCACCAAGAAGGTGAATATCTCCCTTTACCGCAAGGAAAGCGCCTGGGCTCTGGCCATGAGCAGCGATCTCATGAATGCGCTGACCGGTGGCCTGACGCAGGGGCTCATGGACTTTGATGTGCCCGCGGCACCGGGCGGGGAGGCCGCTCTTACCAGCGAGGACAGGGACGGCACCTATTATCTGATCGCCAACGATATCTGCTCTCTGGTGGTTACCGCCATCCGCCCCAACGACGCCGAGGGCTATGTGCTCTTTGGTGAGGCCAAGAACTTTACAAACTCCGAGATGGTTTTCTCCCTGCGCAATACGGTTATCAACGGCTATATGCTGGACCCCGACTGGTATGTGAGCGTGCCGGCCCACGGGATGAAAGAATTCCGTATTGTCTGGGATCGGGGGCGGCTTCTGGAATGCGGTATTGAGAGTGTGGAAAGTATCCTTCTCACCGCCGATGCTTTTGAAAAGCCTGCCTGGCCGGTCTACCCCATATCCAGTCAGACCGGCGTCATCTACCCCTATGGTCAGACAGAACTGGAGCCGCAGCGGGTACACAGTGCCACGGAGCGGGTGCTGCTGGACGACGGCATCGGCTGCTTCTCCGTTCTCTCCGTGGACTCCGATGGCTGCTGGGGTCATGATATCACCGTGTATCTGGAAAACCGCACCGGGGAGGAACTGTGGTTCTCCATTGGCGATACCATGATAAACGGCGTGACCATGGACCGCAGCTGGAGCCAGACCATTCCGGCCTGGGGCCGTGCCGTGGAGCACATTCGCTGGAGCGCCGGGGATCTCATCGGCGCGGACATTGCGGCGGTGGAGAGTCTTGACTTCCGCCTCTATGTAAGTACGCTCACCGATCTGGACAACAGTGAGCGGGAGATGTCCACCGGCGGGCACTTTGTTCTCAATTAAGGAGTAATTTATGGAAAAGAAACGACCCGTGATCTGCGTGCTGCCTCTGGCCGATACCGACCGGGAGAGCTGGTGGATGCTGCCGGGTTATATGGAACTGATCCGGGAGGCCGGCGGTCTTCCGCTGATGCCGGCTCTTGGCAGCAGCGAGGAGGAGATCGCACAGATTGCGGCTTTGTCCGACGGCTTTCTCTTCACCGGCGGACACGATGTGGACCCGGCCCTCTATGGGGAGGAAAACCGCGCCTGCGGGGCTTTGAGCCGGGAACGCGATGAACTGGAAGCGGCGCTGCTGCCTCTGGCGCTGGCTGCGGACAAACCGGTGCTGGGCATCTGCCGGGGCCTGCAGTTCATCAACGCCTTTCTGGGCGGTACCCTCTGGCAGGATCTCCCCACCGAATATAATTCTCCCATTGCACACAGAATGCAAAAGCCCTATCATCGGGATGCCCACAGCGTGAACTTCTTTGCCGACACGCCCTTCACCCCCCTTTTCGGCGAGGGTGAGTATGGGGTCAACAGCCTCCATCATCAGGCCATCAAAGAGCTGGCACCCGCGCTCCGCGCCGCAGCAGTAGCCCCGGACGGGCTCGTCGAGGCGGCATGGATGCCGGAGAAGCGCTTTGTGCTGGCGGTGCAGTGGCATCCGGAGTTCCGCAGCGCCAATGTCGGCAGCCGTGCGCTGGCAGCTGCCTTTGTGGGAGCCTGCCGATGAGTCATACACTTCGTTACAGGGCGCTGGTACTGGATCACGACGATACCGTGGTGGAAAGCACCCGTTTTGTCCACTATCCGGCTTTCCTGCTGGGCATGGAAAAACTGCGGCCGGAGGTGGAGATGACGCTGGAGGGCTTCTTCCTCCTGAATTTCCGCCCGGGCATCCACGCCTATTATAAGGATGTGGTGAAACTCAACGACGAGGAATACCGGTATGAGTACGATGTCTGGCAGGACTATGTCCGGCAGCATACGCCGCTGGTCTATCCGGGTATGCGTGAGCTTTTATGGAGGCATAAGGAGGCCGGGGGGCTGATCTTTGTCTCCTCCCACTCGGTGAAGGAACAGATCCTCCGGGACTACCGGGAAAACTGCCTGCCGGAACCGGACGCCGTCTACGGCTGGGAGTTGCCGCCGGAAAAGCGAAAGCCCGATGCCTTTGCCCTCCGGGACGCCATGGCGCGCTTTGCTCTGCGGCCGGAGGAGATGGTCATGGTGGATGACCTCCGCTTTGGCTGTGAGATGGCAAAAAGCTGCGGGGTTACCGCGGTGGGTGCCCTTTGGGCCCATGAGATCGGGGAGATCCGGGATTATATGCGTGTATGCTGCGATCACTGCTGCGAGAGCGTGGCGGAACTGGCGGACTTTCTCTTTGCGGAGAAACGTTAATCTGTGTAAAATCGGAGTTAAATTTCCTGAAAACTATTGAAGAAATGAAGAAAGCAATATAATATTATAATGTTGACTACAATTCATCTAAAGGAGAGAACCGGATGAAAATCTATACCCAGTCCGCTGAGGAAGTTCTGAACAGCCTTGGCGTGGGCCGCGAAGGTCTGAGCAGCAGCGAGGCTCAGGCCCGCCTTGAAAAGTACGGCCCCAATAAGCTCAAGGAGGCTGAAAAGCCCACCCTGCTCCAGCGCTTTGTCGCCCAGCTGAAGGACCCCATGCTGATCATCCTCATGATCGCCGCCGCGGTCTCCGCCCTGACCGGCATGCTGGCCGGTGAGAACGAGTGGGCCGAAGTGATCATCATTATGGCCGTGGTTCTTCTCAATGCCATTCTCGGCGTGTTTCAGGAGAGCAAGGCCGAGGCCGCCATTGAGGCGCTGCAAACCATGACAGCCGCCACCTGTAAGGTGCTGCGTGACGGCAAGATGGTGGTGCTGCACTCCGACGAGCTGGTTCCCGGCGATGTGGTTTTGCTGGAGGCCGGTGATGCCGTCCCCGCCGATGGCCGTATCATTGAAAACGCCTCTCTGAAGATTGAGGAAGCCGCCCTTACCGGCGAGTCCGTCCCCGTGAACAAGATGCTGGAAGCTCTCGGCATCATCGAGGGCCAGGACGATGTGCCTCTGGGTGACCGCAAGAACATGTGCTACATGGGCTCCACCGTGGTCTATGGCCGCGGCAAGGCTGTGATCACCACCACCGGTATGGACACCGAGATGGGTAAGATCGCCGGCGCTCTGGCTGCCACCGCCGAGGAGGAGACTCCCCTCCAGCGTAAGCTGGACGAGCTGGGTACCCTGCTGAGCAAGATGGTTCTTGGCATTTGCGTTTTCATTTTTGTCTTTAACCTCTTTGTGGCCGGTGACTTCCATCTGGAAGTGATTCTGGAAACCTTCATGACCGCCGTTTCTCTGGCCGTGGCCGCCATCCCCGAGGGCCTTGCCACCGTGGTCACCGTGGTGCTTTCCATCGGTGTTACCAAAATGAGCCAGCGCAACGCCGTTATCCGCCGTCTTACCGCCGTGGAGACGCTGGGCTGCACTCAGGTTATCTGCTCCGACAAGACCGGCACCCTCACCCAGAACAAGATGACCGTGGTGGATCATCTGGGCGAGCGTGAGCTGGTGGCTACCGCCATGGCTCTCTGCTCCGATGCCAACCTCAACGAGAACGATCAGGCGGAGGGCGAGCCCACCGAGTGCGCTCTGGTGAACTTTGCCTGTGCCTGCGGCCTTAAGAAGCAGGATCTGGAGAAGGCCACACCCCGTGTGGACGAGGCTCCCTTCGACTCCGGTCGTAAGATGATGTCCACCGTCCACGATCTGGGCGGTTCCTACGTGCAGTACACCAAGGGTGGCCCCGATGTGGTCCTCTCCCGCTGCACCCACTACTACGAGAACGGCGAAGCCAAGCCCATGACCGAAGAAAAGCGCGCCGAGATCATGGCTGCCAACAAGGCCATGGCCGACCGCGCTCTCCGCGTGCTGGCTGCCGCCAAGCGCGACTGGGCCGAGAAGCCCAGCGACAATACCCCCGAGTTCCTGGAGCATGATCTGGTGTTCCTGGGCCTCACCGGCATGATCGACCCGGTCCGTCCCGAGGTCAAGGCCGCCATCGACGAGTGCCGCAGCGCCGGCATCCGCGCCGTAATGATCACCGGCGACCACAAGGACACCGCCGTGGCCATCGCCAAGGAGCTGGGCATCATCACTGACGCTTCCGAAGCCATCACCGGCGCCGAGCTGGACAAGATCCCCGAAGCCGAACTCAACGAGGCCGTCAAGCGCTACGGTGTTTACGCCCGCGTGCAGCCCGAGCATAAGGTCAAGGTCGTTACCGCCTGGAAGGCCAACGATGCCATTGCCGCCATGACCGGCGACGGCGTCAACGACGCCCCCTCCATCAAGAGCGCCGACATCGGCGTGGGCATGGGCATCACCGGCACCGACGTTACCAAGAACGTGGCCGACATGGTTCTGGCAGACGACAACTTTGCCACCATCGTGGCCGCCGTGGGTGAGGGCCGCCGCATCTACGACAACATCCGTAAGGCCATCCAGTTCCTGCTGGCTTCCAACATGTCCGAGGTGCTGGGTGTCTTCTCCGCCACTCTCATGGGTTTCACCCTGCTCCGCCCCGTGCATCTGCTGTTCATCAACCTGGTCACCGACTGCTTCCCCGCCCTGGCTCTGGGCATGGAGGAGGCCGAGCCCGACACCATGAGCCGTCCGCCCCGTGACTCCAAGGAGGGCATCTTTGCCGGCGGTCTGTTCTTTGACATCGCCTATCAGGGCATCCTCGTCACCGTGCTGACCATCGTTTCCTACCTCATCGGTGCCACCTTCGAGTTTGGCGCCAACGGCTTCTTTGCCGCCCTTCGGGAGCATGGTTTCTCCGACCACGGCATGACCATGGCCTTCCTGACCATGTCCATGTGCGAGATCTTCCACTCCTTCAACCTGCGTTCCCAGAGAAAGTCCATCTTCACCCTGAAGACCCAGAACAAGGTCCTCTGGGCCGCTATGATCGGCTCCCTGCTGCTCACCACCGCTCTGCTGGAGATCCCCGTTCTGGCCAATGCCTTTGGCTTTGTGCCCGTGGGTCTTGAGGAGTACAGCGTGGCTCTGCTCCTTGGCTTCCTGGTCATCCCCATCGTGGAGGTCGTCAAGTTCATCCAGCGCAAGGCCGGCAAGTAAGTAAAAAAATAACCCGCAGTCCTTTGGGACCGCGGGTTATTTTTTATCTCAGGATGTAGACGCTGCACAGTACACAGCCGAGGCCCAGAAGAACGGAGGCGCTCAAAGGCTCTGCAAAGGCCAGTACGCCGACCAAGGCGGCGGCTACGGGCTCAATGCTGGCGAGGATGGAGGCCCTGCCGCTCTCCACATGGACAAGCCCTCTGGTGTACAGGATGAAGGGCAGCACGGTGGCAATGAGTACCAGCCCCAGCGCCGTTGCGGGAATGGCCGGATCCGAGGAGAGCAGCCGCAGCACAGCGGACGGCGACTCCACAAAGAGCGAGGCCAGCCCTGCGCAGAGGAAGGTATAGTAAGTTACCGTCAGCGGCTGGTAGTGTCTGAGGGCGTAGCGGGCAAAGATGGAGTAGAGTGCGTAGAAAAAGGCGCTGCCGATGCCCATAAGGAGGCCGGAGCCGGTGACGGAAAGGCCGCCGCTGAAGATGCCGCTGACAAAGGCACAGCCGGTGAAGGCCATCAAAAGGGCCAGCAGCTTTTGTTTTGTAATCGGCTCATGAAACAGCACAGCGCTCATGAGCATTACAAAGGCGGGGGCTGTATACAGAAGAATGGCGGCCACGGCCAGAGAACACTGCTCCTGACAGGAAAAATAGAGCAGGGTAAACAGCACCACGCTGACCACACCGGTACCAAGAAAGAAGGGCAGGTGACGCAGCCGGATGCGGAAGATGCCGCGGTCCAGAAAGAAAAACAGCAGCGTCATGGAAAGAAGTCCGCCCATGTTGCGCGTCAGCACGATGGCGGCGGGGGTGAAGCCGACGGCCAAAAGCTGCCTTGTGAAAAGACCGATCATGCCCCAGCTGATGCCTGCAACCAGAATGCAGATATGTGGAAGATACTTTTTCATGGCGTTCACTTTCAGAAAAAATGGCAGCCTGTATCCGGTGGGGACGCAGGCTGCCCATGTTGTTTAAGGAGTCTTTGCTTACTTGTACTCCACGCGGTCCTGATGGGAGACGATGCAGACGTAGGTCTTGCCCACACCCATGGTCAGGGGAGTGCCGTCCGCCTTGAAGTACTCAAAGTTGTCGTTGTAGCCGCCGCGCTTCCAGGTAATCTCCTGATACTTGCCGTCGCAGAACAGGTAGCCGGTGCCGGAGGTATCGGTGAGGACGATGGAGGCAATGCTGGTCTCGTCGTAGATGGTGGTGCGCAGAACCAGAACGTTGCGGAACACGGGGATCTCACCGGTGTCGCCGTCCACATAGTCCAGCTGGTACTGGGCCATGGTGTAGCCGTTCTTGGCGGCGTCATAGAAGAAGTTGGTGAACTTGCCGGCAAAGCCAACCAGCAGAGTGTTGGCGCCCTCGCCGGTCATCTCCACCTCGTCGGCAAACTGGAAGCCGTAGCTGCGCTCGCTCTCATGCTCGGTGCGCCAGGAGTAGTCGGCAAGGTACTTCTGGAGCTGCTCAATCTTGATGAAGCCGGTGTGCTCCACATAGTCGCTGTGGGAAGGATCCCGGTAGGTGTAGGAGTTAGCGGGATGCTCGTTGAGTTCGATGTGGTCAATGCCAGTATTCCAGAGGAGATTGGCAGCCATGTCGCTGCGGCCCCAGTGGACATAGATGGCGTCGTAGCTCAGGGAGACGTCCACATGATAGGGGCGGGCGGAGCGGATGGAACCAAGACGCTCGCGTTCGGGCATCTGGGCATAGACGGCCATCATACGGGTGATGCCTTCCTCGGGCATTTCGTAGATGATGTCGGCGTCGGAGATGCCGCACTGGGGCAGTGCGTTCACGTGGTTATTGAGCATGACGGTAAAGGGACGGGTCATGCTGAGATCCTTATCAACGCTCTCGCCGGTCAGGGGGTTGGTGAAGCCGGTGCCCTCGGCCGTCTGCGCGGGTTCGGGCGTGGGCTCGGGCGTAGGCTCGGCGGTGGGTTCGGGCGTGGGTTCGGGCGTGGGCTCTGCTGCAGGTGCCTCGGTGGGGACGGGAGCGGGAGTGGGTTCCTCAACGGGGGTCTCGCGCTTGGAGCAGCCACAGAGGATCAGGGCCGCTGCCAGCAGCAGGCAAAGCATAATGGTATAAGTTTTTTTCATAATAATCCCCTCTAATCAGAGTTATATCTGGTTCATAATACAATAAACGACGATTATTGTCAACCATAAGGGCGTTTTTGGGCAAAAAAACACGGCCCGCTTTGCAACGGGCCGTAAGGAAATGTACGATCAGGACAGCGCTTAGACGAGGTTGAGGACCAGAGCCAGAACCACGAAAGCCAGAGCCACCCACTTGGTCATCTTAGCGAGCTTGGCATCAAGGCTCTTGGCCTTGCCCTTGGCAAAGAAGTTGTCAGCACCGCCGCCGATGGCACCGGAGATACCGGCGCTCTTGCCGGACTGGAGCAGGACGACAGCGACGAGGAACAGGGAAGCGATCAGAAAAAGAATGCTCAGAGCGATGGTCATTGAATTTCAATCCTTTCTATCTTAAACGCAGTTTTTACAAATAGCCTAAGTATGTTACCACACTGCGTCCGGAAAAGCAAGGGATTTTTTACTTTATTTCACCGTTATAGCGGTGAAAACCATCATTTTTTTCTGACGCCGCAGCCGCTGCAGCAAGCGCCGGAGCAGCTGCCGCTGCCGGGACAGCCGATGCAGGTTTTACCGCTCTTTTTGGCCTTCCAGACATAGCGGGCGGCGGCGCCGGTGATCAGTGCGACAATCGCAATCACAATAAAGTCAGCCATGTTGATTTATCCTTTCAGTGCGTATTCTTTTTTTAGCGCCTGCTCGCTTGCGCGGCAGAGGAAGATGACAACGGCGACCAGCGCCGCCACGAACACGCCGCCGGCAACAGCAGCGCCTGCGTTCAGTGCAGCGGGAGCGGTGAGGAGGGTGCCAACGGTGTAGACCAGCCAGCCCACGCTGTAGCCCACGCCCAGCTGCAGGGCGATGCCGCCCCAGAGCCACTTGCCGCTCTTCATTTCGGCGTTCATGGCGCCGATGGCCGCGAAGCAGGGGGGAGTGTAGAGGTTGAACATGAGATAAGCCAGAGCAGCCACTTTGGTGATGGCCATGACACCTGCCACCTCAGCGCCGGCACCTTCCAGGAGAGCCAGTTCCTCGGTGTCAATGAGGTTCTCAAGCCCCACAAAGCAGACGGCCAGAGTGCCCACCACGTTTTCCTTGGCGATGAAACCGGTGACGGCGGCGGCAGCCAGCTGCCAGCTGAGCACGCCCACCACGGGTACCAGCACGTAGGCAAAGGGACCGGCGATGGAGGCCAGAATGGAAGCATCGGCGCTTTCGGCTACCTGGAAGCTCCAGTCGAAGGTCTGCATGATCTGCACCACGGTGTTGCAGAGAAGGATGATGGTGGCGGCCTTTACAATGTAGGCCCAGCCCCGGGAAAGCATGGAGTAGGTGGCGCGCTTGAGAGAGGGGAGCTTATACTCGGGCAGTTCCATGATGAAGAAGGACTTTCTCACCTTGTAGCCGGTGATGGCGTTGATGAGCAGGGCGCCGATGAGGATCAGCAGAATGCCGGCAAAGTACATCAGCGTACCCACCCAACCGGCGTCCTCAAAGAAGGAACCGGCGAAAAGGGCAATGACGGGGAGCTTGGCGCCACAGGGCATGAAGGGGGCCAGCATGGCCGTGGCCCGACGCTCACGCTCGTTGCGGATGGTGCGGCAGGCCATGATGCCGGGGATGGCGCAGCCGGTGGAGATCACAAAGGGGATCACACTCTTGCCGGAGAGGCCGACCTTCTTGAAGATGGGGTCCAGAACCACGGTGGCACGGGCCATATAGCCGCAGTCCTCCAGCAGGGCGATGAGGAAGTACATAACCATGACCAGAGGCAGGAAGCCGATGACCGCGGCGGCACCGCCGATCATGCCATCCACTACGAGAGCCTGCAGCAGGGGGCTGGCGCTTTCCATGAGCCCGCCGACGACCTCCATGAAGCCTTCGATCCAGGCCACCAGCGTGTCGGCAATAAAGGGACCGACCCAAACCTGAGAGAGCTGGAAAACCAGAAACATGACGGCGGCGAAAATCACCAGTCCGGCCACGGGGTGAGTGAGGACAGCGTCCAGCTTATCCTGTGCGTTGTAGTCGCGGGTCTTTACCTTACGGCTTTCCACCTGGGCTACGATCGTATTGACAAAGGCGAAGCGGGCGCGGTCGGCAGCCGCCACGGCCTCCTTGCTGGAAAGATCAATGTCGCCCTGTGCATAGGGGGCCTTCTGACTCTGGCCCTTCAGCGCCGCGGCCGTCTTTACTACGTTGGCAAGCCCGCCGGCATTGGTGGAGACAGTCTCTATCACCGGGCAGCCCAGCTTTGCGGAAAGGGCCGCGGTGTCAATATGGGTTTCCTTCTTTTCGTTCAGGTCGGCTTTGTTGAGGGCCACCACCACGGGCACGCCCAACTCCAGAAGCTGGGTGGTAAAAAAGAGGCTGCGGCTGAGATTGGTGGCATCCACGATGTTGACAATGACATCGGGCTTCTCATTCTTTACATAGGAGCTGGTGATGCTCTCCTCGGCGGTGAAGGGAGACATGGAGTAGGCGCCGGGAAGGTCCACGGCGATGAACTCCTGCTCACCGGCGTAGGTGCTTCGGATGGGCGCTTCCTTCCGGTCCACGGTTACCCCTGCCCAGTTGCCAACCCGCTCATTGCGGCCGGTGAGGGCGTTGAACATAGTGGTTTTGCCGCTATTGGGGTTGCCTGCCAGTGCGATTCTCATAGGATATCCTCTCTTTCCATTATACCTGCATATGAGTAGTTAGCCAATGCTAACCGATAGTCAAAAAAGTGATCAGCTGATCACCTTTGTCGTTCAGACGATGATGGCGGCGGCCAGCTGATTGTCGATGCTGTAGCGTCCATCCTTGATGGAAACCACGCAGCTGCCCCGGCGGCGGGAGACCACGGTGACCGGCTCGCCGCTGTAGCAGCCCAGAGAAAAGAGGAACGCATCCATATCCGCATCTTCGGTTTCAATGTTCCGGATAATATATTCCTTTCCTTCGGCAACGGAGGTAAGAGGCATAAAATTCACCCGCCTTTCAAATGTTAGCCACGACTAACTGCCGGGGCTTTAAAATCGGTTAGCGTCCGCTAACCACATCTGTATAATAAACCCATTTACCCCTTTTGTCAAGGGGTAAATTTTAAAAGAATCCCGATGGGGGGGATACGGGGCCATACTTGCAATCTGCGGTGAAATATGATATTTTTTTATAAATACCGCAGAAGGAGGTTTTCGTATGCGTTTGCAGGAATCAGCTGAGATGTATCTGGAGACGATCCATGTTCTCTCCCAACAGAAAAACATCGTCCGGAGCATCGATGTGGCCGAGCATATGGGCTATTCCAAGCCCAGCGTCAGCCGGGCCGTGGGCCTTTTGCGGGAAGGCGGCTATATCACCGTGGGGGAGGACGGTTCCCTCTGCCTCACAGAGAGTGGAGAGGCCGTGGCGTTGAAGATCTTTGAACGGCATACGGTGCTGACCGGTATGCTGGTGGCTCTGGGTGTAGATGAAAAAACCGCCTCGGAGGATGCCTGCAAAATCGAGCATGTCATCAGCGACAGCACCTTCGACGCCATCAAAAAGCATATAGGCAAGTAAAATTTCCGGCATAAAATGCCGGAAATTTTTATTTGTATACTTGACAAGTAGGGAAAACCATGGTACACTGCAAGAAAGTTAGCGGGAGCTAACAACCTTATGATAACTTCTTCACCTTCCTCTTTTTTGTTTCATCTCTTATGCGGAGAGCCCTGTATCCGTTCGGATACAGGGCTCTTTGTGTTCTTTCAGTGTTCCGGGTATATGACAGCCTCGGCAAAGAGGGCCGCTTTGCCGCTGAGCTTCAGCCGCTCGCCCAGGAGTCTGCCGTAGAGGACGCCGCCACGGCGGGAAGCCTGATAGCAGCAGAGCTCCCGTTTGCCGAGTCGTGCGCCCCAGAAGGGCATGATGTGGCAGTGGCCGGAACCGCAGACGGGGTCCTCATCAATGGCACTCTTGGGAGCAAAGGTGCGCGAGACGCTGTCGAAGTCCGTGCCCGCAGCGGTGATATGGAGCAGCAGTCCGGGCAGCGCCTTTACCTTCTGCATATCCGGCTGCAGGTTGGGAATGGCTCCGGCATCGGGCAGAATGCAGAGAAGATCCCGGCCCATCCAGGCCTCCAGCGGTCTTACGCCGATGGCTGCTTCCATCTCGTCTGTAACCGGGACGGAGTGAAGGGCGTAGGCGGGAAAGTCCATCTCATAAAGATCCCCCGCTCTTGTCACGGTAAGGCGGCCGCTGAGGGTGTCAAAGGAAACTTGCTTCCAGTCCGGGTGGTAAAAACGCAGAATGATATAGCCCGTGGCCAGAGTGGCGTGGCCGCAGAGATCGATTTCTCCGCCGGGGGTAAACCAGCGCAGGTGATAGGCGTCGCCTTCCCATACGGCAAAGGCGGTTTCAGAGAGGTTGTTCTCCATGGTGATCTTCATGAGAAGTTCATCCTCCGGCCACGCGTCCATGACACAGACGGCGGCGGGGTTGCCGGAGAATACCTTTTCGGTAAAGGCGTCTACAATGTACTGCTTCATGCGCTTTTCTCCTTTCTGACGGTTGAGGTTTTGATGGAAGCGGCGTAGGCGCTGTTGCAGAGGCCCAGTACCGCCGAGAGTATAAAGAGCAGCTCAATGCCGAGGGTTTTCCAGATCCAGCCGCCGAAAAGGGCAATGAAGATGGAGATGAGGTGGTTGATGGAAACGCCGGTGGAGATGGTAACGGGCACTTCCTCTGCGGTCTCCGCCAGATCCTGCACATAGACATTGGAGGCCATGGACGCCATGGAGATCACAGCGTCCAGTACATAGTTGGCACAGCAGACCAGATAGGCGGCCTTCATAGGCAGGAAATGATGGGCAAAGCCGTAGAAGAAGCAGACGATGACCAGAATAAGGGTATCGGCTACCATCACGGTCTTATAGCCGATGCGGTCAATAATACGGCCCACCAGAGGGGAGAGAAGGGAGCAGGCCACAGCGCTGACGGCAAAGAGGAGACTGATGGCAGCGGCATTGGCTCCGTAAAAGAGGATAAGTACATAGGGCCCGAAGGTCATAAAGACCTGTTTTCTGGCTCCGTAGAACATCTCCAGCATGTAGTACTTGTGGTACTTCTTCTGCAGACGGAAGCGCCGCTTGTTCTCGTCGGTGGCGTTTTTCCCGTGGATGTGCAGAGAGGTAATTACACCGCCGCCCAGCAAAACGGCAGCCACCGCGAAGAAGATCCGATAGGGTGCGGCTGCGGCAAAAAGGGAGAAGGCCAGCACGATGATAAGGTAGCCCACCAGCATGCCGATCTCATTGATGGAGTATTGTACGCCCAAAGCGGCGCCGCCCCGGCCCTCTTTGGAATAGGCAAGGACAAGGGAGCTTCTCACGCCGAACTGGATGTGGTCACCCAGCGAGAAGAGAAAGACCGTCAGAGTCATAAGTACCTTGTCCGGCGGCAGCACCGTGTACATACCAAGCCCCACCAGCATGATCACGATGCCGGATTTGTAGAGAGTTTCCGCCGAAAGGGTATAAAACACCGCCAGAATAAAAATCAGCAGCACCCCCGGCAATTCCCGGAAAAACTCTGCCACGCCCCGGTCCATCTGGTTCATCCCCACGACTTCTACAAGGAAGTTATCCAGCATGCCCTTCTGGATACCGAAGGCAAGACCCGTAAAAATGGTGGTGAGCAGAAGCAGACGATAGGGCGAATTGGGGTTGAAGGCCTCCTGCATACGGGAGGAAAGTGAAGGCTTTTTCATAGGCGATCCCCTTTCTTTGTCAGTCACGATAAAGCAGAATGGAAAACCATGTGACTACATTTTCCCCATATTGGAAGGCCACACCCAGCTCCTCAATGAGGGGCAGGATGTTGATGCCCTGACTCTCCACACAGGGATGCATCCGCTCCGGGAAACGGCAGGGTTCGCCGTCCAGCCAGGCGCAGCGTTCACACTCGGCGCAGCTCTCCGTGGAGAGGACATAAGGGTCCATTCCCTGTTCCCGGAACAGATCCCGTACCGCGTTGGTAATGGCCTCGTGTTCGGGGCGGGCAGCCAGTGTTTCCTCCATGTCGGAGATATCCCGCACCTCGGTGATGGTGGAGATCAGCAGGGCGCCGGAGTAGCTGCGACACTTTCGCTCGCAGTCTGCAACGCTGCCGGTGCCCGGCGGACAGGCCCAGCTTTTGCCGTACATGGGGCACTCATGCTCGCAGATCCAGCGGATGCGGTCGCAGAATTCAAGTTCGTTGGGATCGAAAAAATGGTAAACATACAGAGGCAGCTCACAAAGCTGCGCTTCCAGACGCTCACGGTCTAACATGGGTTTGCTCCTTGCTTGTATTTTCCCATTTATTATAACGCTTTTTTTCCGCCGTGCAATATGTTATACTGCCCGCAGAAAGAAAAAGGAGTTTTTATGAAAATACTGTATTCCGACAGAGATATGGTCGCCTGTGTAAAGCCTGTGGGGCTGGATGCCGAGGCGGGGATGTGTGAAGCCCTCCGCAAGGTGCTGGGAGGGGACTTCTTCTGCGTTCACCGGCTGGATAAGAATGTGGGCGGCGTTATGGTCTATGCCCGGCACAAGACCGCGGCGGCCCGGCTTTCCGCGCTGATCCAGAACGGCGATATGGTCAAGGAGTATGTAGCTCTTGTCCACGGCACGGCTCCGGAAAGCGGTGAGTGGGAGGATCTTCTCTTTAAGGACAGCTCCAAAAACAAGGTTTTTGTGGTCAAGCGGGAGAGAAAAGGCGTAAAAAAGGCCCGGCTTGCGTTTGTTCGGCTGCGTTCCGGGGACAGCTCTCTGGTACGAATCCGTCTCCACACGGGCCGCAGCCACCAGATCCGCGTGCAGTTTGCCAGCCGGGGCTACCCTCTGCTGGGAGACCACAAATACGGTGCCCGGGATGAGCGGACGGAGCCTGCGCTCTTTTCCTGCTGTCTGCGTTTTCCGTGGAAGGACGGGGAGCGCTGCTATGAGTACCTGCCCGACTGGGCGGAATAAAAAACGGACTGCATTTGCAGTCCGTTTTTTATTCCACGGCCGCTTCCAGCAGCGACACCGTGACGCTGCCGCCCCGGACGCTCTGGGTCCCCACTTCATGAAAGCCCATGGCTGCATGAAAGGCAAGACTTTCCGCGTTGTAGGGCACGGTGTCCACCTCGGCGGTGACAAAGGGGACACGGGTTTCCGTCGCTCGGTCAAAGACTCGTTTATAAAGCGTCCGGCCAATACCCTGGCCCCGGAAGGGGGCGTCGATGACAACGCGGTCAATGTAGAGAAACCGCGGATAGTGCCGGCTGAACCAGCGGTAGTTCTCGCTTTCGTAGCCCTCACAACCCTCCCGGAGGGCGATGAGAAAACCGGCGGCTTCGCCGTCCAGCTCTGCCAGAAGGAAGCACTCGGCCATGGCCCCGAAACGGCGGAGCCCCGCTTCGTCCATGGGGGCGAGGACGGAGACATTTTCCTCGTTGATGCGGAGGATAAAGGGAAAGTCACGTTCTTCCATCGGGCGGATACGGATCATAGGGTCACACTCCTGTACTCAAAGAGCCGGTAGAGCTTCCGGGAGAAGCTTCCGGCGAAGACTTTTTTGAATATCCGTTTTTCCGCGCCCTGCAGCTCATCGATCAGCGCAGAAGGGGTCATATCGTGTTCCTTTACGAAGGAGAGACCCCGTACGCAAAGAGACTCCGGCTCGTCCACGCCGTGAAGCTCCGTTACACCCACGGTGTTGACGGGGTTTTTGTATTTGCTCATTTTTGCTGCCATAACCGTATAGCAGTCCATGAGGATGGCCACCTCATCAAAGTGGGCGCGGATTCGCTGCAGGAGGCTTTTCAGCTCCTCCCGCTGCAGATACATGCTGATACCCTCCATGACGACGATGGCCCGGCCGCCCCGGGGGATGGAGTCGAGAAAGCCGGGGTCGCGGGCGTCGCCCGCTATCATACGGTAGCAATCATTCTCGGCGTAATAGCGTCTGCGCTCGGCAATGACCTCGGGAAAGTCCATGTCGTACCATGGACGGCAGCCTCCCACGCGCTCTGCGCGGCTGTCCATGCCGCAGCCGATGTGGAGGACGATGTCCCCGTCCTGCGCTGCCGTCCAGCGGTCAAAGACCGCCGCGCGCATGCCCATATAGTAGGCCAACCACTTGGATTTTGCCTTGCCCCGGAGGGGGAAAGCTACCTCGGCCCAGATGGCTTCGGCTTTTTTATCCCGGAGGAGGATACCCTTGCGGCTGACATAGGCCTTTCCGTAAAGGGGGATGTAGAGAGTTTTATTTACGTTGGTCATGGTTTGTCTCTCCCGTTAAAGTCCGTTGATCGCCTGCTGCAGATTCTCCAGAAAGCGTCCCGCGTGGGCGCCGTCCATCTGGGTGTGGTGGAACTGGAAGGAGAGGGGGAGATAATAGCGGAAAAGCTTCTTTCGATAGCGGCCCCAGATGATGAAGGGGTTATTGAAGATGCCGCTGTTCATGCCCACGGCCCCGTCGATCTCCGTATCCACAATGGCGGAGGTGCCGATAACCATGCTGTTTTCCGAGAGATCCCGGTCAAGACAGGTCTCCGCGGTCTGCCTCGTATAAGTAAGGTAGTCGCGGTTGAATTGCTCCAGACGGTCGGTATAAAGGATATCGCAGGAACTGACTTCGCCGGTTTTGTTCTTCACGATGGTGTTGACGGCGATGGAATCGTACTCCATGAGCTTTTCGCCCACGGGGAGGAGGTAAAATTCTTTCACGCCCACGGCGGCTTTGCCGATGCAGTAGTCCAGCAGCATATTGAATTTGAGTCCGCGCTTTTTGGAGACGCGGACAAGGTTGCTTACGTCCAGCGTCTTAAAAAAGGTCACCATGGGGTTGGGGGCCTTCATCCAAAGTTCCCAGGCCGAGGCTCTGGTGGTGGTTTTGGGGTCGACTTCTCTGGTCATGGGGGTACTCCTTAAAAAATTCCTTTGTTGTATTTGATCATGGCCCGGAAGCTGATGACAAGGCCAATCACCAGACCGGCAATCAGAGCCGCACAGCCAATCAGCATCCAAAGCTGCTGGTCCGTGTGCATGGTGATGGCGGAGAAAATACTGAATGCTACAATGCCGCCGCCGCAGAAAATCGTGCCGAGTCCGACTGCCTTCCCAAAGGGGATGCGGTCTTCTTCCGAAACGCGGTGTCTGTGGTAGGAGTGGAGGGAGGAAATGTTACCCTTCCGGTTGGAGATGCCCAGGGCGATACAGAGGGCACCGATCAGAAACGGGCCAATGAATTCCATCATATGATAATCTCCTTGTCACGTTCAAGGCAAACAACCGTCTCCACATGGGGTGTCCTCGGGAACATATCCACCGCCAGCCCCTCCTGCGGCGTATAGCCCTTCTTCACAAAGAGCGCCAGATCCCGGGCCAGGGTGCCGGGATCGCAGGAGACATAGACCACCCGCTCGGGCTGCATCGCGGCGATGCAGTCGATGACGGCACTGTCGAGACCCTTGCGGGGCGGGTCCACCACAATGCTATCGGGTCTTTCGCCCCGTCCGGCAAGAGCCGCTGCCGCTTTGCCGGCGTCGCCGCAGAGAAACTCCGTATTCTCAAAGCCCAGCCGCGCAGCGTTCTTCCGGGCGTTTTCCACCGCCTGTTCAATGACCTCCACGCCGATGATCCGCTGTGCCCCGCCCTTGGCCATGCAGAGGCCGATGGTGCCGGTGCCGCAGTAGAGATCCATGACGAGGCCGGGGTTCTTTTCCAGAGCATAACCCACGGCTGCGTTGTAGAGTTTCTCCGCCTGAGGGGGATTTACCTGAAAGAAGGAGCGGGGGGAGAGCTCAAAGGGAATGCCGCAAAGCTCCTCGGTGAGGATGTCGCTGCCCCAGAGAGTGCGGAAGTCCCCGGTAAGTACCACATTGCCCCTTTGCCGGTTGAGACACCAGACCAGACCTGTCATCTCCGGCACGGCCTCACGCAGCATGTCCGTCAGCTTCGCCGCGTCGGCAATGTCCCGGGAACTGATGAGGGTCACCACAGCCTTGCCCGTGGAGCGGGAGGAGCGGACAAAGATATGGCGCATGCCGTGTTTGTTTTGGATCTCGTCATAAACGCCGTAACGCTCCGCCTTCATCCAGCGCAGTACCGCCTCGCAGGCCCGAAGGGCCTCGGGCCGCACCAGAGTGCAGTCCGGAGCGGAGACGATCTCATGGCTCCGGGGACGGTAAAAGCCGGCGATGGGCTGGCCGGGTCGGTCAAGACCCACGTTGAAGATAGCCTTGCAGCGCTGCCGGGCATCGTCAGGCGCACCGATGATCTCAGTTATGGAAAAGTCCAGCCCCCCGATACGCCGGAAGGCATCGTTGACCCGCTGCTTTTTAAAAGCAAGCTCTGCTTCGTAGCTCATATGCTGCAGCGTGCAGCCGCCGCAGCGGCCCGCGGCGCGGCAGGAGGGGGTGATGCGGTCGGGGGAGTTGCTGAGACGCGTTTCCCCCCGGCCCCAAACGGCGTTGGCCGTGCTTTTTACCACACGGACTTCCCATTCCTCGCCCACAAGGGCTCCGGGTACAAACACAGCGCGGCCCTCATGACGGCACACGCCGTGGCCCTCGCTGGTAACGCCGTCCATCACGGCGGTAAAGATGTCGTTTTTCTCCATTTGAGTTCACCTCGTCCGTTATCATATCATATAGGGAGGCGGTTGCCAACTGCCTTTGCCTGTGCTAAGATGGGTAACAGCAAAAAAGGAGGCGCTGGAAGTGAAGCTCTGGTTTGAAATGCTCTGGTCATTTTTCAAGGTTGGTATCTGCACCTTTGGCGGCGGCTATGCCATGCTCCCTGTACTGCAGCGGGAGATTGTGGATAAAAAGCACTGGGTCACCGAGGAGGAAGTGCTGGACTACTATGCCGTGGGCCAGTGTACCCCCGGCGTTATCGCCGTGAACACAGCCACCTTTGTGGGCTATAAGTACCTGGGTGTCTGGGGCGGTATGGCCTGCACCATCGGTTTTGTTCTGCCCTCGTTTATTATTATCCTCTCCATCGCTGCGGTGCTGACGAACTTTGCGGAGCTGGCCGTGGTGAAAAATGCCTTCGCAGGCATCCGCGTCTGCGTCTGCGTGCTGATCCTCAACGCGGTTTTGAAGCTCTGGAAAAAGGCCATTGTGGATAAGGCCACGCTGCTGATCTTCCTTGTGGTCTTTGGCTGCATGGCAGGCAGCAAGTATGTCCTTGGTCTCAGCCTCAGCCCGGTGGTCTTCGTGATCCTGGCGGCCCTTGCGGGCATCATTCTTAAGGTATGGGGGGCGAAAAAGGCATGACATTGCTGCGGCTTTACTGGGAGTTTTTCAAAACGGGTCTTTTCTCTGTGGGCGGCGGTCTGGCCACCCTGCCCTTCCTTTACGAGATGGGGGAGAAAACCGGCTGGTTTACCACCGCGCAGGTGGCGGATATGCTGGCTGTGTCCGAGTCCACCCCCGGCGGCATCGGCGTGAATATGGCTACCTACGCGGGCTATACCGCGGCGGGGGTCCCCGGCGGCATCATTGCCACGCTGGGTCTTGTGACCCCCAGCGTCATCGTTATTCTCATCATCGCCATGATGTTGGATAAGTTCCGTAAGAGCAAGTATGTGGATGCGGCCTTCTATGCCCTGCGCCCTGCCTCCACGGGCCTTATTGCGGCGGCGGGCTTTTCCGTTTTCGTGCTGGTGTTCTTCAACGGCGCGGCGGAGAGCGTGCTGGGCTATATTCGCTGGCCGGCGCTGGCTCTTGGCGTTATACTCTGGCTTTTGACCAATAAGGTGAAATATACAAAGAAGCTCCATCCCATTTGCTTCATCGCCCTCGCCGCCGTGGCGGGTGTGGCGCTGCAGCTGGGCGGAGCATGAGGCCTTCGGGGAACGGGGGTTTTCTTCCACACCATTTCTCTTTTGGAAAAGAGAAACGGTGTGCCAAAGAGAAAACCGCAAGGGGGGCTCCAAAAAGCCGCCCCCCTTGCATCCCCCCAAGATGACTTGGAATGTTATCTCAATAATAAATACGGCTCATCCCTATATGGGAATTGGCTGAAGCGTAACACGAAGGCATCTGTGTGTTGCTGCGCCGACCAATTCCGCCTTAGGGATGAGCCGTTATTCTATGGCAAAAGCTTGTCTTATTTACTTGGGGGTCCGGGGGCGGCGTTTTGGAGCCCCCCCGTTTTTCTTTCTTTTTGCAAAAAGAAAGAAATGGCGGAAAGTTTATGCTGGACCTGCTCTCCTCTTAAAGCAGGGTGCCGCCGTTGTAGCTGATGATATTCACTTCGTAAACGCCTTCGGTTTCCCGGATGCGGGAGACGCGGCCGAGCAGGGCTTCGGTGAGAGTCATCTCGGCCACCAGCTCCAGCTCACCCTCACGGTTGTTGAGGGAGCGGATCTTGTAGCTGCCGATGGAGCGGAGCTGGCCCTGCACCTCGGCTTCGGCATCAGGGGCATAGCGGAGCACGGCCACATAGGCGTTCTTCTTATATTTGCCGGAGAACATATTCAGCAGCAGGAAGAGAAGACCCAGACCCAGCACGGCCAGAATGGCTACGGTCACGTACCCGGCACCGGTCATGATGCCGGCCACGATGGCCCAGAACATGAAGACCGTGTCCATGGGGTCCTTGATGGCGGTACGGAAACGGACGATGGACAGGGCACCCACCATGCCGAGGCTCAGCACCACGTTGGAGCTGACGGTGAGGATGGCGAGGCTGGTGACCATGGCCAGCATCACCAGCGAGAGGGCAAAGCTCTTGTTGAAGGTGACACCGGAGTAAGTGAGGCGGTAGATCACCACGATAAACACGCCCAGCAGGAAGCTCAGCAGCAGGGAAACGGCCATGCCGCCGGCGGAAATAGCGGTGAATTCTTCGATAAATTTTGTCTTGATGACGTCGGAAATACTCATGTTCTTCTCTCCTTTTATTCAAGAACGCTCATGCATTTGACATACTTGGAAACGGCCATGCGCTGTTTGGGGATGCCCTCCAGCATCCACATGAGATGGGAGGGGAGGAAACCGTTGTACTTGACCTCCATCACGCATTCCCCTTCGTCCATGACGGGCATGGTGGGGAGGTAGCGGTTGAAGAGCTCGGTGCTGTAGGGGCGGGTGCGCACATCCATGTCCAGTGTGATGCGCACATCCTCCACCGGGTAGGTGTAGGCAAAACGGTCATAGTCCACGATGCAGACCGGGTGCATGCTGCCCCGGCGGGCCCTGGCAAACTCGTCCAGCAGGGGGGTTCCTGCAGCGAAGCTCATATCCCCGCCGTACAGGAGGGCCTGTGCCTCCTCGAAGCTGACGAAGGCAGACTCCTTGCCGGTGAGATTACCGTTCTTCATCTTCTTTTCCAGGTAGATCCGTCCGGTATCGAAGTTGTAGTAGCGCAGCCGGTACTTGCTGCGCTCCTTGACGCCAAAGAGCTTTTCGTGGTAGGCCGTGTGGGACACATCGTCAAAGTAGACGCTGCGGATAAAGTAGCTGCCGTCGGACCCGGCGTTGGGGTCGGGACGGAGAATGGCGCGGAAACGGCTTTTCAGCATCTCGGCGGTGGCCATGGAGATGATGAACTTTTCTTCATGGCGGCTTACAGTTCTCATTTCAGCAGCCCTCCGAAGTACATTTCCCGTTCTTCCTGCGTGAGATGACAGAATTCCGTAGCGCCGTCGATGAGCTTTTTCTGCCAGTCGTTGTGAATGAAGTTCCGCAGCTCCTGCACCTTGATGTGCCAGGCGTCCACGTTGCTGCCCCAGCGCGCCCGCTCTCTGGCCACTTCCGGTTCCAGCTGGGCTTCCAGCCGGTCGATGTGGGCCAGAACGTTTTCATCGGAGAGGACGCCGCCCAGCGCCTCGGCCAGACGGGTGCAGAGGGCGTGGCAGAAGTCCTCGTTTTTGAGGAGAGCTGCGCAATAGGTGGAGTGCTGCAGCGTTTCGCCTGTCTCACCAACGCCGTAGAAAACCTGTCTCATGTTATTGACATCGTAGTAAAAGGCCCAGTCCAGATCGTAGAAAGCATACTCCCAGCGGTTTCCGTTCTGGGTGGAGCGGAAGTAGCGGAGGTTCTGCTGTATGTCGGAGTTGGAGCTGTAGCCCTCCATAATGGCCCAGTCGATGAGACTGTCGATGTTCACCATGTCGCAGAAGGCCTCATAGTTTTCGTCCAGCGCCATATCGTTGCGCTGGGTGAAGTCAATGACGGGACGGAAGGGGCTGATGGGACTGACAGGGGCCTGCTCCCGGGTGACGGAGGCGGGGTCCACATTTCGGTGGGAGGCGTAAAACTCCTCGGAAAAGGCTTCCTTGAAAATATAAATGCCCCAGTATTCGCCGTTGAGATAGAGAATACAGAACTTGTTGTCCTGCACCAGCACGTTGTCTGTAAACTCTGCGCAGAGATCGCCGAAAAGCTCATCCCGGAAGATGGCGTAGGGATAGTCCTGCCCGGCACGGAGGACCAGAGAAGCGTAGGTCTGGATGTCGCTGTCAAAGACATCGTAGTGGAGCGTACCCTCGTAGCTGGGGCGGAAGTTCAGCTTGAAGCTGCGCTTATCCAGCAGCAGGGCCGTGTGGCCGTACATCTCAATGCCGCAGTTGATGGAAAAGGAGTCATCTTCCTCAAAAAAGGAAACGCTGGCCGGGACTTCCTTCTCCTGCCAGAAGGCGTCGTAAATGCCGCTGTAGAAAAGATCGGAGGGCTCTGCCACCAGCGAAACCACCGGGAAAGTGTGGTTTTCGTTGATGATGTAGCTCAGCGTCAGAGGGGTGCCCGGCAGCTTGTCTGCGGTAAGACAGGAGGCCCGTACCACCGTGGTCTTGTCCACGGTGAAGGGCCCCTCGTAGCGTGTGGAAGCAGTGGTGGGGATGGAACCGTCGGTGGTGTAGTAAATGGGATCGGAGGCGCTGAGTTCCACGGTGACCTTGTCCACGCCGTTGAAAACACCGTCAGCGCCCAGGGATAAAGGGGCCGTACTCACCGCCCGGTAAGCGCTCTCCGTCCAGGTATCGACGCCGTTGGGCTCCTGCACATACCAGAAACCGTTTTCACCCGGACGGCGCTTATAGGGGTTGTCCGGGGGAATGTCATGGAGATACACATAGTCCGCCAGACCGTCTCTGCTGTAGAGGTAAAGCTCTTCCGCCTCGGCGGAGAGGGAGAAGTTGCAGTGGATGAAATGCATGAAGGTGAGACTCTCGTCCCCGGAGCAGAAGTAGACCCGGGTTTCCTGGGGGTGGAGCTGGCCCGCAGGCAGCTGCCACTTGTGAGGGTCTTCCCAGTCGTCGCTGATGTAGTAGTCGGAAAGCTCCACAGGGGCGGAAGTTACGTTCTTTACGATCACATAGTCGTGGTAGCCGCCGGCTTCGGGCTGGTAGTAGTCGGAGCGGTTGGAGACGACCACGGTGTCGATGAGCAGGGGAGAGGAGCGCACGGCGCTGTCCTGATAGGCGTTGTAGCCCGCATCGGAGTTTTCAAAGCCCGGGGTTATAAAGCGGGTGGCGCCGACTTCGCCGCCGCGGATAACGGCAGCTTCACCTTTCTGCAGTCCGGTAAGGGCGAGGGTGCTGATGATCTTGCCGGTGGGGCTGGCCAGAACGGCGCTTTCCCCGTCGGAGAGGGAAAAGGAGGCGTGGAGCACGTCGCCGTCTCTGGCCTTGCCGGAGGCAAAGACCAGCAGGGTGTCGCCGGGAGCAAGGACGGTGCCGTCGGGAATGCGCCAGCCGGCGGGATCCGTTTCGTCATCGGAGAGATACCAGCCGGATATGTCTGCCGCTTCGGCGCCGGCGTTGTAAAGCTCGATCCAGTCGGGGAAGTCCCCGTCCTCGTCTGCGATCATGGCGAGGTTGGCGCTGACGGCCTCGCTGACAATGACCGAAGAGCCGTCAAAGCCCATGGAACTCTGGTAGGCCTCGTAACCGGCTTCGGTGTTTTCAAAACCGGGGGTGGCATAGGAGAGAGTCTGCCAGCCGTCGGCGGTGAGGGTATAGCTCTCGTTCTGTTTCATGGCCGGGAGATCCACATGATCCAGCACCAGCGCGGAGGGATCCGTGAGGATCACGGCTTCGCCGCCCTGACGGGACAGGGCAAAGGGGGCGCAAAGATGGCCGCCGGCGGTTTCGCTGCAGTTGACCACCAGATAGCCCTGCGGGGGGATGACGGTGCCGGCAGGGAAGGCAAAGTTGTAGCTGCCCAGAGTGTCCGAGAGCATGTAGCCGCTGATGTCGGCGCTCTTGTCGCCCAGATTGTGGAGCTCCACCCAGTCGGTGCAGAGCCCGTCGATATAGTAAAGACCGTTGGAGCTCATGACCTCGCTGAGCCGCACGCTTCTGTCCGCCTCACCGCAGCTGGCAAGATAGGCCTCATAACCGGCTTCGCTGTTTTCAAAGCCCGGGGTGGGGGTGGAGGAGAGGACGAGGGAGCCGTCCGCCTGGCGGACCATGGTGCTGTTTTTGGGGGCAGCCAGCGTTACCACCTCGTCGATGACGGTGTTGCCGCCGTTCATCAAAAGGATGGTCTCGCCACCGTCCCGGTGGAGGCCGAAGGGGGCATAGTTTTCGCCCTTCTCCGTGGAAGAACAGCTGACCACCAGATATCCCCCGGCGGGAATCACGGTGCCGGTGGGGAAGGAGTACTTGGCACCGGTGATGCTGTCGGAGAGCTTGTAACCGGAGAGGTCAAAGCGGCTCTCCGAGCGGTTTTCGATTTCGATCCAGTCGCAGAGAACGCCGTCGGCGTTGGGTACGCTGGTATTGCGGCTCATCAGCTCGCTGATGCGCAGGGGATGCTCACCCAGATAGGACCGGTGGGAACCGAGACCCCGGGTGAAGATAAGCGCAGCGGCCAAGAGCAGCACAAAAATCACCGCCAGAGCGATGACAATACTTTTATATTTTCTGCCGAAATGCTCCATGTAAGGCTCCTTGCTTTGCATAGTACACCTCATCTTACAACATTTCTGCGCCGCTTGCAAGTAAAACCGACGCTTTCCCCATCTTGCCAGCGGGGAAAATATGGTATATAATAAAGTGTCTTGCTATGCACGCGGCGCAAGCCGGGGGCAGGTTTCCCTGCCCCCTATATAAAAGCCCGCAGCGCGCGCTGAGCGCTACTCAATTTTATGCCGCCCTCAGGAGTGGTGACACGGAGGTTTTTACTATGACGATCGTTTCCCCGTCTTTGCTGGCCTGTGACTTTGCCCGTGTGGCGGAAGAGGTGGAGTCTGTCCGCGCGGGCGGCGCCGAATGGCTTCATGTGGACGTGATGGACGGGCTCTTTGTGCCCAATATCAGCATCGGCGTGCCGGTGGTGGAGTCCCTGAGGAAGTGTACGGATATCTTTCTGGACGTGCATCTGATGATCGACCGACCCGTGCGCTATGTGGAGCGCTTCTGCGAGGCCGGGGCCGACATGGTCACCTTCCATGTGGAGGCGGATACGGCGGAGAATATCGGCGAGGCCATCCGGCGGGTAAAAGCCTGCGGCAGGCAGGTGGGTCTTGTCATTAAGCCCAAAACCGCGGCTGCTGCGGTGCTGCCCTGGCTGGATGAGCTGGACATGGTGCTGGTGATGACGGTGGAGCCGGGCTTCGGCGGTCAGAAGTTCATGGCCGAGCAGCTGCCCAAGGTGGAGCAGCTGCGCCGCTGGATCGATGAGCGGGGGCTTGCCTGTCATCTGGAGGTGGACGGCGGTGTGGACGCCGTTACCGCGCCGCTCTGCCGGAATGCCGGGGCCGATGTGCTGGTGGCCGGCAGCTATGTCTTTAAAAAGGCGGACCGCGCCGCAGCCATTGCCTCTCTGCGCTGAGTGAATGATTGGAGGAACATACACCATGGCATCCTTTTTCCCTGCCTCTCTGGAAAATCTCATCGACGGCTTTGCCTCTCTGCCCGGCATCGGCCGCAAGAGCGCCCAGCGTCTGGCTTTTCACATTCTCTCCCTGCCTGCGGGGGAGGCAGAGCGCTTTGCCAACGCCGTGCTGGAGGCCCGGGAAAAGGTGCATACCTGCCCTGTCTGTCAGAACCTCACCGAGGAGGAGCTTTGCCCCATCTGTTCCTCGGAGCGCCGGGACAAGAGCGTGGTCTGCGTGGTGTCGGAGCCCCGGGACGTCCTTTCCATTGAGCGCAGCCGGGAGTATAACGGGCTTTATCACGTTCTCCACGGGGCTCTTTCCCCCATGAACCGCATCGGACCGGAGGATCTGCGCATACGGGAGCTTTTGGCCCGTATGGCCGACGGAGAGATCCGCGAGGTCATCATGGCCACCAACCCTGACACCGAGGGCGACGCCACGGCCATGTACATTTCCCGCCTTTTGAAGCCGCTGGAGGTGAAGGTCACCCGGCTCGGCTTCGGTGTGCCCGTGGGCGGGAATCTGGAGTATGCCGACGATGCCACGCTGCTGCGTGCGCTGGAAGGTCGGCGGGAGATGTGAATAACATACCCCCGTATCGGGCAACAATCCATCTGTACATATCAACTATAGGAGTAATTTCATGGCATCCAAACTGAAAATGATCCCTCTTGGCGGTCTTAACGAGATCGGCAAGAATCTTACTGTGTATGAATACGGCAAGGACCTTCTGGTGGTGGACTGCGGTATGGGCTTTCCCGACGAGGAGATGTACGGCGTAGACGTGGTCATCCCCGATGTCAGCTGGCTGATCCAGAACAGAAAGCGTATCCGCGCCATTGTTCTCACCCATGGTCATGAAGACCACATCGGCGCCCTGCCCTATGTGATCGACAAACTGGGCGCACCTGTTTACGGCACCAGTCTCACCACCGGTCTTGTCAGGCTGAAGCTGCAGGAGCGCGGTCTGGCCGAGAGCACCAAACTCGTCACCGTCAAGGCCGGTGACCATATCAAGGCCGGCTGCTTCGACGTGGAGTTCATCCATGTGAACCATTCCATCGCCGACAGCGTGGCACTGGCTATCCGCACCCCCATCGGCGTGGTGGTCCACACCGGTGACTTCAAGATCGACGTGGCTCCCATTCAGGGGGAGATGACCGACCTGACCCGCTTCGGCGAGCTGGGCCGGGAGGGCGTGCTGGCCCTCTGCATGGACTCCACCAACGTGGAGCGCCCCGGCTACTCCGAGTCCGAGAGCCGCGTGGCCGACCGCTTTGACAGCCTTTTCAAGGACTGCGACAAGCGCATCATCGTCACCACCTTTGCCTCCAATGTCCACCGCATCCAGCAGATCCTTACCACCGCTCACAAGTATAAGCGCAAGGTGGGCATCACCGGACGCAGCATGGAAAACGTGGTGAAGCTTTCCAAGGAGCTGGGCTACATGAATGTACCCGAGGGCATCCTCATGGACATGAAGCACATCATGAAGCTTCCGCCCCAGAAGGTGGTCATCGTCTGCACCGGCAGTCAGGGGGAGAGCATGTCCGCCCTCTACCGCATGGCCTTCTCCGAGCATAAGCAGGTGGACATCTGCCCCGGCGACCGTATCATCCTTTCCGCCAGCGCCATCCCCGGCAACGAGCTTACCGTGGGTCGGGTCATCGACGAACTCTTTGCCAAAGGCGCGGAAGTGGTCTACGAGCGGGGTACAGCCCTCCACGTCTCCGGCCATGCCTGTCAGGAAGAGCAGAAGATGATGTACGCCCTCACAAAGCCGAAGTTTTTTATCCCCGTCCACGGCGAGCGCCGCATGCTGCATAAGCACGCCGCCCTTATGGAAGGCATGGGCCACGACCCCAAATACATGGCGCTGGGCGAAAACGGCCGCATCATCGAGATGACCGCCAAAACCATCCGGCTGGGCGATGCGGTGCCCGCCGGCAAGGTGCTGGTGGACGGCATGGGCGTGGGCGAAGTGGGCAGCGTGGTGCTGCGCGACCGTAAGCATCTGGCCGACGAGGGCATGGTGGTGGTCGTCATGACCCTATCCGGCCTCGACTCCTCGCTGATCTCCGGCCCGGACATCATATCCCGAGGCTTTGTTTATGAGAAAGAGTCCGACGCACTCATGGACGAACTCAGAAGGGTGGCCATGGAAAGTCTTGACTACTGCATGGATCACCGCATCACCGACTGGGCCAGCATCAAGGGCAAGGTCAAGAGCAACCTCTCCGGTTACCTCTACAAGACCACCAAACGCTCACCCATGATCCTGCCGGTGATCATGGAGGTATGAGATGAATATTCAGATCTTCGGCAAGGGCAAGTGTTTTGACACAAAGAAAGCGGAGCGCTGGTTCAAGGAACGGCGCATCCGCTACCAGTACATAGATCTCGCCCGCTACGGCATGAGCCGGGGCGAACTGCAGAGCGTAAAAAACGCTGTGGGTCTGCAGAACCTCATCGACGAAAAGGATCCGGACGCGCCCATGCTGCAGTACCTGGCCTTTGACGCCGACAAGCTGGAAAAACTCTTTGAGTGTCCCTGGCTCATCCGCACCCCCGTGGTGCGCAACGGCAAACAGGCCACCGTGGGCTACTGCCCGGACGTTTGGAAGGATTGGAAGTAAGAGGAGGAAGGCAGATGTTCGGAGAAAAATGGGAGAAGCGGTCGCGAATCCTGTGTCTGGGATTTCTGCTTTGTTTTTTCCTGACGCAGTATTTCCTGTTTGGATACGAGCGATTTGCCGATACGGGTACTCTCGAAGATTTTTCACCGGCTGTTTATCCGCTGTATCCTCTGGCGCTGTATTTTTTTCGCACCGTATTTGGTGTGGATACCGGGTACTATCTTCTTGGGATGGTTCAGAATATCGTCCTTGCGCTCAGTATATTTGCGCTAACGGACTATCTTCGTTCGACGTTCAGTCTTTCGAGCTTTCTTTTTTGGGGCGCATCGGTTGCGGTTGCTTTGATGTTTCTTATACAGAAGTGGGCCACGGCTACGGGGACGGTGGCATCCAATACGCTTTTTTCTGAAGCGTTGGCGATTCCTTTTTATTTGCTGTTTTTCCGATATGCGCTGGAGTCTTTTCTGTGTCGTAACAGGAAGCCATTTTGGCTGTCCTGTATTTGGGCAACCCTTCTGATACTGACCCGCGGACAGTTCTATTGGGTGCTTATCATCATAGCTCTTAACGGAATGCGTCTTGCAGAACCCGGCAGGATAAAGGCTCTTTTTTGTGCGGTTCTTGCCTGCATAGGATCGTTTGCGTCGGTACAGAGTGTGAGGTATTTGCAGACTTCCATATATCTAACGAATAACGAGGATTATCGGGAAATAAACCCGGCCGACCATATTGTGTTGACAACGGCGGTTTATTGTTCGGAAAAAAACGATTATCAGCTTTTTGAAGAAGGTTCCGGAGAATGGCGGCTTTTGAAAGAAGTCCGTCCATGGATGGATGATCCGGAACGTCAGGCTGCGCTTTCCTATGAAACAGGGGATCTTATACAGCGGCAAAAAAAGTTTGAATACGAATACGATAATTTGCAGAGGGAAATACGCCGGGTATACGGTCAAATTACGGCAGAAGGTACCGGAGTTTCAAAGGAAGATATCACGAGAACACTGATACTCGCGAATTTGCCGTCTTTCCTGCGGCACTGTGGACAGAATTTCTGGGTGGGACTCATCCGCACCGTGGCGCTTTTGCGAAAGGGGCTGGATGTGTATGCGATCGGATTGTATCTGCTGATGCTTTCGCTCTCCGTGACGAGTAAAGAATCCGCATTCAAGGCTCCCAGCCGCTTTCTCTTTCTGGGGCTGCTCTGTACATTTTTCAATGTCATCGTAATGGCACCCGGCGTATTTGCCCAATCCAGATATGTTTTTTACAATATGCCGGTGTTGTATCTTGGCCTTGGCGTATATGCTGCAAACGTGTGCGCTTGCCTTGCCAGACGGCTTCGGAGCGGTTGCCGATAAAAGGGAAATAATCGCTCGTTTCCGCGAAATTTGTTGATTATCCGATGTTTGGGGAAAAGACTGGCATTTTATAGTTGCACTTGCGATGGGAATGCGTTATAATTCTCTGTGGAAAAATTTTTGTTAGGAGGAAACCTATCATGGAATACACTGCTCAGCTCCTGAAGGGCGCCCCTGTGGCTGCCGCCATCAACGAGAACACCGCTGCCCGTGCCGCCGCTCTGAAGGAAAAGGGCGTCGTTCCCACTCTGGCCATCTTCCGCGTGGGCGAGCGCGCCGATGACCTCAGCTACGAGCGCGGCGCCATGAAGCGCTGCGAGGGCGTTGGCGTTGCCGTCAAGAACGTGGTTCTGCCCGCCGACGTGGACAGCGACACCTTCTTCAAGACCCTCGATGAGCTCAACAACGATCCCGCCGTGCACGGCATCCTGATGTTCCGTCCCCTGCCCAAGCACCTCGACAACGAGAAGGCCCGCCAGATGCTGAACCCCGCCAAGGACATCGACGGCTGCACCGACGGTTCTCTGGCCGGCGTGTTCACCAACACCAAGCTGGGCTTCCCTCCCTGCACCGCTCAGGCTGCCATGGAGATCCTGGACTTCTACGGCGTTGACTGCAAGGGCAAGCGCGCTGCCGTCATCGGCCGCAGCCTCGTGGTCGGCCGTCCTGCCGCCATGATGCTCATGCACAAGAACGCCACCGTCACCATCTGCCATACCCGCACCGTCGATATGCCCTCTGTCACCCGCGAGGCCGACATCCTCATCGTCTGCGCCGGTCAGATGGAGTCCATCGGCAAGGAGTACCTGCGTGAAGGCCAGATCGTGGTCGACGTGGGCATCAACTGGAACGAGGAAAAGGGCAAGCTCTGCGGCGACGTGAAGTTTGACGAGGCCGAGCATCTTGTCGGCGGTGTTACTCCCGTTCCCGGCGGTGTTGGCTCCGTGACCACCAGCGTGCTGGTGAACCACGTTGTGGAAGCTGCCGAGCGTGCCTGAGTATTAAAGTGACATACTACGAATGCCACGGCCATTCGCTGATGGACGGCGCGGACTTCCGCGCCGCCCGTGAGCGCCACAGCCATGGCGTCGACGAGTCCGTCGTGCGCGCGCAGCTTGCTGCGCTGCGTGCGGCGGGCGTTGTCTATTTCCGGGACGGCGGCGACGCCCATGGTGTGAGTCTTCGGGCCAGAGACATTGCGCCGGAGTACGGTATTGACTATGTGACCCCCGTCTTTGCCATCCACCGGAAGGGCCGCTACGGTGCCATTGTGGGCAGAGCCTATGAAAGCCGGGACGAGTATCAGCAGCTTTTGCTGGAGGCCAGAGCGCAGCGCTGTGACTTCATCAAGATCATGATCTCCGGCATCATCACCTTCCAAAACTACGGTGAGCTTTCCTGTGCGCCTCTGCCTGCGGAGGAGATTCGCTGGCTCATTGCAGATGCCCATGAGCTGAACCTTGCCGTCATGGCCCATGCCAACGGTGCAGAAACCATCCGTACTGCCGTGACGGCCGGGCTGGACAGCGTAGACCACGGCTATTTTCTGGATGATTACGCACTCGACGCCATGGCCGAGCGGGGTACGTTCTGGGTACCCACCATCGCGGCGGCGGCAGCCTTCCGGGGGCGTGCGGGCTTCAGCGATGCCTGCGCCCGGGAAACCACAAGGGTGCAGCAGAAAATGGCACAAAAAGCGCTGGAGCGGGGCGTGCTGCTCTGTCCCGGCAGCGACAGCGGAGCCGTGGGTGTGCCCCACGGGGCCGGTATTCTGGCTGAGTATGAGCTGCTGGGGGGAGAGTTCACCGTCTTGAATGACAATGCCCGGCGGTTGGCCGAGCGTTTTCGACCGTGAATTGCATAAAGCGTTAAGAAAATGCTAAAAAGCCCTGTACAAGCGGGGAAAGTCGTGTTAAAATATCCATGTTTTTTGTAATTATTCATTTTCAAGGGGAGAAAAGCATGGTTTTTAACATCGACACCTTCATCGAAGCGGTCATCCACACGCTGACACAGTACAGCGTATATGTCTTTGAACTTTGCTGTCTGGCAGTTATGCTCTGGGGCGGCTTCCGGGCCATGCAGGCGCTGATATTGCGCCGGGGCTACGTGGAGATTCGGCTGAGCCACTATATGAATATGGCCCTCCTCTTTAAGCTGGGTGCCGAGATCATCCGTCTCACCCTGGTGCGCACGCTGCAGGAACTGCTTCTGGTGGCTGGCATCGTGGTGCTCCATGGCGCCATCTCTCTCATCATCCATCTGGAGGACTCTCATCGAAAAACGCTGCTTCATAAGGCGCCCGGTCAGCCCGATGAGGACAGCGACGACTCGGACAATGAGGACGACGATTGATTCAGAAAAACACCCTGCATCCCGAAGATGCAGGGTGTTTTCAGCTTTCGAAGCGGCCCATGGGTGTGTCGTAGATCACGTGTCCGCTTTCCCAGATGCCGCCTTCCACCGTGACGGTGACGGAGGCGGCGTTGAAGGCATCCAGATAGGTGTTTACCAGAGAACCCATGAGGATATGCTCCCCGGCGGTGCCGGTGGAGCGGATGCGCTGGGCAAAGGCCTCGTTGAAGTCCAGCGTGATATCCCCGCCGGACTTCGTGAAACTCAGCAGCTCCACGTTGCCGTCGAAGTGGCCGGCCATGCGCAGCGCGGAGAGAACACTGTATTCGCTGACATCGGCAAGGGGGTAGAGGGTGGCCAGCAGATGCTCGGCGTTTTCGTCGCCGTAATAAAGCCATATCGTATTGGGCTGGGTCAGGGTCATATAAGCGGTGAGGGTTGCGAAGAGAGTCTGGACCTCGGCGGGACGCCAGCGGTAGGCGGTTTCGGGGGTGTAGCCTGCGTCGTTGAGAATGCCCACGTTGCCGAAGGCAAGGCTCATGGCGCTGCGCCATATCTCCACAAACTTTTCCGCGAAGTCCACGGGGATGCCGCTTGCGTGGACGGCATCGTCGCTGAGGTCGTTGGCGGCGGCAAAGTTGGCAGCGCTGCCGGCGGCCGCATCCGCGGCTCTGTCGGGATCCGGAATGCCGTAATACCAGTCCAGCAGCTGCGCGGCGCAGGCCGCAGCCTTCAGACTGCAGCCGGCGGTACCGGGGTGGTAGTTGTTATAGATGTCCGTCAGGATGCTGATGGCGTTTTGGTCTGCTGGCTCTTCGGTGGGAATGATCGGCTCTTTCGTTGGGATAATTGGCAGCGGAGTGGGAGTTGGAATTGTTTTTTCAGCAATATTCTCATAAAAAGTGGGGATTTCTCTTTTGCTGCAGGCGCTCAGGGCCAGAAGAAGGCAAAGGAGGAGGGGGAGCAGTCTTTTCATAGGATTTCCTTTCCGCCCCGTTTCGGGACATTTATAGGATATCAGACATTGACAGAGTTTTCAACGAAAGATATACTGCTTTCGTGGAGGTGAGTACGTTGAACGGCTTGCGAAACACTATCCGGAGGGGGGAGGCCGATGACTGGCTTTCCGCCCTGTACATAGAGAGGGAACGCTGTGAGTCCCTCTGCGAAGCCTTTTTTGCGCGCTTTGCCGCGGAGCCGGAGCGGCTTTTCTCCGTTCCCGGCCGGACAGAGCTGGGCGGAAACCACACCGACCACCAGCACGGCCGGGTGCTTTGCGCGGCCCTTTCCCTGGATACGCTGGCTGCCGTGCGCCGCCGCGATGATAAGGTGATCCGCATCGTCTCCGAGGGGGTGGGGGAGGCGGAGATCGACCTTTCTACGCTGGAACCCAAAGACAGCGAGCGCTTTACCATGGCGGCCCTTCTGCGTGGTGTGGCCGGGGCGCTGGCCTCACTGGGCTATGTCCCCGGTGGTTATGACGCGTATATCCGCTCAAATGTTCCCGTAGGCAGCGGTTTTTCCTCCTCGGCCTCCTTTTCCGTGCTGCTGGGTGCCGTGCAGAGTGAGCTTTACCACGGCGCTGCCCTCTCGCCGCTGCAGCTGGCCCAAACCGCCCAGCGGGCAGAGCGCGACTGGTACGGCAAGCCCTGCGGGCTTATGGATCAGTGCGCCTGCGCCTTCGGCGGTGTCAGCGTCATTGACTTTTTCGACGCGGAAAAACCCGAAACCGAGAGCCTGCCCTTTGATTTTACGGCTTACGGCTACGTCCTCTCGGCGGTGAAAATCCCCGATGACCACGCCGATCTTACGGCAGATTACGCCGCGATTGGTGCGGATATGCGCTTTGCCGCCCAAAGCTGCGGGGAAGAATATCTTCGTTATGTAAACCGCGAAAAATGGAAGCTGGCCGCCCCGGGCCTGTCTGAAGCGGTGAGAGAACGTGCAGAACATTTCTTCGCGGAGAATGAGCGGGTGCCGCAGATGGCGGAGGCTCTCCGTGCAGGGGATATGGAGAGCTACCGGCAGCTGATGCTTGCTTCGGGCAATTCCTCCCGGTACAAGCTCAAAAACATCGTGCCCGCCTCCCGGCCGGAAGCCCGGCTGCTGGAAGACGGCCTTGATCTGGCGGAAAGGCTTTTGAAGGAGCGGGGTGCCTGGCGGGTCCATGGCGGTGGCTTCGGCGGTTCGCTGCTGGCCCTGATGCCTGCCGGGGACTGGCCTGCCTTCCAAAGGGCCATGGACGAGCGCTTCGGCCCGGGCGCTGCCAAACGACTTCAACTGCGGCGGCAGGGCATTGCCTGCTGGCCCAAAGAATAAGGAGAAACGCATATGTACAACGAACTTTTCAGCATTGGTCCCCTGACCGTTCATGGCTACGGTCTTATGATCGGCATCGGCGTGCTGGTGGCCTATTTCTGGGCTACCAAGCGCGGTGAGAAGCGGGGCATCAACGAGGATAATGTCCTGAGCATTCTGATGATTGCGGTGATCGTGGGTTTTGCCGGGGCCAAGGTACTCCATATCATTACCGACTGGAAACACTTCCTCAGCGATCCCATGTCGGTTCTGGGCGGAGAAGGCTTTGCGGTCTATGGCGGCATCATCTCGGGATTGCTTGGCTGCTGGATCTTCTGCCGCTGCAAGAAGATCGCCTTTCTGGACGCGCTGGATGTGTTTATGCCCCCGGTGGCTGCGGCTCAGGGCTTTGGCCGCATCGGCTGCTTCCTGGCCGGCTGCTGCTACGGCAAGGCCACGGACTGCGCGCTGGGCGTGGTGTTCCCCGGCTTTACGGAGGCGGTCTGGCCCACCCAGCTCTTTTCCTCCGCTGCCTGCTTCCTGCTGGCGCTGGCGCTGGCCCTCTATGACCGCCGGGAGCATGCCAAGGGCAACGTGGGTGCCGTGTACCTGATTCTTTACAGCGTGGGCCGTTTCCTCATTGAGTTCCTGCGCAACGACCCCCGGGGCAACGTGGGCTTCTTCTCCACGTCCCAGTTCATCTCCCTTTTCATGCTGCCCATCGGCATTGCGCTCTATGTGCTGAACAACAAGCGTGCCGCCAAGGCGCAGGAGGCTGAAAACGATGGAGAATAAGATGCTCACCCGCTGGGGCCGGGAACTGGACAGGGAACATCCCCTGCCGGAGTACCCCCGCCCCCAGCTCAAGCGCGACAGCTACATAAACCTCAACGGCGTCTGGTGGTACGCCTTTACCGATACCCCTGCCATCCCCGACGAGTACGAGGACGAGATCGTGGTGCCCTTCTCTCCGGAAGCGCCCCTCTCCGGCGTGGAGCGCACCCTGCCCAGAGACGGTTACCTGCAGTATTACCGTACCTTTACCATCCCCGAGGGCTTTAACCGCGGTCGGGTGCTGCTGCACTTCGGCGCCGTGGATCAGGAAGCGGTGGTTTTTGTCAACGATATCGAGGTGGGACGCCACGAGGGTGGTTATCTCCCCTTCAGCTGTGACATCACGGATGCCCTGCGCGCAGGCGAAAACGAACTCTGCGTCACCGTCCGGGACGACGCTCACCACCCCTCCTACGGCACCGGCAAGCAGCGCTATGTATCCCGTGGCATCTGGTATACCGCCCAGAGCGGTATCTGGCAGACCGTTTGGCTGGAAAGTGTGCCGATGGTTTACATAAAATCGGTCAAGATCACGCCCGATTATGACAACAGCCGGGTAAAGCTGGAACTTTCTGTCGAAGGCGAGGCGGAAAAGATCACGGTGGAGCTGCTGGACGGGGAGGAGTCGCTGCTGCGCTGCAACGCCACGGAGGGTCTTGCCTCCATCCCCATGCCGGACTTCAAGGCCTGGTCCCCCGACGCGCCTTTCCTCTATGGTCTGCGCATCCGCTGCGACGAGGACACGGTGGAGAGCTATTTCGCCATGCGCAAGTTCTCCTATGTGCAGCATCAGGGGCATAAGGTCTTTGCTCTCAACAACGAACCCATCTTCCATAACGGCCTGCTGGATCAGGGTTACTGGCCCGACGGACTGATGACCGCCCCCAGTGACGAGGCGCTGATTTTCGACATTCTCCGCTGCAAGGAGCTGGGCTTCAATGTCCTGCGTAAGCACATCAAGGTGGAGCCGCTCCGCTGGTACTATCACTGTGACCGGCTCGGCATGATCGTCTGGCAGGATATGCTCTGCGGCGGTGAGGTTTATAACCCCATGGTCACCAGCATCCTACCCACCGTGGGCTTTGTCCACCGCAAAGACAACGACTACGTGAAGTTTGGCCGCAGCACCGAGGAAGGGCGGCAGCGCTATCTCAAGGAATGCTGGGAGCTGGTGGATCACCTCTATAACTGCCCCTGCATTGCCCTCTGGGTACCCTTTAACGAGGCCTGGGGCCAGTTCGACGCTCTTAAGGTGGCCGAAGAGCTGCGCCGTCGGGATTCCTCCCGCTATATCGACCACGCCAGCGGCTGGCACGATCAGGGCTGGGACGAGATCAAGAGCCGTCATATCTACTTCCGTCCCCTGCGTCTCAAAAACGATGGCCGTGCCCTCTGCGTTACGGAGTTTGGTGGCTACACCTATGCCGTGGATGGCCATCGCTGGTCACTGAAGCCCTACGGCTACCGGAAATGCAAGACGCTGGAGGCCTTCCGCACGGATTATGAGAGCCTTTATCATCAACAGGTGCTGCCCCATATCCGCAAACAGGGTCTTACCGCCGCCATCTATACCCAGCTTTCCGACGTGGAGCAGGAGTGCAACGGCCTCTTTACCTACGACCGCGAAGTGCTGAAGCTGGATGAGGAAAAGCTGAAGGCCATCAACGCAGAACTGAAGTTTTAAAAGAATCGGGCGAACCGCAGGGTTCGCCCGATTCTTTACCCAAAATTTTCCAAATCCCCCTTGACAAAATGGGACTACTGTTGTAGTCTCTATGTACAGGTTACAATTGTAGTCTCATGAACAGGAGTGTTTTTATGTACGAACTGGCCGGAAAGATCAGCGACAGCGAGCTGGAAGTCATGCGTGTGTTGTGGGAGGCGGGGGAGGCCCTGTCCGTTACGGAGATCCGCCGCCGTCTGCAGCCTGTCCACAGCTGGGAGGGCACCACCGTCAAGACCATGATCACCCGCCTCACCGCCAAGGGTGCGCTGCTGCAGGAAAAGCGGGATGTGTTCTATTACAGCGCCGCCATTACCGAGGCGGAGTATAACCGCTGCGCCACCGAGAGCCTCATCCGCAAGCTCTATCAGGGCAGCGCGGGCAAGCTGGTGGCGGCTCTGGTAAAGGACAGGGGCTTAAGCGAAGAGGACATGGAAGAGCTCCGCGCCCTTTTCAAAGTGGAGGGATAAGCCATGATGCGAACGATTCTCGGCATGAGCCTCGGCGCGGCGCTGATGGCGCTGACCCTTTGGCTTGCAAAGCCGATGCTGAAAAAGTATCTGCGGCCCGCCACGGTCTACGGGCTCTGGCTGCTGGTGCTGCTGCGGCTGTGTGTGCCGCTGCCGGGCTTCCTGAAATTACCGGTGGAGGAAGCGCCAGAGACGGTGTATGTTACCCCTATGCCCATGCCGGTCATGACCCATGCCCCGGCGGTGAACTATGAGCTGCCGCCCACGCCCATGCCGGAGACGCGGCCTGTTGCGGAAACGCGTCCCGTTACGGAGACGCGCCCCGTCACCCCGGCTCTCACCCCAAAGGCGGAAGCGCCCCGGCTGCAGCTGCAGCTGAGCCTGCCGGAGCTTGCGGATGTGGCCCTGTGGCTCTGGGCGCTGGGCAGTCTCGCCCTCATCGGCTTTCACACCGTAAGCTACCTGCGCTTTGCCTCTGCCGTCCGCAGGGAGCGCCGCGAGGCCGCCAACTGGGAGCGGGCGCTGCTGCAGGAGCTTGACCCGCAGGGTCATGTCCGCCTTTACCGCTGCGCCGCCGTGCCGGTGCCCATGCTGCTGGGCTTCCTGCAGCCCTGCATCGTCCTCAGCGATGAGGCGCTGACGGAAAGCGAGCTGCGCGCAGTGCTTACCCATGAGCTTGTCCACTATAAGCGGGGGGATCTGGCTGTCAAGTGGTTCGCCACGCTGCTCATGTCCCTCCATTGGTTCAATCCTCTCTGCCCTCTGATTCGCCGCGAGCTGGACCACGCCTGTGAGCTTAGCTGCGATGAGGCCGTGATCGCCGCCCTCTCGCCCCACGAGCGCCAGAGCTACGGCGAGACGCTGATCCGGCTTTCCTCGGAGCGCAGTCTCCCCCGTGCCATCCCGGCTACCACCCTCTCCGAGGGCAAAGAGCATCTGAAAGAAAGGTTACTTGCTATTATGAACTACAAAAAGAGAGATCCCCTGACTGTTCTTCTGGGCCTTGTCTGTGCCCTGTTGCTGGTGGGCTGCGGCGCTGCCGTAGGCGGCGCGGAGCAGGTCCCCCCCACACCCATGCCCCAGCCCGCCTTTGCCAGTGACGGCAACATCTGGGCATCGGACGGAAACATTTGGGCCAGTGATGGCAACGTCTGGGCCAGCAGCGGCGAAGCCGTGGCCGTTCCCTACTATGCCACCATG
>SVLG01000007.1 GCA_015068055.1 Oscillospiraceae bacterium | reverse complement strand
GGCGGCCACGTACTCGTTGGCCTGGTTGGCAAAGAGGTTGGTGCTCTCCTTAGAGCTCTTGAAGGGGCAGGGACCGAACTGCTCGGCCATCATGGTGGTGCCTTCCTCGCTGGTGACGACCCAGTACATGAAGTCCAGAGTGGCCTGGATGTCTTCCTCGGAAGCCTCGTTGTTGACGGACCAGTAGTTCTCGGTGCCGGTGCAGAGGCCGGAGTTCTCTTCGCCCTCAACGCCGCAGTAGATGGGGATCATAGCCAGATCGTCGTCGGTGAGACCGGCAGCGAGCAGGTTAGCGTACTCCCAGGTGCCGTTCTGGAAGAAGACGGCCTTGCCTTCCTTGAACTCGCCGATGGACATGTCCATGGTGGCGGTCAGGAGGTCAGCGCCGGTAACGGCGGAGCAGCTGGTGTAGAGATCCCAGATGTTCTTGTAGTTTTCCAGGTAGCTGCCCTCGATGGTGGCGGGCTTGCCGGCGATGTTGTTATCGCGGAACTCGTAGAACAGGGGCATGTTGCTCAGGTGGCCGGAGAAACGCCAGTTGGAGCTGGACTCCAGACCGGCGGAGGAGAAGGCGTCGAAGCCCAGCTCGTCGGCGCGGGCGTGGATGTCCTCGGCGACAGCCTTCAGGGTCTCGAAGTTGGTGATGTCCTCGAGGGTGTAGCCAGCCTCGGCCAGCAGGGTCACGTTGGTGATGATGCCGAAGGTCTCCAGGCAGTAGCCCATGGAGATGACTTCGCCGTCAGCGTTCTTGAGAGCGTAGTCCTTGTTGGCCAGCTCGTTGAAAACGGCGGTGTCGCTCAGGTCGTAGCAGTACTCGCCCCAGGTGGCCATGCCGCCCTCGTTGCACTGGAACATGGTGGGAGCTTCGCTCTTATCCATCTCAGCGACGAGAGTCTCTTCGTAGGTGCCGGAAGCAGCGGTGACGACGGTCACGGGCACGCCGGTCATCTCCTCGTAGGTGGCGGCCAGCTTCTGCCAGGCTTCGTCAGCTTCGGGCTTGAAGTTGAGGTAGTAGACGCGGCCTTCGGCCTCTTCAACTTCCTCTTCCACTTCTTCAGCAGGGGCTTCCTCAGCGGGAGCCTCGGCGGCGGGCTCTTCAGCAGCGGGCTCCTCAGCCTTCTCGGCGCCGCAGGCGCAGAGGCTCAGGACCATGCAGAGAGCGAGCATGAGAGCAAGGATCTTCTTCATGTTTTCACATCTCCTGATAAATTTTTTATTTTTCACGGATTTGCATCCGGGAAAATCAAGTATTGATCGCGCACCGAGCCACCCTCACGAAGGGAGGTGAGCAACTTCAGATGCCGGGGAGCGCTGCGCCCCTCAATCACGTCCAAAAGGATACAGACGCTTTCTTCTCCCAAATCCCCCATCGGCTGACAGAGGGTGGTAAGCGTGGGGCAAAGATACTCGGAAAACTCGATGCCGTCGATGGCGATGACGGAGCAATCCTCCGGCACCCGCTTGCCCCGCTGGGTCAGAGCCTTGATGGCGGCCATGGCCATGGCGTCGGAGATCACAAAGAGGGCGGAAAAGTCCGCGCCGGAATCGATCAGCTCCAGCGTGGCGTCATAGGCCGCGTCCATCTCAAAGGAGTGGGCACTGGCAAGCAGCCGTTCATCCGCAACGATGCCCTGATCCATCAGTGCTTCCATATAACCCAGATAGCGCAGCTCACTGATGGAACGGTCGCAGCGGTCGGAGATCAGGGCGGCGATGCGCCGATGGCCCAGTCGGCAAAGATGCGTCACGGCACTGTGGGCGGCGGCCCGGTCATCGATGCTCACGGAGGAGTAGCTGTCCTCGGGCAGGGTGCCAAAGGTGTTGTCATAGGTGCAGCAGACAAAGGGAATGTTCAAAGAGGCCAGTTCCGACTCTGTGTAGTCGCTGCGGCCACCCAGAAAGATGAGACCGCGGAGCTTCTTGTCCCGCTCCATCATAGCGCCGCACTTCACCTCATCGTCGCTGCTGCCGATCTGCTGCATAACCATGGTGAAGCCGGCGGCGTTGATCCGGCGCTCAATGGCACGGACGATGCCTACGTAGAAGGGGTTGCCCGCACCGCGAACCACAAGACCGATGTTATCGGAACGGGTACGCACCAGATCGCGGGCGGAGTTGTTGGGTATGTAATTTCCTGCGGCCATAGCCGTAAGAACCTTTTCGCGAACAGCAGGAGACACATCCGGGCGTTCATTCAGCACACGGGAAACCGTACTGACCGAAACACCACATTCTCTGGCTATATCTTTTATCGTCATTTTTCTTTCACCCCGCTGGCGAAACACGTCGGCAACGATACCGGTAACGTTTCCGCAGCTTTCGGGAGATATTTTACCCTTTCCTCTTATGCAAGTCAACCACAAAAAATCCCCGCCCGGGTTTTTCGGCCGAATAACCGAAATCGGGCAGGAATTTTGGGCAGATTAACAATGACTCAGTTCCGTTTCACCAGAGCCTCGGCCTCTGCATAGGATAGACCATGCGCTCTCGCGGCAGCGGCCATATCCTCGTATTCGTATTTCTCCTTACTTACGCCGTAACCGTGGCTGCGCTTCACCCGGAGGGGACCGAGAGACGTCTGCTCGGTGACGGTTTCCCGCTCCAGCGTATAGCGCACACAGTCGAAGCGCCGCAGGCCGATGGCGCTGGTATGACGGAGAATAAGCGCCGCCAAAGCGTCCGCATCCTCCTTTCGACAGAGAACGCACAGGAGCTGACCGCTGCGGCCCTTCTTCATGAAAAGCGGCTGCACGGAGACATCCAGCGCCCCGGCCTCCTCCAGCTTTTCACAGGCGAAGGCCAAAGCCTCCGCCGTCATATCATCCAGATTGCAGCGAAGCTCCACCGCTTCGCCGTTGGGTCCCTGAGCCTCCTTTTCCTCTCCCAGCGTGCAGCGAAGGGCATTGGCTCTGCCAAAGTCCCTGCTGCCGAGACCAACGCCCTTCCGGGCACTATCAAGGATCGGCATATCTCCGAATTCGTCGGCAAAATGCCGCAGCAGCGCCGCCCCTGTGGGCGTGCAGAGTTCCCCCTGTATTTCGCCGCCGTAAGTGGGAATGCCCTCCAGAATCGCTGCCGTGGCGGGTGCCGGCACAGGCAGTACGCCGTGGGCGCAGCGGACTGTACCCGCCCCCACATGGATCGGAGAACAGATCACTTTTTCAACACCCAGCCGTTCCATGGCAAGGCTGACCCCGGCCACATCGGCGATGGCATCCAACGCCCCCACCTCGTGAAAATGCACCAGATCGCTGCTTTTACCGTGGACCCGCCCCTCAGCGGCGGCAATGGCGGCATAAACCGCTTTGGCATTCTCCCGGGTTTTTCCGGACAGGGCAAGACCATCGAGAAGGGCATACACATCCTTCAGACGCCGGTGACGGCGGAAGAGGCCGAAACGTTTTCCCCCTTCCTCAGCCCCGTCAATGCGCACGGCAAGGTGGCTGCCCCATACGCCGTGACTTTCCCGTTCCTCCCGCTCCACGCGAAGGCCGGGGATGGCAAGGGCATTGAGCTCGGCCACGAAGGCGTCGGGCTCCGGCATAAGCTCCGTAAGGGCGGCCAGGAGCATGTCCCCCGCCGCGCCCATAGCGCAATCAATATAAAGCGTTTTCATTCCAGTCCCTCCGTCATATTGATCCGGTGGGCAATATAACCGCCGCCAAAGCCGTTATCGATGTTTACCACGCTGACCCCGCTGGCGCAGGAATTCATCATGGCCAGCAGCGCGGCCAGCCCGTCAAAGGAGGCTCCATAACCCACGGAGGTGGGCACCGCGATCACCGGGCAGGATACAAGCCCACCCACCACACTGGCAAGGGCTCCCTCCATCCCGGCCACAGCCACCACACAGCGGGCACGGCTCAGTTCATCCATATGGGCCAGAAGCCGGTGTATCCCCGCTACGCCCGCGTCATAGACACGCAGCACACGGCTGCCCAGACACTCAGCGGTGAGGGCCGCCTCCTCAGCGGCGTACATATCGCTGGTGCCCGCGCTGACCACGGCCACAAGACCGCGGCCCGCCCGGCTCTTATCCCGGTTTACAATGGCCAGCCGGGGCGTTTCATGGTACTCCACGGGAAAGAGGGCAGCGAGATGCGCCGCCTTTTCCTCTTCCAGCCGGGTAATCAGTATATTCTTCGCGCCCTTATCCAGCAGGGAGCGGGTAATACCCTCGATCTGCTGCGCGCTCTTCCCCGCGCCGTAGATCACCTCGCCCACACCCTGACGGAGAGCCCGGTGGTGGTCCACCTTGGCGTAGCCCAGTTCCTCAAAGGGTTGGCGCTGCAGGGTATGCAGGGCCTCCTCCGGGGCAAGACTGCCTTCAGCAACGGAGCGGAGCAGCTCCAGTGTTTCGTTTTTTTCCATATCCTATCTCCCCCGGGGATCCAGTTTCAGCGCAGGAAACAACGGCGAAAGCCGCCCGGTGATTTCTTCCCGGCACGCCCTCGCCCGCTCCAGCTCGTCTGCGGCAAACTGCAGCAGAGCATGATCTTCCCGTACGCGGACGCGGAAGTCCCGGAAGCCCAGTTCACGGAGCATGTCCTCGCTTTGTTCCACAGCCCGAAGCGTTTCAGGCTCAATGGGTGTGTCCGTGGGGATGCGGGTGGCAAGGCAGGCATAAGCGGGCTTTTCCCAGGTAAAAAGCCCCGCCGTCCGGCTGTACTCACGCACTTCCCTTTTCGTAATTCCGCACAGCCGCAGGGGCGAGAGCACGCCCATGGCAGCCGCCGCGGCCATGCCGGGGCGGTCGGCGGGATCGTCGTCGGCGTTGTTCCCGTCCAGCAGCAGTTCATAGCCATCGGCTTTGGCCGCTTTCAAAATGGCGGAAAAGATGGTCTTTTTACAGTGGGCACAGCGGTCGGCACCATTCCGACCCACGGCTTCCACCGCGAGTATATCCAGCGGCAGCACCGTCAGGGCCATGCCCAGCTCCTTGCACAGCCGCTCTGCATCCCGCAGCTCAAAGGCGGGCTGAAAGGCGGTCTTTACATAGTAGGGCCTTATATCGCAGCCGCAGCGCTTCGCCTCATAAAGGAGGTATGCCGAGTCAGCCCCGCCGCTGAAGGCCAGTGCGGCTTTGGGATGGGCCGCAAAGAAGGCAGCCAGGGTCAAGCCTCGGCCCTCTCAATCTTTTTAATCTGTTTTTCAAATTTCCGCCGCTCACCCATGACCTCCCGGCCACAGCCGCAGCAGCGGAGCTTGAAGTCCGCGCCGATGCGCAGCACCTCCCAGCGTTCCTCGCCGCAGGGGTGCTTCTTTTTCATGGTAAGAATATCGCCGATCTGTACATCCACGGATTAAGTCACAGCCTTTCGGGGAATGATTGCAGCATGGGGGTGATTGTTATGATGAAAGAAACCATTACGGCGGTTTTTGAAGACCGTCATCAGGCGGATGCGGCGCTGTTCCGGCTTCGTGCCGCCGGTGCGCTGAACCACAGCTTTTCCCTGCCCAGTGTAGGCTGCGCGGGAAACGCCACGCTGCATCTCATGGTAAAGCCCACGGACGCCGCGCTGACCCGAAGCATCCTCAGACAGAGTGGGGGTCGCCTTTGATGCGCTCCCAGTAGGCCCGGGCCGCCTGTTCAGTCTTATTGTCGCCGTATTCATAGTAATGTGCGTCTTTGACAGCGTCGGGGAGATACTGCTGGCGCACCCAATGGCCGGGATAGTCGTGGGGGTATTTATACCCCTGCTCTCGCTCAAAGCCCGCGCCGTCGGCGTGGACATTCTGCAGCTCTCTGGGCGGATCGCCCAGCTTCCCGGCCCGGACATCCGCCTGAGCGGCGGCTATGCCCAGATAGGCGCTGTTGCTCTTGGGACAGGTGGCCAGAAAGATCACCGCCTCGGCCAGGGGCAGCCGCCCCTCGGGGAGGCCCAGCTGCAAAGCGCTGTCCACGCAGGCCTTGACAATGGGTACCGCCTGAGGATAGGCAAGACCCACGTCCTCAGAAGCCGAGCAGAGGATGCGGCGGCAGGCGCCGGGCAGATCCCCCGCCTCCAGCAGCCTTGCAAGATAGTGCAGGGCCGCGTCCGGATCGCTGCCGCGCATGGACTTCATCAGGGCGGAAAGGGTATCAAAATGCTGGTCGCCCTCCCGGTCGTAGTGCATGGCGCTGCGCTGGGTGACAGCCTCGGCGTCGGCCAGAGAGAGGGTAACGCCCTTTTCATTCCGAACAGCAGCAGAATAGAGCAGCTCCACGGCGTTGAGCGCCTTGCGGACATCGCCGCCGCAGCCCCGGGCCACATGCTCCACCACTCCGTCTTCCACCGTGCATTCGATGCCTTCCCGCTCGGAGAGGAGGCGGATGGCCCGCTTCACCGCTCCGGTGACATCGGCAGGCCTGAGAGATTTGAACTCAAAAACCGTGGAACGGGAGAGTACGGCATTGTAGACATAGAAGTACGGGTTTTCCGTGGTGGAGGCGATGAGGGTAATCTTTCCGTTCTCGATGAACTCCAGCAGGCTCTGCTGCTGCTTTTTATTGAAATACTGAATCTCGTCCAGATACAAAAGCACACCGCCGGGGGCCATAAAGGTATCCAGCTCCGCGATGATGTCCCGGATATCCTGCAGCGTGGCTGTGGTGGCGTTCAGACGGCGGAGGGTGCGGTTGGTCTTTTCGGCGATGATCCGGGCCACGGTGGTCTTGCCGGTGCCGGAGGGGCCGTAAAAGATCATGTTGGGGATCTGACCGCTCTCGATGATGCGGCGGAGGAGGCCGCCCTTGCCCAGAATATGGCTCTGCCCCACCACGTCGTCCAGCGTCCGGGGACGAAGCTCGTCCGCCAGCGGGCGGTAGGTCTTTTCTTCAAACATGGGGCACACCTCCAGATAGGGTTAATAATATATTATAGCGCGTTTCCGGGGGAATTACAATAAGCCCCGCAAATCGTTTGTATTGACCAGTGCTTGTCATTTCTTCTGCAGTACGTGGTAAGATGATGATATACCTGTCAAATGTCAAAAGGAGGGGCTTATGGAAGAAAAACGACAGTGCGGCACATGCAAGCATTTTCGCCAGCACTACATAAAAGCCGGGTATCGGTACAATCCGATTTCATACGGCCATTGTGTTTACCCCCGCTTAAAGAAACGGGAAACAAAAGATAGTGCATGCAAATCGTATGTGGAAAGAAAGTAGTCGGAACGGGAATTTCCCCACACCATTTCTCTTTGAAAAGAGAAACGGTGTGCCAAAGAGAAACCGCAAGGGGGGCTCCAAAAAGCCGCCCCCCTTGCATCCCCCCAAAATAACTTGTAAAGTTTACAGCAAAATAAATACGGCTCATCCCTATATAGGCATTGGCTTAAAGCGCAACACCAAAGTATCCGTATAGTGCTGCGCCGACCTGTTCCCTCTTAGGAATGAGCCGTTCTTATAGAACAGAGACTTATCGGGTTCCCATGGGGGTACGGGGGGCGGCTTTTTGGAGCCCCCCGGAGTTTCTTTCTTTCATAGCTTTCTTTCTTTGCAAAGAAAGAAAGCGTAAACAAGCAGACGCATCAGATCAGCAAAGGGTATCAGCTTCATACGGTCAACAAAAAGCTCCCTGACCGGATCGGTCAGGGAGCTTTTTCGTTCTCGCTCTGCCTCGCAGAGTTTGCGGCCGCAGCCGCAAAGAGAGTTTAATCATTTTCTCCGGCGGCATGTACGTCGGAGAAAATTCTTATCGCGGAGTGAACGTGCGAGTGCAAGCGAGTGCGCTGAACGCAGCGCAGCCAAACTCGCTTCAGAAATCTCCGATTTCTGAAGCGAAGGCTTTAGCCGATTACCGTATAGCCCTCGCCCTCAATGGCAGCCTTGAGCACCTCAAAGGCCACGTCCTTCTCCAGCTTCACGGTGGCGGTGCCTTCGGTATGGCTGGCCACGGCCTCGCTGACGCCGTCGATGGCCTCCAGGCACTTCTTCACGCGGGCCTCGCAGTGGGGGCACATGATGCCTTCCACCTTCAGAACTTTTTCCATGGGTTTTTCCTCCTTGTGTTTTTTATGACGCAGGGGTCTGTCCCGGCGGCTCTCATGCAGCCGGAAGAAATTCAGTCGCAGGGCATTGGACACCACGCAGAAGCTGCTGAGGCTCATGGCGGCGGCGCCGAACATGGGGCTCAGCTGCCAGCCGAAAATGGGGATCCACACGCCGGCCGCCAGCGGGATGCCAATAATGTTGTAGATAAAAGCCCAGAACAGGTTCTCACGGATGTTGGTAAGGGTGGCGCGGGAGAGACGGACAGCGGCAGGCACATCGCTGAGACGGCTCTTCATCAGCACCACGTCGGCCGCGTCGATGGCCACGTCGGTGCCGGCGCCGATGGCCATGCCGGTGTCGGCGCGGGTGAGAGCCGGGGCATCGTTGATGCCATCGCCCACCATGAGCACGTGGCCCTCCTGCTTCAGCCTTTGTATCACCGCGTCCTTGCCCTCGGGGAGAACACCCGCGATGACCTCGTCCACACCGGCCTCTTTGCCGATGGCACGGGCGCTGCGCTCGTTGTCGCCGGTGAGCATGACCACCTTAAGACCAAGGTTTTTGAGATCACGAATGGCCTCGCCGCTCTCAGGCTTGATGGCGTCGGCCACGGCAATCATGCCGAGGAGTTCCCCATCCCTTGCAAAGAGCAGCGGTGTTTTTCCGCCCTCGGCCAGAGCCTCGGCCTTCGCCTTCACGGCAGGCGACACGGCGCAGTTCTCCGAGATATAGCGGAGGCTGCCGCCCCGGAGGACGGTGCCGTCCAGCACGGCCTGCAGACCGTGGCCGGGCAGAGCTGTAAAGTCGCTGACCTCCGGCAGGGTGAGACCCCGTTTTTCGCTCTCGGCCAAAACAGCCTTTGCCAGCGGATGCTCGCTGCGCTGCTCCAGAGCAGCAGCCAGAGTCAGGAGCGCATTTTCATCCTCTGCCACCACATCGGTGACCACGGGTTCGCCCCTGGTGATGGTGCCGGTCTTGTCCAGCACGCAAATTTCCGCCTTGCCGGCGTTTTCCAGTGACACGGCCGTTTTAAAGAGAATGCCGCTTCTGGCACCCACGCCGCTGCCCACCATGATGGCCACGGGGGTGGCGAGCCCCAGAGCGCAGGGACAGCTGATCACCAGCACGGAGATGGCTCGGGCCAGTGCAAAGCCGAAGCTCTGCCCCACAGCCAGCCACACAACAAGCGTCACCAGCGCAATGCCCAACACCGTGGGCACAAAGACACCGGAGACCTTGTCCGCGATTTTGGCGATGGGCGCTTTGGTAGCAGCCGCATCGCTGACCATACGGATGATCTGGGAGAGGGTGCTGTCCTCGCCCACCCGGGAGGCCCGGCACAGGAGATAGCCGGACTGGTTCACGGTCCCCGCGGAGACGTGGCTTCCCGGTTCCTTATCCACCGGCAGACTCTCGCCGGTGAGGGCAGACTCGTTGACAGCGCTGTGCCCTTCCTCCACCACGCCGTCCGCGCCGATGCTCTCCCCGGGCTTCACGGCAAAAAGGTCTCCCTTTTGAAGCTCGGCGATGGGAATCTCGCTCTCTTTGCCCTCCCGGATGACGGTGACTGTCTGGGGAGCGAGGCGCATAAGGCTCTTGAGGGCGTCGGTGGTTTTGCCCTTGGCCCGGGCCTCCAGCATCTTGCCCACGGTGATGAGGGCAAGGATCATGGCCGCGGACTCAAAGTAGAGATCGTGGAGCTTGTGGTGGTCCCCGGCTACGATGGCAAAAAGACAGTAGACGCTGTAAATCCACGAAGCGGCGCTGCCCATGGCCACCAGCGTATCCATATTGGGGGCGCGGTTCACAAGGCCCTTGAAGCCGCTGATGAAGAACTTCTGGTTGATGACCAGGATGAGGCTGGAGAGCAGAAGCTGCGCCAGGCCGTTGGCCGCAGCGTTTTCCGCGATGAAGGCGGGGGCGGGCCAGCCCCACATGGTATGGCCCATGGAAACATACATGAGCAGCAGCAAAAGCCCCAGCGAGGCAAGAAGCCTCTTTTTCAGCCGGGGGGTCTCATGGTCCGCCAGAGCGTCCTCATCGGCAGCGGCACTCTTCTGCGCTGCGCCCTTCAAAGACGCTCCGTAGCCGGCCTTTTCCACGGCGGCGATGATCTCGGCAGCCGTAGCGCTGCCCTCCACGCCCATGGAATGGGTCAGCAGGTTAACCGAGCAGGCCGTAACCCCCTCCAGCGCACCCACGGCCTTTTCCACCCGGGCGCTGCAGGCAGCACAGCTCATGCCGGTTACGTTAAACTGCTCCATCAGTGGCAGTGGCCTCCGCAGCCGTGGGAGCCGCAGCTGTGGCCTTCGCCGTGGTGGTCGTGGTGGTCGCAGCGGACGGCAGGGTTATAGAGCAAAGAGCCGTTCAGCAGCGCGGCAATGGCGTCGTCCGCCTTGCCCCGGCAGCCGCCGTAAAGCAGGATACCCGCCTCCATCAGCGCCGCCTGCGCGCCGCCGCCGATGCCGCCGCAGATGAGAACTTCCACCTTGTTGCCGGCGAGGAAGTCCGCCAGAGCGCCGTGGCCGCTGCCGTTGGTGTCCACCACCTGCTCATAAACGACCTTCTTATCCACGATGTCGTAGAACTTGAACTTCTCGGTATGGCCGAAGTGCTGGAAGATATCTCCGTTTTCGTCGTAAGTGACCGCAATTCTCATAGCATGGTTTCCTTTCAAAATAATGTTGTTTTCTTCATTCTTTTCGCAGCCGCAGTGGCAGCTGTCCCCGGCGTTCCCGTCGCACAGGCGATAGTTGCCGCCCTCAATGATAAGATGCTTGCCGTTTACCAGAGAGTCGGCGATCTTTCGCCGGGCGCTGTCATAGATTTCCGTGACGGTGGTGCGGGAAATGTCCATCTGCGCGGCGCACTGGGCATGGGTCAGCCGCTCGTAGTCCACCAGCCGCAGCACCTCGTATTCATCGATGTTCAGCTGTACCTCACCGCTCTCCAGTCCTTCATCGGGCCGGAAGCTCAGGTACTCCGGTTCCCGACATACCCGGCGGCAGCGCTGTGGTCTCGGCATATCCCCACCTCCGTTTCCGTCATATGTCGATTATAGCACAGTTTCCACTTTTGTAAAGAGCTTTTTTCTTGCCAAGGAAGGCCATTTTCGGTATGATGGATGCATATTATTTATAAGGAGGAAACGTTATGAATTACCCCCTTTGGAACGCACTGAACGAGGCCAGGAAACTCCGCTGGGTGGAGCTGTCCCACCCCCTGTATAACGACAGCCCCTACTGGGCCGGCATCCCCGAGGGCAGCGTGGAGCTGTGCAAGGTAGTCTACGACTGGGGCGAGCCCATGCTGGACTGCCAGATCCAGACCTTCAAGTTCCCCGGCCAGTTCGGCACCCACATTGACTTCCCCGGCCACTTCATCAAGGGCGCGGTGAACAGCGAGGCCTTCGGCGCCAGAGACGGCGTCTTCCCCCTCTGCGTGGTGGACATCACCGCCAAGGTGGCGGAGGATCCCTGCTACGCCGTCACCGTGGAGGACATCAAGGCCTATGAGGCTGCCCACGGCCCCATCCCCGAAGGTGCCTTCGTGGCCCTCTACACCGGCTGGAGCAGGCACTGGCCCGACATGGACGCCATTTCCGGCATCGCCGAGGACGGCAGCGAGAACTTCCCCGGCTGGTCCCTCCCGGCCCTCAAGTACATCTACGAGGAGCGCAAAGCCGCCGCCAACGGCCACGAGGCGCTGGACACCGACGCCTCCGCCGAGGCCGCCAAAGCCGGCGATCTGGCCTGCGAGCGCTATGTGCTGGGTCTGGGCAAGCTGCAGGTGGAAGTCCTCTGCAATCTGGATCAGGTGCCCCCCGCCGGTGCCGTGGTGCTGGTGAGCTGGCCCTACATTCAGGGTGCCACGGGCCTCCCTGCCCGTGTGGTCGCCATCTGCGAATGAGCATACTGAAACTGGACACCGTCCGCTTCAGCGCGGACGGTGCCGCCCTTGAAATCCCCGACCAGACGCTGCTGCCCGGCCGGGTAGAGATCCTGCGCCTTACAAGGCAGGAGGACATCCACGAAGCCATCCGCGCTCTACGGGTTCGGGGGGCCCCCGCCATCGGCGTAGCGGCGGCCATCGGCGCGGCTCTGGCGGCAAGGGAGATTGAAGCGGAGAATTTTGAAGATTTCTTTGCACAGTTCAGGGAAAAGACCGCCTACCTTGCCACGGCGCGGCCCACGGCGGTGAATTTGTTCTGGGCCCTGCGCCGCATGGAACGCTGCGCAGAGGAAAACCGTGCCCTTCCCCTGGACGAGTTGAAGGCTCGCCTTGCCGCCGAGGCCGAGGCCATCCGGCAGGAGGACATCGCCATCAGCCGCAGCATCGGCCAAAGCGGCCTCGCGCTTTTGAAGGACGGCTGCGGCATCCTGACCCACTGCAACGCGGGTACCCTGGCCACCGCCAAATACGGCACCGCCACCGCCCCCATGTATGCCGCCCACGAAGCGGGAATGCGTATCCGGGTCTACTGCGACGAGACGCGGCCGCTGCTGCAGGGTGCCCGACTCACGGCCTTTGAGCTGGTAAGCGCCGGCATTGACACCACGCTCCTCTGCGACAACATGGCCTCCTCTCTGATGCAGAAGGGGCTTATTGACATCGTCTTTGTGGGCTGTGACCGGGTGGCGCGAAACGGCGACGCCGCCAACAAGATCGGCACCAGCGCCGTGGCCATCCTCGCAAAACACTACGGCATCCCCTTCTATGTCTGCGCCCCCAGTTCCACCATCGATATGTCTCTTGAAAGCGGTGCAGAGATCCCCATCGAGGAGCGCGCCGCCGAGGAGGTCACGGAGATGTGGTATAAAGAGCGCATGGCCCCGGAGGGGGTAAAGGTCTATAACCCGGCCTTTGACGTGACACCCCACGAGCTCATTACCGGCATCATCACTGAGCACGGGCTCTGCACCGGCGACTACGAGGCTGCCTTCCGGGCGCAGGGAATTGAATAAGCAAAAAAGCCTTCCCCGTTTTGGGGAAGGCTTTTACATTGAAATAATATTACGCACGGGCGGGGGCGCACTTGACGGCGCCGGCATCGGCCAGTTCGGCGATGAACTCGTCGGTGTAGCCCAGTTCCTTCAGCACTTCGTTGGTGTGCTCGCCCACGCGGCCGGCCTTACAGGCCTTGGCGGGACCGGTGCTGCCGTAACGCACGGGAGGCATGCCCAACCAGACAGAGAGGTTATCCTTCTCGGGGTAAACCACCTCGGAGACGTAGCCGTTGATACGGGCCTGCTCGTCGTAGGGAATGTCGCCGATGGAGTTGACCACTTCGTAGACCACTTCGCGCTTGTTGAACTCCTCTTCCAGATAGGAGCTGTCGTAGCGGGAGAAGCGCTCCTGAATGACCTGCACCAGCTCGCTGATGTTGTCCTGACGAACCTTCATGTTGCAGAAGCGCTCGTCGGCGAAGATGCCGCCGCCAAGGATGTCGTCCAGATCGCGGAGCTGCTGTTCCTTGATGTCAAAGACGCAGATCTGCATCCACTTGCCGTCCTTGGCCTTATACTGGTGGATGATGGCGGTGTCCACGGGTTCCTCCCAGCGGCGGGGCAGACGGTAGCCGAACTGGGTACCCAGCATGGTGTGGTTGAAGGTCCAGCAGGTGGCGCCGAAAAGGCTGGTGGTGACGAAGTCACCCTTGCCGGTGGCGAGGGCCGCGCTGTAGGCGGCAAGAATACCCATGGTCATGAGGATGCCGGTGATCATGTCACCCATGGAGTTGGGGATGGTCATGGGAGGGGCACCGGGAGGAACATAGCTCAGATAGAAGCCGCTGCGTGCCATGAAGGAGGTAACGTCGTGGCCGGGACGGCCCGCGTCAGGCCCCTCTTTGCCGAAGCCGGTAATCTGGGCATAGACCAGCCGGGGATTCAGCTCACGCAGGGTCTTATAATCCAGACCCAGCTTCTCCAGCGTCTTGTCGCGCATATTGGTTACGAAGATATCGCTTTCCTGCACCATCTTCTCCAGAACGGGACGAACCTTGGGGTCCTTCAGGTTCATGGAAACGAGACGCTTACCGCCGTTCATGCTGTCGAAAAGCGGGGAGCAGTCTTCTTCAATGGGGATGCCCATGTTGCAGCCACCGATACGATAGGCCTCGCCCTCGATGGGCTCAATCTTAACAACGTCAGCACCCATGGATGCCAAAGTTCTGCAGCAGGAAGGAGCTGCGATATACGCCGTCAGGTCAAGGACTTTTACTCCGTGAAGGGGGAAATTGTTCTCCATGTGCTTACTCCTTCATGTTTTTTTATACCATATATTCACCACGATACCGGGGAACACCGAGTTTATTTTACTACCGGTGTGCAAAAAGCGCAATAGAAGAAATGGATACTATGCATAAAAGGCATGGGTTATCGGCACCCGTAAAGCAGAAACAAGGCGCCCGGCGGACACCTTGTTTCTGAGAAAAGAAATAAATGGATTTGAAAGGGACAAAGACAGATAGCGGATGCCGCTTACAGAAGAACCCGTTGCCGGCAAAGCAGGCGGCCTTGACCACACTGGAAGGGAATCAAACTCAAATACCTGGCTCTGGTCTGTGTTATGTTCCCGGCTCTCCTCAGTAGCTGCGGACTACGAAAAGAGTATATTTCCCACCGTCTGCCTTTCCCGACGGCCGGAACCCTTCCCGGGCATCCGCTACCTGTCTCTGCCCCTTTCATCCACCGGGCGGATTTGAACCCGCCCGGCTTCAGACATCGCGTCGTTATCAGCCCGTGACCATGTTGGGCAGGACCATGACAACTTCGGGGATAAATGTACAGATAATCAGCGTTATGAACAGTATGATAATCGGCGCTATAATGGCCTTCAGAACATCCATAAACGGCACGTCAAACAGCTTCGCACCCAGATACAGAGAGCTGGCGAACGGAGGAGACAGGTAGCCGATGCCCAGGTTCAGGTTCATGAGGAAACCGAAGTGGACGGGATCCACACCGTACATCAGAGCCAGAGGATGAAGCACGGGAGTGAGGATCAGGATGGTGGAAGTGTTGTCGATCAGCATGCCGCAGATGAGCAGCATAACGTTGCACATCAGCAGGAAACCGGTCTTGGTGCCCACGTTGGCCTCGCAGAAGGCCACCATGGCCGCGGGGACGCGGAGGTAGGTGATGGCTTCGGAGAAGCTGCCGGCCACAGCCACGAGGACCATGCAGGCGGCGGTGGTGATGGTGGCGTCGATGAAGTACTGCTTGGACTCCTTGAGCGTAATGGACTTGTAGATGAACAGCTCAACGATGAAGGCGTAGGAAGCGGCCAGAACGGCAGCCTCGTTGGAGGTGTAGAAGCCGGTGATGATGCCGCCGAAGATGATGCAGGGGAAGAGCAGCGCCCAGATACCGGACTTGCAGGCCTTCAGGAAGGCCTTGAAGCCGTACTCATAGCCCTCAACAATCCGGACTTCCTTGCACTTGGAACGAATCCAGATGGTGTAGAGGATGACGATGATGGCAGCGGGGATAACACCGGAGATGAAGAGCTTGAAGATGGAAACGCCGGTGACGAAGCCGTACATGACCTCGGGGATGCTGGGAGGCACGATGACGCCCAAAGTGGCAGCACCCAGAAGGACGGAGCAGCAGAAGCCGGGAGAGTAGCCGGCCTTGCGCATGACGGGGAACATCAGACCGCCGATGCAGACGAGAGTAGCGGTGGTGGAGCCGGAGACGGCGCCGAACATGGCGCAGGCCAGAACCGCCGCGATGGCGATGCCGCCGCGCTTCTTACCGACGAGGGCGGTAAAGATGCCGACGATCTCCTCGGCGATGCGGCCATGGGAGAGGAACTGACCGGCCAGAACGTAGAAGTACACGCTGGTAAGCGCGAAGTTGTTCAGGTAACTGACCATGGACTGACCGATGTTGATCCACGGAGTGCTCATCCAGACGGAGTAGCCGACAAGGACGGAGAGAACGATGCCCAGAGCCACGGGAATACCCGTGAAGAGCATCACAAAGAGGATCAGAAGCAGACCAAAACCACCGCTCATGCAGCATCCTCCTTTCCGGCCTTTTTCTTCATAATCTGATTATAGCCACGCTGGGCATAAGCATAGAAGATAAAGACCATGCCGACGGGCATAATGGCATAGATGACCCACATGGGCAGCCAGAGAATGGTGGAGGATTTCTCCGCAAACATGTGCATCATTTTGGTGAACTGGAAGCCCAGCACAAAGCAGATGGTGGAAACAAAGAGACCACTGATGATCTCCACCCAGTCCTCAAAGTTCTGAAGTTTGGGGAAGATACTGGCCAGAATATCCACCTTCAGCATCTGGTTGGCCCGGATGGTAAGAGGCAGACCGAAGTAGATGATAAGAATGAAGCAGTAACGACCGTATTCCTCGGCCCAGTAAAGGCCGATGCCCAGGAAGTAACGGGAGAAGATGTTGATAAGAAGCAGGAACAGACCGGTGGCGCCAAAGAAGATAACAACGACCTCCGAAATGGCTTTGGCAGTCTTTCCTACAGGCTTGTCCTCATCAAATAAAAACGAGAAAAAGGACTTCATGTGAGAGACTTCACGCTCCTTTTCTGGAAGCGGTGCGCTGTTTAGCACAGCGCACCGCCGTTTTTTATAGATTTAGAGTTGATCAGAGTTCTGTAAGCTTTCTGATCTTACCAGCGGTACTCAGCGCCCATGAGTTCGAACCAGGCCTTGGCGGTCTCTTCGCCGACGTCCTCAATGATGCCGGGCATCTTGGCGTCGTACACGGGAGCGGTGAGTTCCTTGAACTCAGCCAGTTCTTCCTCGGTGGGGATGTGCACGATGAAGGGATCGTTGGCTTCGATGATCTCCTGCTCCATGGCGAGGGTGTCCACGTTGGCCTTGTCGGCGGCCTTCTGGATCTCTTCCTCGATGATGGTCTTGTACTCGGCGGGCAGGCTGTCAATCCACTTGCTGTTCACGAAGTAGCCCATGAAGCCGATGATCTGGTTGGTGGCCCAGGCATACTTGATGCCGGCTTCCTGGAAGTTGTTGGTGGCCAGGGTAACGAAGGAGTTCTCCAGACCGTCAACGGTGCCCTGCTGCACGGCGGTGAAGGCTTCACCGAAGCCGATGGGGAAGATGTTGATGCCGATGGCCTCGTAGCAGGAGGTGTAGGCTTCCATAGCGGCGGAGCGCATCTTGAAGTTGCCCTGCATGTCGGCAATGCTCTTGAGCTCTTCCTTGGAGGCGATGGTGGTGCCGCCGGAGATCACGATGTTGAGGCAGCGCAGACCGGTGGTCTCCTCGATGCCGGCGATCATCTCATAAGCCAGAGGATCGTTGCAGGCGGTGAGGATCTGCTCTTCCTGAGAGTACATGAAGGGCAGGAAGAAGGCGTCGCAGCCACGGGCCTGAGCAGAGAAGTAGCCCAGAGCGGAGGTGCCCATCTCGAGGGCGCCGGTCATGACCTTACGGTTCAGCTCGTCGTCGGAGCCGCCGACCTGGCCGGCCAGGTAGAGCTCAACGTCGATGCCGCCGTTGGTGCGCTCTTCCACAGCAGCCTCAAAGTCGGGCAGCACGGCAGCCAGAGGCTGGGTGAAGGAAGAGGCGGAGCCGATACGCATCTTGATGACCTCGGCGGGGGCAGCGGGAGCAGCCTCAGCAGCGGGGGCATCCGCAGCGGGAGCGGCGGGGGCGGCGGGGGCAGCAGCGGGAGCTTCTTCTTTCTTGGCGCCGCAGCCACTCAGGAGAGCCAGGAGCATAACACAGACCAGGGCGAGGGAGATAAACTTTTTCATGCTTTTTTCCTCCTATTTTTTCTTCTGGTTTTGCGCTTGGTTTGCGGGTTGGTTTATGGAGATTGCTTTTTACTGATTCTTTGAACGCTTCCGGAAAGACTTCAAAAACTCCTTGGTAAAACCCACACCCTTCGCCTTCACCGCATAACATTTGTTATGCGGTGAGCTTCTCCCCGCTTTTCACCCAGCCTATAGTTGTAATGAAAAAAAGCACGGCTCATTTAAGCCACGGCAGATAAAATTCCCCTGCCGTGGCTTAAAACCCATGCTTTTTATGCATAATATGTAAGTTCTAACTGGTCTTATAACAAAAAAGAATAGGTGTTTTTGTGAAAATATCCATTTCTTCCATTGACAATTTTTCGTATCGGTAGTATCATTGCCCCAATATTTCCCCCCTCAACCATACTTTCATGGCCCGATACCGCATAACAAATGTTATGTGGTATTTCTTTTTTCTACAGCACCAGTCCCAGTCGGCCGATCTGCCGCTGCTGCTCGGCGCCGCTGAGGCTGGTGTAGATGCGGGTGGTGTTCAGGCTGGAGTGGCCCAGCAGATCAGCCAGACGGCTGAGATCCTTTTCCGCCTTATAATAGAGACAGGCAAAGAGATGCCGCAGGTTGTGGGGAAAGATTTTTTCCCGCGCCACCCGGGCCGCCCCACACAGGGCCTTCATGCTGTGGAGAATGTTGCTCCGGTCCATGGGCTTTCCGCTGCGGGTCACGAAGATGCTACCGCTGCAGATGCCCCGTGCCCCTGCGTAGCGCAGCAGCTCCCGGCAAAGGGGCTTGGGCAGCAGAACCTGCCGGGTTTTTCCCTTCAGCGACACGGTGGCCCGGCTTTGCCGCGCCGCCTCCACGGTAATAAATCGAAGCTCGCTGACCCGGATGCCGGTGGCCGCGAGGGTCTGCATCAGCATGCAGAGACGGACATCGTTTTTCCGCCGGGCCGCATCCAGCAGCCGGAAGTACTCCGCCCGACTCAGCTCCCGTTCCCTGCCCCGGAAGGCCTGCCGCTGGATTTTGAGACTCTTCACCACACAGTCGTGGCGGCCGATGGTTTTAAAAAAGCGGTTCAGGGCCGCCAGCATGGAGTTGACGCTGGCCGGGGCGTAGTGCTCCTGAAGATGCTGCTTATAGCGGATCACCGTCTCTTTGGTGACCTCGGCGCCGGCGGCAAAGGCCAGAAAAGCCTGCACATCCCGGCCATACTTCGCTATGGTCACGGGACTTTTTTCGTCCTCCGTCAGACTGCGGCGAAAGATATCCGCGCAGGCGGAAGAAATCGCTTTTTCATTCATGCTGCATCCTCCTTACAAATAAAACGACAGGCCTTATCGGACCTGTCGTTTTTTATTATCCCTCCACGCGGCTCATGATATTCCTGAGGCGTTTTTCTATGCGGTTATTGCTGAGGTCTTTGAGATCGATAACATCGATGTGCAGCTCGGCGGCCCGGTTCCGGAGACTTAGTCCCCCGGTTTCCGCGGTGACAATGGCCGCTTTGGCCATTTCGCCGCCGAAGCGGTCCCGGAGAATGGCCAGTTCGTTGAGCGCCTCGGTATTGGCAGCGCAGGTCTTGCAGCTGATAAAGACGGGTACCACGCCCCGTGCGGCCACCACGTCCAGCTCGTTGCTGACGGCATTTTCCCGGACGCCCTCCTCCCAGTCCACGATGGCGCTGCAGCGCACATCCTGAAAGAGGCCGGTTTCCTGGCAGCTGTGGTAGACATAGAGTTCCAGTACGCTGCCCACATCCCGCAGCCAGTAGCGGATCTGCTCGTCCCGGAAACGGAAGCGGACGCTCTGTCCCCGGTCAATCCAGAGGTCCCGGATGAAGTCGATGCGCTCCAGTTCCTGCAGAGCCTCTTCCGGCGCATCGATGCGGCTCCCCCGGTCACCCTTTACCTGATAGCTGCTCTGCACATGGAGAGTGAGGGGCGCTTCTTTGGGCTGCTGGGAGGCACGCTGGAACCAGGTAACGATACGGTTCCACTGGCGGCGGTGCTTGAGATAAAGCCGGAAAAAGGGCTCGGCATCGTTCTTATAGCTGTCCAGCACGGCATTGTCCACCCGGCCCGTGCGCATGGCGCCCCCGGCCATGAGGAAGAAATCCTCTACATTGAATTCCGCGGCGCAGCGCTGCCCGTCCAGAAACTCCGCATTGCGGATGTTGAAGAAGCAGTTCTTCTTGCGGCTGTATGTAAAGACGGGGACAGGATACTCCGCACTCAAAAGCCCTGCGGCAAAGAGAGCCGCGTCGGTGCCGCCGGTGATATCCAGGGCACAGTCGGGATTGTTCTCCACCACGTCCCGGAGCCGGTGCAGCAGGCTGGCCGCGTCGAAGCGCTCGGCGCTGACAAAGCTCACCCGGGTGACGACACCCCGGTGGGCGTAGTAGCGCTCCAGCACCTTTCGGCAGCGGATGTCCGCCGCGGCGGCATCGGCGCAGATGTACACCACATGTTCGGGCTGCAGTGCCTCCACCGCCAGCACATTTTCCAGCGGGCGCTCGTCGTAAAGTTCGATCAGTGTTTTCATGTTTTATCAGCCTCCCAGGTGTTTCAGCAATCTATCCACGTTTTCGTCCGAATACTCAATCTCGGCGGAGAGGAGCCGGGCCGTTTCCAGCAGGTCGGCATAGTCCCGGCTGAGAAAGCCCGCCACGCGGCAGCAGAGCAGCGCAAAGGCCGTCCGGGCCCGGAGAGAACGCTCATCCTCCGCCGCGGGCAGGTGCCGGTAGAGAAAATAGAGCAGCAGCCGCTCCAGCGGCTTTGCCAGTTCTGCCCCCGGCGCTCTCCACGGCCTTTGCAGACGGGCCGTCCACGCCTCGTCCATGCGTTCCAGCGAGAGGAAGATCTCCCGCCATTCCTCCCCGCTCTTTTCCGGGAAGGCCACCGCCAAACGCCCCTCCTGCACCTGCGCCATCAGCTCGGCGCGTCTTGCAAGAAGGTGCTTTTCCCAGTCCGTCCCTTCGTCATCAACCCCGTCGTCCCAGAGCAGCACCTCCGTAAAAGGGCCCGTCTCGCCCAAAATCAGCTCCGCTGCCGCCTCGCAGCAGAGGCCCAGCCCCGTCTCCTCCCGGTGGGAGAAAAAGTTCCGGTAGCGGGGATGGTCGCTGCAGATCTGGGAAAGGGCCTCCTCTCCCAGAGTAAGGATGACATCGCAGAGGCCCTGCCCGTTGAGAAAGGGGCAGCGCTCCTGCGCATCCAGACGAAAGGAGCCGCCTTCGATACCGGCGCGGAGCCGCTCCCCGAAGTCGCCGGGCAGGCGGTTATAATAATCAAGGGTGTCTTCGTCGATGTCGATCTCCCAGCCCACGCAGCAGCTGTGGCGGCACTCGCCGCCGATACAGCGAAAACGCGGATAATAGCCGGGGGCGAAGCCTTTCATGGTGCATCACCTCGTTTAACGGCCATTATACCGCGTTTTTCACTTATTCACAATGGTCAATTACCACGCTCAGCGCTGCAGCGGATATGTAAATGCGCTGACGAATGCGGCATCTTGCAATGAGCAGACTGGCTTCCCCGCCGGGAAAAAGTTCTATTTCCATAGCAGGCCAGGGCTTCTCCCCTCTCCTGCGCAGCTCCCGGCGCACCAGTTCCTCCGCTTCCTCGCGGCCCAGTCCCGGCGGGGCGAGCAGCGCCAGATAGGTTCTTTGGTCCATTTGACCACCTCCCGGGGAGGATTATACTCCGGAATTCTTCGCAAAGGATAGTAAAAAATACTGGAAATCCTCTATATGCTGTGTTATACTAAATTGGTTTTATATTGTCCGGGAGGGTGACGGTCGTGGAACTTCATGAAAATAAGCTCCGTCGGGTAAACAGTTACAGCGGCGTGATTGTGGATGTTACGCTGGATCAGGTGGAACTTGCAGACAAGAGCCGCTCCTTCCGCGAGGTGGTGCACCACCCCGGCGGCGTGACCATTCTCCCGCTGGATGACGAGGGCAATGTTTACTGCGTGCGACAGTTCCGCTACCCCTACGGAGAGGTGCTGCTGGAGCTGCCGGCCGGCAAACTGGAAAAGGGAGAGGATCCCTTCGAGTGCGCCGTGCGCGAGCTGAGCGAGGAGACGGGCTTCACCGCCGATGACTGGCAGAGCCTTGGCTGTATCTACACCTCACCCGGCTACTGCAGCGAAACCCTGCATCTTTATCTGGCCCGCTCGCTTCATGCGGGCAGAGCCCATCTGGACGAAGGGGAATTTCTCGCCGTGGAACGCATCCCGCTGACCGGGCTTCTGGAACGGGTGATGGAAGGCCGCATCCGCGACGGCAAAACCGTCACGGCCGTGCTGAAGGCCGCCCGGCTGCTGGAAGACAAAAGTTAACATAAAATCTTATTTCTATTTGCACTTTTCAGACGAGCGTGTTATAATGTGGTTTACATATAATTTTCACCCGCTCGGACACACCATTGGGGGTAAGGACTTTGGAAAAATACAGAATTCAGGGTGGGCACCGCCTGCACGGTGAAGTGGAGATCAGCGGCGCAAAGAACGCTGCCGTTGCCATCATCCCCGCCGCGCTGATGGTGGAAGGCGTCTGCCGCATAGAGAACCTGCCGCAGATCAGCGACACGGACACTCTGCTGCACATTCTGGAGGGGCTGGGGGCCAAGGTGCGCATGATCAACCGCAGCACCGTGGAGATCGACAGCACCAACGCCACCTGGGACGGCGCTCCCTATGAGCGCATGCGCCGCATCCGCGCCTCCTATTACTTCATCGGCTCCATGCTGGGCCGCTTCGGTATGGCAAAAACCACCATGCCCGGCGGCTGCAACTTCGGTGTCCGGCCCATTGACCAGCATGTCAAGGGCATGACCGCGCTGGGCGCGGAAGTGGACGTGAAGGGCGGCTTCATTCTGGGCGACACCCACGGAGCACGGCTCCGGGGCTCCCATATCTATCTGGACAAGGTCTCCGTGGGCGCAACCATGAACATCATCATCGCCGCCTGCATGGCCGAGGGCCGTACCATCATCGAAAACGCCGCCCGCGAGCCCCACATCGTCGACCTGGCCAACTTCCTCAACTCCATGGGCGCCGACATCCGCGGTGCGGGCACCGACACCATCAAGATCAAGGGCGTGGAGAAGCTCCACGGCGGCACCTACGCCATCATCCCCGACCAGATCGAAGCGGGCACCTACATGATCGCCGCAGCCGGCTGCGGCGGCGAGGTACTGGTGAAGAACGTCATCCCCAAGCATCTGGACTGTCTGAGCGCCAAGCTCCGGGAGATGGGTGTTACGGTGGAGGAGTATCCCGACTCGGTGCTGGTCCGTTCCAGCGGTGAGCTGCGCCGCACCAACGTCAAGACCCAGCCCTATCCCGGCTTCCCCACGGATATGCAGCCCCAGATGGGCGTCATCCTCACCCAGGCCCACGGCACCAGCGTGATCACCGAGGGCGTTTGGGACAGCCGTTATAAATACGTCAACGAACTCAAGAAGATGGGCGCCCAAATCCAGGTGGACGGCAAGACCGCCGTCATCGAGGGCCGCAGCGCCCTCTCCGGTGCCCCCGTGGCCGCCTGCGACCTCCGGGCCGGTGCCGCCATGGTCATCGCCGGTCTCTGCGCCAGCGGCGTCACCTGGGTGGAAGACATCCAGTTTATTGAGCGCGGCTACGAGGACTTTGTGAACAAGCTCCGCTCTCTGGGCGGCGACATCGCCCTGGTCCATCTGCCCGACGAGCCGGAAAAGCAGGAAGCCAGCGCCGGATGATCCTATCGGTTTTTGCCAGCGGCTCCACCGGCAACTGCGCCCTCCTCTCGGACGGAGATACCCACCTCCTGCTGGACGACGGCATCTCCCTCCGGAAGCTTCGCGCCGCCCTTGCTCTCCGGGGACTCAGCCCCGAAGATCTCAGCGGCGTACTCATCACACACGAACACAAAGATCATATTGCGGGTCTCCCCATGCTCTGCAAGCACGGCGGTGTCCCCCTATTCGCCCCCCGTACTGTGGCCAATCATATTCGCTGGTCCGCTGCGGGGGTCGATGGGTACATACGGGAGATAAGCCCCGGCATTCCCTTCCCCGTGGGCGGGCTGACGGTGACTGCCTTTCCCACCAGCCACGACAGCGACCAGAGTGTGGGCTACCGGCTGGAAGGCAGCGTAAGCTTTGCCCTCTGCACCGATACCGGCTGCGTCACCGAGGAAATGCTCGCCGCCCTTACCGGCTGTGAGGCCGCCATCATAGAGGCCAACCACGACGTGGATATGCTCCGCGCCGGGCCCTATCCTTATTACCTTAAGCGGCGCGTCCTCTCGGAGCGGGGCCACCTCTCCAACGACGACTCCGCGGCCCTCTGCTGCAAGCTGGCGGAGGCTGGCCTGCGCACCCTGGTTCTCGGCCATCTCAGTCGGGAGAATAACCGTCCCTCTCTGGCGGAGCAGGCCGTGGGCGGTGCGCTGAAGAAGCGCGGACAAAATGTGACGCTGCACATTGCCCCGGAATGGGGACATCTGTACCTGGAGATGGAACCTTGCTCAAAGTAAAGCTGATCTGCGTGGGCAGACTGAAGGAAAAATTCTACATCGATGCCTGCGCCGAGTACATAAAGCGTCTTGGACGCTACTGCCGCTTCGAACTGTGCGAAGTGGCGGAGAGCGGCAGTCTTGAGCGGGAAGGCGCGGCCGTGCTGGAAAAGATTCCCGCCGGGGCCTTCGTTATCGCCATGTGCATTGAAGGCAGACTCATGGACAGTGAAAAGCTGGCTGCCGAGATCGCTGCGCGAACCGTGAGCGGCTGCAGCCAGATGGTTCTGCTCATCGGCGGCAGCGACGGTCTCCATGCCTCGGTGAAGGAGCGCGCCCAGCTGCGTCTGTCCATGTCGCCCATGACCTTCCCCCATCATCTGGCCCGGGTCATGGTGCTGGAACAGGTATACCGGGCCTTCACCATCAACGAGGGAAGCAAGTATCATAAATAACCGGGCACCGGAGCGGTTGCCCTTCAACCATTAATAAGAACCGGAGGAGGAAGAATACAAAATGAGCAATTGGCGCGAAATCTATCAGAGCTGGCTGGACAGCCCCTCTCTCAGCGAGGCGGAATGGGCCGAGCTCAATGCCATCCGTGACAACGACAAGGAAATTGAGGACCGCTTCTTTGCCCCCCTGGCCTTTGGCACGGCGGGTCTGCGCGGTGTGATGGGGCTTGGTACCAACCGCATGAACATCCACATCATCCGCCACGCCACCCAGGCCTTTGCCGAAGTGGTTGCCAAGTGCGGCGAGGAGGCCATGCAGCGCGGCGTCGTGGTCTGCCGCGACTGCCGTCTCAACGGCGAGGACTTTGCCCGGGAGGCCGCCTGCGTCATGGCTGCCAACGGCATCCATGTCCGTCTCTTTGAGTCTCTCCGTCCCACTCCCGAGCTCTCCTTCGCCATCCGCTATTACAAGGCTCAGGCGGGCATCAACGTAACCGCCAGCCACAACCCCAAGGAGTATAACGGCTACAAGGTCTACTGGGATGACGGTGCCCAGCTTCCTCCCAAAGAGGCCGCCGAGATCGCCGCCATCATGGAACAAAGCGACGTCTTCACCGCGCCCCGGCGCATGGCCTACGAAGAAGCCCTTGAAAAGGGTCTCATCGAGATCATTGGCGAGGAGACCGACGCGGCCTATCTGGACTGCGTCTGCGCGCAGGCCATCAACAAAGACACCGTGGCTGCCGTGGCCGACGAGCTGAAGATCGTCTTTACCCCCTTCCACGGCTGCGGCTGGAAGCTGGTCCCCGAAGCGCTGAAGCGGCTGGGCATCAAGCACCTCTACCCCGTCGCCGAGCAGATGGTGCTGGACGGTGCCTTCCCCACGGTCAAGAGCCCCAACCCCGAAAACCCCGAGGGTTTCTATCTGGCCGTTGACCTGGCCAAAGAGGTTGGCAGCAACCTCATCATCGGCACCGACCCTGACAGCGACCGCGTGGGTGTTCTGGTCCGCCGCGGCGACGAGTACGTCCCCATCACCGGCAACCAGATGGGCGTCCTCCTGCTGGACTATGTCTACACCGCCCGCAAGGCGCTGGGCACCCTGCCCGAGCATCCCGCAGCCCTCACCACCATCGTCAGCTCCGCCATGGTCCGCGCCGTCTGCGAAAAGAACGGCATCCACTTTGAGGAGACCTTCACCGGCTTCAAGTTCATGGCCGAAAAGCTGGCCGAGTACGCCGAGAAGGGCAACTACTACGAGTACATCCTCGCCTTCGAGGAGAGCTACGGCTATATGATGGGCGACTTTGTCCGGGACAAGGACGCCGTCACCGCCTCCATGATGATCGCCGAGATGGCCGCCTACTGGCACGCTCAGGGCAAGACTCTGCTGGATGCCATGGAGGCTCTCTACGAAAAGTACGGTCACTACGCCGAAAAGACCGTGAACCTCTTCATGTACGGTGTGGATGGTCTCCGTGAGATGCAGGCACTGATGTCCTCTCTCCGCTCCGATCCTCCCGCGCAGATCGCCGGCACCAATGTAACCCGCGTCCGCGACTACCAGAGCGGCGACATCGTTATCCCCGGTCTGGGCACCGTGGAAAAGACCCCCATCGTCGGCAGCAACGTTCTCTACTTTGAGCTGGCCGACGGCTCCAATCTGGTGGTTCGTCCCAGCGGCACCGAGCCCAAGATCAAGATCTACGTTCTGGCCCGGGGCGAGAGTGCCGCCGATTGCCGTGCCAAGCGCGACCGCTACGCCGACTACGCGCAGCACATGGCCGACTAACCCCTCAAAAGGAGGTATTTACCCATGAAACGTTCTCTTGCACTCACCCTTGCCCTCGTTCTGCTTCTCTGCGCCCTCGCCGGCTGCGGCGGCGGCTCCAAGAGCTGGAAGGGTACCCACCACGCTGAGATCGTGGTGGAGGAATACGGCACCATCACCATCGAGATCAACGCCGACATCGCCCCCATCACGGCCTCCAACTTCCTGAATCTGGCCAAGAAGGGTTTCTATGACGGCAACAGCTTCTACCGTGTCATTGATGGCTTCGCCATCTACGGCGGCGACCCCAACGGCAACGGCACCGGCACCTCCGGCACCACCATTGAGGGTGAGTTCACTGCCAACGGCGTGGCCAACTCCCTGACCAACACCCGCGGCGCCATCGGTATGGCCCGCGGCACCCACTACAACAGCGCCTCCTGCCAGTTCTACATCCTCCAGTCCGATGCCACCTATCTGGACGGTGACTTCGCCGTATTCGGCTATGTCATCAGCGGCATCAACGTGGTGGATCAGATCTGTGCCGGCACCGCCACCACCGGCTCCGACGGTTATGTGGCCAGCGCCAACCAGCCCGTGATCAAAGAGATCAAGGTTCTGGACTGATACATTATTAATAAGAAAGACCCGATGCAAAAAGCATCGGGTCTTTCTTATTTTTATTCCCGTCTCAGGGCGTCGATGGGGTTGAGATTGGCGGCCTTGATAGCCGGGAGCAAGCCAAAAATCACACCGATCAGCGTGGAAAAGAGCAGGGCAACCACCGTAGCACCGGGACTCACAGCCGTGGGCGTACCCATGACGGCGCTGATGAGTCGGGACAGGGCAACGCCGGCGATAACGCCCAGCACACCGCCCACACCGGTCAGCACAGCTGCCTCCGTAAGAAACTGCCAGAGAATAACCTTTTTCCGGGCCCCGATGGCCTTTTTCAGGCCGATCTCCCGGGTGCGCTCGGTGACGGTGACCAGCATGATGTTCATCACGCCGATGCCGCCCACCAGCAGGGAGATACTGGCAATCCAGAGGAGCTGACGGTTGGTGGAGTTGGAAAGCTCCTGCAGCTTTTCCGCCTGTTCCATAAGGTCCTGAGAGCGGTAGGAATAGTTGCTGCCCTCGCTGCGGATCTGGGAGGCGGTGAGAAGCTTGGCGGCCTCCTGCCCCACTTGGGTCATGTCGTCGGTACTCCGGGCCCGGAGCACCGCGCTTTGGGGTTCGTCAAAGCGATAGAGAATGGGCCAGGTGCTCAGGGGAATAAAGAGGATACCGCCGCTGCTCTGGTTATAGGTATAGTAGTCGTTGATCGTATGGATCTCCGGTTCCGGCTTTTCCTGGGCCACCACACCGATGACGGTGTATGGCTCACCCATGATCTCCACAGTTTTGCCCACCGGATAGCTGCCGGCAAAGAGCGTGGTGCAGGCGGTGCTGTCCAGCACCACCACCTTGCGGAAATCACGGAAGTCCCCGGGCAGGAAACTGCGGCCGTAGCTGAGCTTATAGCCGCACACGTCAAAGTAATGGGCATCCACCCCGTAGAGGGCACCGGTATAGGCGGTGTCGGCGTAATAGACCCCGTCGGTCCAGTTACGCACACTGTAAAGGGAGACGTTTTCCACCCGGTCCAGTTCCAGCAGAGCCTCCCGGGTTTCCTCGGAGATGGGAAGAACGCCGGAAGGCGGGGCGCTGTACTGGAGGTCGGCAGGATAGTCATCCTGATAGAGCTGCACCACCACAGCATTGGTGCCGCTGCCCACCAGATTGGCCTTGATCTGCTCGCTGGTGCCCCGGATGGTGGAAACGATGGTAATGATGGAGGCGATGCCGATGATGATGCCCAGCATGGTCAGAAAGGAACGCAGCTTGTGGTTCCAGACGCCCTGAAAGGCAAGACTGATATTTTCCCGCATGGCGTCCTCCTCAGTAATAGCTGTAAAGCTCGTCCACGGTGGCCTCCCGGGTTCTGGCCCCGTCCCGGATGCTGCGTCCGTAAGGAAAGGCTACATAGTCCTCCGGTCCAAAGCCCGAAAGGATCTCCAGGTAGCTGCCCCAGAGACTGCGGCCGGTCTGCACTTCCCGTTTTTCAAGAAGGCCTTCGGCGTTCCGGACCCAGATATAACTCTTGCCGTTCTCGCTGCGGATAAAGGCATTCTGGAGGCAAAGCCCGCCCCCGCCTTCCGCCGCACCCGGGTCATAGCTCATTTCCACATACTCATTCTCCCGCAGCGTCACATCCTCGGGCAGGAAGACCGTAAAGGGATAGAGGGAAACGTTCTGGTTGCCGGAGCTGTAGTGCCAGTAGCGGTTGTCCTCCACCGGGAATTCGGAGATTTCCACGATGCTGCCGCTCAGCAGCTCGTAGGTCTCCCAGGAGCGGACATTCACCGTATCGCCGATGTTCATGGTGGCAAGCTCCGTTTCGCTGAGAGCGCCGGTGACATAGTAACCACCGCCGCCGGAGAGCAGCACCACCGGCTTGTTCTCCGCCAGCGCCTCCTCCGGATCCAGCACGGTTTTTACCACACCGTCGATCTTGCTGAGAACCTCGCCGCTGGAAAGTTCATACTCCAGCGTCTCATACTTCAGCTCCGCCATCTGCAGCTCCAGCTCCAGATCGATGAGCTTTTGCGCGGCGTCTTTCTTCATCTTCTGCAGCTCCGCCCAGGAGCTGACAAAGTTGCCGGTGACGGGTTCGGGGGTGGCTTCGGGTTCAGCCCCCTCCACACTGGGATCGTAGTCGGGCTCCACCATCGTAAAGCTCCAGTTGTTGGAAAGGTCCCGGCGCAGGATCAGCTCCCAGCTGCGGAGAATGTCACCCTCCAGCGAGTCACCCCGCCGCACCTCGAAAACCACATAGGTCATGGGCAGCCCCTCGGCGCTGACGGCCTCACCCGCATGGGGCAGAATGGACTCAAAAAACGAGGCCGTGTAGCTGCAGGTATCGTTCCAGACATAGACATAGGGGTCATCCTTGCTGCCCGCGCCCTTGCGGAGCAGGGGCAGGGCAGAGGGTGTCAGCTCCGGTTCGGGAGCCGGGGCCGGGGCCACATAGACCTGATAGGTGTTCACCTCCGCCTGATGGCGCAAGGCCTTGTCCAGATCCAGCTTCAGCTGCTCCACGGCGATGCGCTGGCGTTCCAGTTCCAGATCGGTGAGGGTAGTATCAAAGGAAAGAACGGGATCCCCCACGGAGATTTTGTCCCCTTCCTTCACATGGATCTCGGTAATGCGCTGGGTAGCCGTGATGTAGACCGACTGGATCTTGTCCGTGGTCACCATGCCCTGGGTCTGGGCCCCGCCGGAACTGGCATAGCTAACGGAGATATCCGCCGCCGCATAGACGTTCACGGCGCTGCCGCCGCCCCGGATCAAAAGCAGCACGCCAAAGACCGCACCGCCCAGCACCGCCGCGCTCACAAGGGCCAAAAGACCGATGCGCAAGGCTTTGGGCATTTTTGCAAAGAGTTTAGTCATAGATATCCTCCTCCTGCAAAACGCCGTCGCGGATATAGAGGGTCTTTTTGGCATAGTCGGCGATAAAGCGCTCATGGGTGATGAGAAGGACGGTGGTTCCCTCCTCATTGAGTCGGGAGAAGATGTTCATGATCTCGGCGCCGGACACACTGTCCAGCGCGCCGGTAGGCTCGTCGGCCAGCAGCAGTCGGGGCCGGTTCACCATGGCCCGGGCAATGGCCACGCGCTGGCACTGACCGCCGGAGAGTTGGTTGGGCCGGGAGTTCAGCTTGTCGCCCAGTCCCATGTGTCGGAGTTCCTCCGCGGCCCGTTCCAGCCGGGTCTTTTTATCCACACCCGCGTAGAGCAGCGGCAGAGCCACGTTTTCCTGGGCCGTCAGCCGAGGCAGGAGATGATAGCTCTGGAACACAAAGCCCAGAGCGCGGTTTCGGAGGTCGGCCAGTTGATCCTCGCTGCGTCCGGCCACGTCCTCACCGTCCAGAAAGTAGCTGCCGCTGGTGGCGGTATCCAGACAGCCGATGATGTTCATCAGGGTAGTCTTGCCGGAGCCGCTGCGGCCCATGATGGCAATGTAATCCCCCTCGTTCACCTGCAGGTCCACATCCTTCAGGGCATGGAGCACGTCCCGCCCCTGAGGGTAGTCCTTGCAGATCTTCTTCATTTCCAGCAGCATCAGCCCACCGTGCCTTCCTCAAGGATGATCTCCTGCACGACGAGCGCATCCCCGTCGCTGGCATAAACGGCATCGCCGTCGCTGGCAAAGGTCATGGCATCGCCGTCACTGGCGTAAACAGCATTGGAGGCACTGGCGTAGACATCGCCGCCAAAGCTCTGTTCACTGAAGCGGTCCACCGTCTGACCTGCGCGAAGGCCTTCCTGCGGGAAGGCTATGTAGTCGGTGAATTCCAGACCACCGACAATCTGCCGGAGCCCCAGTTCCGGATCCTCCCCGCCCAGCACCACGCTGCGCTTTTCCAGTTTATCCCGGCCGTTGGCGGCCCAGACCCAGGGGGAGGACTCCACATCGGAAATGTACCAGACAGGGATCCAGAGGCCCTCGGCTGTCCGGGACTGGCCGTAGTCGGGCTCCACATAGACATGCTGGCCCAAAATCAGCCCATCAATATTGTCCAGCGTCACATAGAAGGGATACTTGCTGCTGGAGGTCATCTCGTCGGTGGGACCCATGTAGTACATCTGGTTATCGTTGCCGGAGACAGGGTTTTCCCAGTCGACACGCTCGATGACGCCCTGCCACAGGCTGTTTTCATCCATGCGGGAGCGGACCAGCACACTCATGCCCTCGTAAAGGGTGCCGAGGTTGAGTTCGTTGAGCGTGCCCTGCACCCGGTAGCGGCTCACATCCATCACGGTGATGAAGGCATCGCCCTGGCCCTCACCGCCGGAGGAAGCAGAGGCATTTTCCTGGACGCTCATGACCCGGCCGGAGATGGGCGAGACGATCTCGGTGGCCTGCAAAGCCGCCTCCATATTGGCGATCTCCCGCTCCTTGATGACCTTATTGTATTCTGCCTCCCGCAGGTCGGCCTTCTTGGTGTCAATCTGAATGGTGTAACTCAGCTGATTGGTCACGTAAACCATGGCCTTCTGCCGTTCCAGCTCCTCAATGTCGGCGCTGGCAGTAACGATGGTATTCTCCAGCCCCTGCAGTTCCAACTTCAGCTTTTCCAGTTCCAGTTCCATGGCGGCGGCATCATAGCTGAAAAGGACATCGCCTTCCCGGACCATATCGCCCTCCCTGACCAGCACTTCCAGAACCTTCTTGTCGGCGTCCTTCTGGAGTTTCGCCGTCTCGCCGGAGACCACCTTGCCGGCACAGCGCTCCACCAGTGTGCCGCCTCCGCCGGCGATCATACTCACCGCCTGCACGGCCACGCTCTCCTCCCCGCCGCCGCAGGCGCTGAAAGACGAAAGGAGCAGAACACAAAGAAGCAAAGAAAGAAAACGTTTCATGGCATACTCCTGTAACTAAGTTTCAATTCTATAGACGGTTTTAAAGTGAAAATGTTTCACTTTCCCATATTGCCCGTGCGCTCCACAGCGGCGCAGACCGCGTCCATGGCTGCCGCCCGGAAAGCATGCTCCTCCAGTACGTTGACGCCCACAATGGTACTGCCGTTGGGGGAGCAGACCGCGTCCTTCAGTTCACCGGGATGCTGTCCGCTCTCATTCACCAGCGCCGCCGCACCTTCCACCGCTCTGGCCGCGTAAAAGAGCGCTTTTTTCCGGGGCATGCCACAGCGCACCGCGCCGTCGGCCAGAGCCTCAATAAACATATAGGCAAAGGCCGGCGTGCTGCCGCCCACCACTGTGCAGACATCCATGAGCTTCTCGCCCACCTCGTCCCAGTCTCCGGCCCCGGACATGACCGCACAGAGCGTGTCCATCTCCGCCGGGGTCACTCCCTGGGCACACCAGGCCACCAGTCCCCGGCCAATGGAAACCGGCGTGTTGGGACAGATGCGCACCACCGGATAGTCCGCGTTGAACAGGGTACGCAGCCGCTCGATGCTGATGCCTGCGGCCATGCTCACCAGCACAAAGCGGTCGCTGCGATTGCGGAGGATGGGCACGATGTGTCCGGCCAGTTCCCGCATACTCTGGGGCTTTACACCCAAAAAAATAAACCGGCCCTTTTCTGCCGCCTCGGCCACGGTACAGCTTTTTGCTCCCAGCTCAGCGGCCAGTTCTTCCGCCTTGCAGGCACTTCGGTTGGCGAGCAGTATGTCGGCTGCATCCATCCGCTGAGCCGCCGCCCGGGCCAGAGCCCCGCCCATGTTGCCGCAGCCTATAAAGGAAAAGGTCTTATTATCCATAGCAAGAACCTCCGTTTTTCTTTTCAGTATAACACACATATAGAGGGGTGCAAGCAAATCCCGCCGAGAGGTAAAGAAATATTACATAATTTACATTTTCGTAACTGTATTAAGATAAATAACACAGATCAGGGGAGAAGTCAATAAAAAAGAGAGATCATCCGCAGCTGCCGCAGCGAAAGATCTCTCTTTTTCGAAAGGATGGCACTTTCTGCATGACACTATAACTTAAAATCATAACCAGCGCAAGCCCCCCGGGGGGATATTCCGGGGACTTGCATTTTTCTCCGGTAAACGGTATTATAATCAAAAGGAATTATATTAAACCGGGGAGGCAGCTCAATGAACAGGATCATCACCATCGGCCGTGAGTTCGGCAGCGGTGGCCGGGAACTGGGACGCAGACTGGCCGAAGAACTGCAGATCGCCTATTACGACGAGGAAATCATCAAGGAGATCGCCAAAAGCACCGACCTCAGCGAGCATTACGTCCAGCAGGTGCTGGAAAAGCGCCCCTACCCCCTCTTTCCCATCACCATTGGCCGCAGTTTTTACCCCACGGACAGCTTCATGCAGGAGCAGACCCAGTCCGTCTACAAGGAACAGAGCCGCATCATCCGGGAGATGGCCGAGCGCTCCGACTGCGTGATCGTAGGCCGCTGCGCCGACTACATTCTCACCGAGTATAACCCCTTCCGCATTTTTGTCTACGCAGACATGCCCAGCAAGATGGCCCGCTGCCGGGCCAAAGGACCCGAGCACGAGCATTTCAGCGACAGGGAACTCCGGCAGCATATTCAGGCCGTGGATAAGCACCGGGCCTCCTACTACGAGTTCTACACCGGTCAGGCCTGGGGCGACAAGCTCCATTATGATCTCTGCATCAATACCACCAATACTGTTATCAAGGACATTGTGCCGCATCTGGCCCGAATGTTCCAGTGAGGAAAGCCATGAAGCATATTTTTATTTTTACCCTGTGCTGCCTGCTGCTGTGCGGCTGTGGCAGCCCTACCCCTACGGTGCTGCCCACCCCTACCGAGGCTCCGCCAGCCGACGTCCCCCAGACCCTGCCCGAGACCATGGGCGATCCCATCCCCACCTTTCTCCCCACCCTTTATGTGGAGGAGGGCCAGAGCGTGGACTGCGATCTGAACGGGGACGGGACTCTCGAAACCGTTGAGATTGAGATCGTCAAGCTCAGTGAGTACATGGAGTACCGCACCCTCCGCGTCACCGGCAGCGGTGTTTCCATCAGCGCGGGCGAAACCATGATCCAGTCCCGGGCCCGTATCTGCCTGACAGACCTTGACTTTGACGGCGTATATGAAATCCTTTTCAGCGGCGACATCGCCAGCGACGATTACATTACCTACGCCTGCCGCTGGACGAACCAGAGTCTTGTTCCCATTCCCTTCAGCGGCGAGGTCCGCGACAATGTCAGCAGCGGTCCGCAGTATGTGGACGGCAGCGTGGAAACGGTGGAAAACGGTGTGGTTACCCTGTCCAGTCATCTTTTCATGCTGGGTACCTATCTGGGTTATCGGCCCTATGAGCTGAAAGCCGACGGCAGCATCGCCCCGGCGGACGGGAGCATCTGGGAGTTTCGCGGAAACGATTTCTGGATGGAAACGTCCATGGACCTGTCCGCAGAACTGCCGGCAGGAACAAAGCTCCGCCTTACCGGCGCGGACGGCGTAAGTCAGGTCTGGTATGTCCGCGAGGACGGTCAGGAGGGCAGTCTGCTCCTTGCAAAGAGCGAGGACAAATGGGGCTGGTGCATCAACGGCGTCCACGAACTGGACTGCTTCGTGATGCTGCCCTACGCGGGATAAAAAATGTCACCTTCCAACAGGAAGGTGACATTTTTTATTGGCTCAGCGCCGTAAGATCGGCCAGCAGGGCGTCCACATCCTCGTCCCGGGTGGCCCAACCGGTACAAAAACGGATGCAGCTCTCCTTCTCGCCGGGGGTGATCATGGAAAAGCTGTACTTTTCCCGGAGCTTTTCCAGCAGTGCATTGGGCAGGATGGGAAACTGCTGGTTGGTGGGGGATACCACATCGAAGCCGTAGCCAAGCCCCTCCAGGTGCCGCCGGATGCGCATGGCCTGCTCATTTTCCTTCCGGGCGATGTCGAAGTAGAGTCCGTCTTTCAGCAGCGCCTCAAACTGCACGCCCAGCAGCCGTCCTTTGGCCAGCATACCGCCGCCCTGTTTGATGAAGTAGCGGAAATCCCTGTTGAGGGCGGTATTGCGGATCACCAGCGCCTCGCCAAAAAGGGCGCCCAGCTTGGTGCCGCCGATGGTAAAGGCATCGCAGGTTTCGTAGAGGAAGGGCAGGTCGTAATCGCATTCCTCACTGACCAGCGCACAGCCAAGTCTTGCCCCGTCCATATAAAGAGGCAGACCGCAGCGGCGGCACTCGGCGGCCAGTGCCGTGAGTTCCTCCCGGGTATAAACGGTGCCGCTCTCCGTGGGGTTGGAGATGTAGACCATGCCGGGCTGCACCTGATGCTCGTGGGTCACGTCGGCCCAGTGGGTGTCCACCCAGCGGGCAATGTCCGCGGGCAGGAGCTTGCCGTTTACCGCAGGCGCGGTCAGCACCTTGTGGCCGCTGTGTTCAATGGTGCCGGTCTCATGAACGGCAATGTGGCCGCAGTCGGCGGAGATGACACCCTGATGAGGACGGAGCGTCGCGGTGATGACGGTGCAGTTCACCTGCGTGCCGCCTACGAGAAAATGCACGGCGGCATCGGGGGCCTTGCAAAGATCGCGGATCCGGGCACGGGCACGCTCACAGCGCTCATCCTCCCCGTAGCCCGGGTGCTGCTCGGCATTGGACTGTACAAGGGCGTCCAGCACCTGCGGATGGGCACCCTCCAGATAATCGCTTTCAAAACGGATCATATATCTTCGCCTTCTTTCCGGCAATTTTCAAAAAGTGTAGCACATCCGAAACCGCCTGTAAAGCTTGCTTTTTAGCCGGCGAGCCGCTATACTGCAAAAAGTGAATGTGTTTTGAGAAGGAGATCCATATGGCAGATTTTTCCCCTTACCGCCGACCGGTAAGCATACAGAAAAGCGACTGCGACCGTACTGGGCGCATGCGAGCCGCGGCCATGACCTATCACCTGCAGGAAGCTGCCGCCGCCCACGCAGAAGCACTGGATGTGGGTATTCCCCGCCTGAAGGGTTTGGGGGCTCTGTGGGTGGTGACCCGCATGGGATTGCAGATACAGCGTCTGCCGGAAGAGGGAGAAAAGGTATACATGGAAACATGGCCGGGGAAAACCCGCCATCTTCTCTTTCCCCGATACTACGCCGTAAAGAGCGAGACCGGCGAAACGCTGGCCAGCGGCGCAGGCATCTGGATGCTTATCCACCCCGAGAGCCGCAAGATGCTCTTTCCCGAGGAGATCGGGCTGGATGTGCCGGATATGAGCCGGGGGGACGAGATGGCCCTGCCGGACCGGCGTGTGCGCTTCCCGGCGGACATGGGCGGCTCCGCCTTCCACGACGCAGACGAGAGTGAACGGGACGTAAACAACCATGTGAACAATGTCCATTATCTCCGCTGGGCAGAAAGTCTGCTGCCCGAAGGCTTTGCCGAAACGCACCGGCTGAAAAGTGTCTGGGTGGAGTACCGCAGGGAGATCCTTGCGGGCCAGCGGGTGGAGCTGCGTCACGTCATCGAAGACGCTTCCCTCTTTGTTCAGGGTTTTGTAAACGGCGAAGAACACTACCGGCTGCGCTTTGAATACAACGAGATATAAAAAAATCCTTCCCGAACGGGAAGGATTTTTTGTTTCCTATTATTTGCCGCAGAGTTCGGCAGCCATGGCATCCAGCTTTTCCCTGTCCGCTGCCTTCATGGCGGAAAGGAGAGTCACGTTGTTCTCCAGCCAGCAGAGATCCTTGCTCTTTTCCAGCATACCGCGCATAACCTTGGCGGCCATGGGCGCCCAGGAGCCGTTTTCAATGGTGCCCACCGTGCGCTTCTGGTAGTTGCGCTCGGTGAGGTGGTGGATGAAGGTGTGCATAAAGGGGAAGATGTCGGCGTTGTAGGTGGTGGTGGCCAGCACGAGGCGGTCATAGCGGAAGGCGTCCTCCACGGCCTCGGCCATGTCCTCCCGGGCCAGGTCGCAGACATTGACGGTTACACCCTTCTCCTCAATCTTTGCCGCCAGATACTCCACAGCGGCCTTGGTATGGCCGTAGACGGAGGTGTAGGCGATGAAGACGCCCTCACTCTCGGCGCGATAAGAGGACCAGGTGTCGTAGAGGCCGATGTAGTGACCCAGATCCTCGCTGAGTACGGGACCATGGAGGGGGCAAATCACGGCGATGTCCAGAGCCGCAGCCTTCTTCAGCAGGGCCTGTACCTGGGGACCATACTTGCCCACGATGCCGATATAATAGCGCCGGGCCTCGCAGTCCCATTCCTCCTCCACATCCAGCGCACCAAACTTGCCGAAGCCGTCGGCAGAGAAGAGAACCTTTTCACTGCTTTCATAGGTAACCATGACCTCGGGCCAGTGGACCATGGGAGCAAAGACGAAGGTGAGGGTGTGCGCGCCCAGTTCGAGACTGTCGCCGTTTTTCACGCTGAGCTTATGGGCGATGGCCAGTTCGGGGAAGAAGTTGGCGATCATGGTGAAGGTCTTGTCGTTGGCCACGAGAGTGGCTTCCGGATAGGCTTCCACGAAGGCGGCAATACTGCCGGCATGGTCCGGCTCCATATGCTGCACCACAAGGTAGTCCACGCGGCGTCCCTGCAGCTCCCCGGCCAGCTTCTCCAGCCACTCGGCAGTAAAGTGGCGGTCCACGGTGTCCATGACGGCCACCTTCTCATCCAGAATTACATAGGAGTTATAGCTCATGCCGTTGGGCACTACGTACTGCCCCTCAAAAAGATCTACCTGATGGTCGTTTACGCCGATGTATCGGATGTCTTTGGTGATGGTCATGGTTTATATATCTCCCTACAAATTATTTGTTGTAATACAGAATTCCCAGACAGTTTGGGCCGCAGTGGTTGGAAATGGTAGAGCCGGCAGCGGTAATGAGGACTTCCTCAAAGGGTGCCAGTTCCTTCACAAGCTCCGCGATCTCCCGCGCCAGCGTGTCATCGGCAGCGCTGTGGGTAACAAAGATCCGGTGCAGGTCGACCTTCTCCGGCTCGGCAAGTCTGTCACGAACATAGGCACTCAGGGATTTTTTCAGACTGCCCCGGTACTTTTTGCCAACGCCCATCCGGCCGTCTCTGACTTCAATACAGGGCTTGAGCCCCAGAAGATTGGCGCCCAGTGCGGCCACCGCCGAGCAACGGCCGCCCTTATGGATATAGTTCAGCGTTTCCAGCACAAAGCTCACGTTGAGCTTTTCCTTCTTTTCATCCACAGCGGCCTTGATCTCCGCGCCGCTTTTGCCCCCGGCTGCCAGCTCTGCCGCATTCAGCACCAGATGGCCGATGCCCGTGGAGAGGTTGCGGGAGTCCACCACAAAGACCCGCCCGGGAAATTCCTCCGCTGCCAGACAGGCGTTCTGATAGCAGGCGGACATATCCGAGGAGATGGTGAAGTGAACCAGCTCATCATATTCCTTCAGCTTCTCGCCGAAGAAGTCCACATAGTCGGCCATGCTCACCGCGGCGGTGGAGCAGAGCTGGCCCGTGCGCTCCACGGCGGCGAAGATATCCGCCGGTGTACATTCTAGCCCATCCTTCAGGGAATCCTGACCCATGATTATATAAAGCGGCGTGATGCCGATATTGTACTTTTCCAGAAGTTCCCGACTGAGGTCGCAGGTGCTGTCGGAAGATACAAAAACGCTCATTAAAACGGCTCCTTTCGTTAAAGACCCGTTAATCATACCACAAAAAATCCCGCCTGTCCACCGCAAAGGTCCTTTGTTTGCCGGGAATAATCCCTTTCTCTGCCGACAGGAATCGACGTTCTTTGCACGGCTCTGCCGTTAAAATGGGGAACGTACCTCCTCCGGGCCGTCCGGTGGGGAAATTGTACATAATTTACTATTTAAACTGCCGCCGGAGCATGGTATAATGAGCATGCCCGGGGCGAAAGGGAGCAGACAATGCAGAAAACACAAAATCTTCAGGACCTCTTTCTCAACCAGGCACGTCGGGAGAAGCAGCCCGTCACGGTGTTCCTCATGAACGGTTTCCAGATGCGCGGCTTCGTCCGCGGCTTCGACAGCTTCACCGTTGTCATCGACTGTGACGGCAAGCAGGAGCTTATTTATAAACATGCCATATCCACCCTCATTCCGGCCCGGGCGGTGGATCTCAGCGGGGGCGGCAACCCCTGACACAGCGGAAAGGAGGGGCGGAGTTTGGACCAGCACAACTTCCTTATGAAGATCATCATCGCCCTCCTCACCCTCACCGTCCTCATTTACGTGGGCGTTTACGCCTACGATGCTCTGGCCCATCCCCTGGACACGGTCCGGGCGGAAAACAGTTATTACGAAGAAAGCATGGATCTCACCGGCCTTATCATCCGCTCCGAGATCGTGCTGAAGGGCAGCCGCCCTTATTACAGCATCACCGCCGCCCACGGCAAGCGTGTGGCCGCCGGCGACGAGCTGGGCCTCGCCTATGACAGCGAGGCGGCTTTGCTGCGCGCAGAGCGCATCAACAGCCTCCGGCGGGAAATTGAACTGGCCTCCTCCGTTCTGACGGAAGTGGAACAGGAAAAAAGCGGAGCGGAGCGTGCAGAGGATGCACGCTCCGCCGTGCTGTCTTTATCCGCCGACATAGCCCGCCATGAAACGTCCTCCCTGCTGACCAACGCCCTGAGGCTTCGTTCCCGGATTTTCGACAACGGCGCAGCCATCACCCGCGAAGAGCGGGATAACCTTACGGCCGAGTTCGTACAGCTTTTGCGGGAAGAAAGCAGCGGTTCCGAGCTTCTTCTTTCCCCGGAAAGCGGCGTTTTCACGCCCCTGCTGGACGGCGGCGAAAAGCTTACCCCCTCCATGCTGGAAAACCTGAACGTAACACTGCTGCAGACCCTCATGGCCCGGCAGCCTTCCGTGGATGGCCGCAGCTACGGAAAACTGGTCACCTCCCATATCTGGCATGTGGCCGCCCTGCTGGAGGAGGACATGGCGGCCCGGCTGCAGGCAGGCGATGAGCTGCGGCTGGATCTTTCCCGCTACCGCGCCGGGAAACCGCTGGTCACCGTGCTGAGCATCGGCGAAGCGCTGGACGGGCAGACGGTGGTCACCCTGGCCTGCAGTGTCTCCCTGACGGACACGCTGGCCCTGCGTACGGTGAACTGTCCCCTCATCACCAGCACCATCAGCGGACTGCGCATTCCCGCCGCCGCCGTGCGCCACGATGCCTACGGCAGCTACGTCTATTATGCCGCCGGCAGCGTCATGCGCCGGGCCGCCGTCACGCTCCACTGGAGCGACGGGGAAGAAGCACTGGTGGAAAGCGAAGTGCTGCACCACGGCAGCGAGGTCCTTGTGGGAGGACGCAATCTCTACAACGGAAAGCCTTTATAAAAACAAAGGAGGCAGCCATGAACGCAATGAAAGAGCGCATCCTCGAACTGCAGCAGCGCATCCGGGAGGCCGAGCGTCAGAGTGGCCGGGAGGCGGGCAGCGTTACGCTGGTGGCCGCTTCCAAGATGAACAACGCCGCCGCCGTGCGCGCGGCCTTTGATGCCGGCATTCGTGTCTTCGGTGAAAACCGGGTGCAGGAGCTGGTGGAAAAGAGAGCGCAGGGGGCCTACACGGGAGCCGGACTCCATCTCATCGGTCATCTGCAGAAAAACAAGGTGAAGTTTGTGGCCGGTCAGGTGGATCTCATTCAGTCGGTGGACTCCCTGGCGCTGATGGAAGCCATCGAAAAGCGCTGCGCAGCCGATGGTACAAAACAGGACGTCCTTTTGGAGCTTAATCTGGCCGGCGAGGAAAGCAAAACGGGCATGGCCCTTTCCGAGCTTCCCGCCGCGTTGGAAGCCGCGGGAACATTTTCCTGCCTGCGGATAAAGGGATTGATGGGTATCCCCCCGGCGGGGGCCGAAAGAGCGGAAAATCAGGCGTATTTTGCCCGAATGCATGAGCTTTTTGTTGACATCCGGGGAAAAAAATACGATAATGTATTAATGGCCGAGTTGTCCATGGGTATGAGCGGAGATTTTGAGGATGCCATCCGCGAAGGGTCCACCCTGGTACGCATCGGTACAGCCATTTTCGGAGAGAGAGATTATGGGCTTTCTTGATGCACTGAAAAAACTGACAAAACCGTACGCGGAGGATGACTTCCTCAGCGACGAATATGACGAACGCAGCGTCCGCGGCAGCGCCTTCCCCCAGCGGGAGGTCCGCAGCTACGAGGACTATGCCGAAACCCCGGCACCGGCGGAGCCCACGCCCCACCGGAATTTTATCCCCAGCATCCCCAACATTTCTGCCATGCGCAGCGAGCCCAAAGCCGAAGCCCCGGCCAGACAGCAGCCCATGAAGCTGGTGGTCATGCGGCCCGAGCGTTTTGAGGATGCCGCCGCCATTGCCGATCAGATGCGCCGCCGCTCCTCCATCGTGCTGAACCTGGAATCCACCCCCAGAGAGACCGCGAGACGGTTGGTGGACTTTCTCTCCGGCGCGGCCTACGCGCTGGAAGGCCGCATCCGCCGCATCGCCGCAGGCACCTACATCATCACCCCCGCCAACGTGGATCTCACGGGCGATGAGTTCAGCGCCTTTGAAACCGGAAAAGAAAACTACTTCTAATCACAAGAAAAGGGGTACAAAGATATGATTACTGCACAGGATATCCGCGAAAAGACTTTTGAAAAGGCCACCTTCGGCGGTTACGACATGGGTGAGGT
>SVLG01000090.1 GCA_015068055.1 Oscillospiraceae bacterium | reverse complement strand
GAGCTTTCCAATGCCGTGGGGCTTTTGAAAGAGGAGCTTCGCCGCTGCGGCAGTCTTATTATGCGCTGCGCGGACGAGCACCGTGTGGCCGCCGGCGGCGCGCTGGCCGTGGACCGTGAGGGCTTTGCCAGAGCCGTTACCGAGGCCCTGCGCGCCCATCCCAATGTCACCGTGGTAGAGGAGGAATGCACCGACTTCCCTGAGGGCGAGGTTATCATCGCCTCCGGCCCTCTGACCAGCGATGCGCTGGCCGAGAAGATCCAACAGCGCTGCGGGGGAGAGGGACTCCACTTCTTTGATGCGGTGGCCCCCATTGTCACGCTGGAGAGCGTGGACATGGACAGTGCCTACTTTGCGTCCCGTTACGATAAGGGAACAGCTGATTATGTAAACTGCCCCATGACCGAGGAGGAGTATCTGGCTTTCTGGAAGGAGCTGATCTCCGCCCGTGAGGCCAATGTCCACGGCTTTGAGGACGCGGGCGTGTTTGAAGGCTGTATGCCCGTGGAGGTTATGGCGAGGCGCGGTGTGGACACCCTGCGTTATGGTCCGCTGAAGCCTGTGGGTCTCCGGGATCCCCGAACAGGGAAGGAGAGCTATGCGGTGGTGCAGCTACGGCAGGACAATGCCGAGGGTACTCTCTATAATCTGGTGGGGTTCCAGACCCATCTGGCCTTTGGCGAGCAGAAGCGGGTGTTTTCCATGATACCTGCCTTGAAGAATGCCGAGTTTGTCCGCTACGGCGTTATGCACCGCAATACCTATCTCAATTCTCCGGGCTTGCTGGATCGCTACTACCGCCTTATCGGTGAGGAGCGTATACGCTTTGCCGGGCAGATGACCGGGGTGGAGGGCTATGTGGAGTCCTGTGCCTCCGGTATGCTGGTGGGACTGGAGACGGCGGCGCAGCTTATGGGGCTGGCCCCCATCGATTTCCCCCAGGAGACCGCCATCGGTGCGCTGGGACTGTACATTTCCCGGGGCAGTGTGGGCGACTTCCAGCCAATGAACATCAACTTTGGTATCATTTCTCCCCTGGGCTACCGGGTCAAGGGCAAGAGAAACAAGAACGCAGAGATCTCACAACGGTCTCTGGGTATCATAGACGAGATAGTGAAAGGAGAGTTGTGGAAATGCGTATTCTGATCGACGCCATGGGCGGCGACAACGCCCCGCAGGCGGTAGTCAGCGGTGCTGTGGCTGCGGCAAAGGAATTTGGGGTAGATATCACCCTCATCGGTCGTGAGGAGGACATCCGCAGCTGTCTCAAGGCCGAGGGTGCGGAGAACGACGGGCACATCAGCATCGTTCATGCCACCGAGGTCATTACCATGGAGGATGACCCTGCCAACGCCACCCGGCGCAAGAAGGACTCTTCCATGTCCGTCATGCTTCAGATGCTGGCGAAAGGGGAGGGCGATGCCTGCGTTTCCGCCGGCAGCACCGGCGCCCTTCTCAGCGGCGCTACCCTGACGGTCAAGCGTATCCGGGGCATTCGCCGCGCCTGCTTTGCTCCGGTTCTTCCCAACGGTGGCCACGGCGCCATGATCATCGACAGCGGCGCCAACGTGGAATGTACCGCGGAATATCTTCTGCAGTTTGCCTATATGGGCAGCTTCTATGCCAGAGAGATGATGGGCTGCGAGAACCCCAGAGTGGGCCTTCTCAACATCGGCGCCGAGGATACCAAGGGCACACAGCTGCAGCTGGAGACCAATCGCCTCCTCCGCGAGGCGGCCGAGGCCGGACGACTCAACTTTATCGGCAACGTGGAGAGCAGCGAGTTTCTCGGCGGTAAGGTGGATGTGCTGGTCTGCGACGGTTTCAGCGGCAATGTGCTGCTGAAGGCGGTGGAGGGCACGGCCCGTTTTCTTATGAAGGAAGTGAAGAAGGTCTTTATGAAGAGTACCTTCAACAAGCTGGCGGCTCTCATCGTGAAAAAGGACGTCTCGGCCCTCAAAGCCATGATGGATGTCAGCGAAGTGGGAGGTACCGCTCTGCTGGGGCTGACGAAGCCCGTCATCAAGGCTCACGGATCCTCCGATGCCCGGGCCATCCGCAGCGCTGTCCGTCAGGCCATCGCCTGCCGGGAGTCCAACATCATCGAGAGCATTGAAAAGAACATAGGCTATATGCGCCTTAATACTACACAAGGAGAGTAATACTATGGTACTGGACAAGATTCGTGAGATGGTAGCCGAGCAGTTTCTGCTGGACGTGGAGAGCGTCACCGCGGAGACCGCTTTTGTGGACGATCTGAACGCCGACTCCCTGGACGTGGTGGAACTGACCATGGCTCTGGAGGAGGAGTTCTCCCTGCCTGAAACCCCCGAGGACGCCCTGGTGGGCATCGTGACCGTGGGTGATCTGGCTGATTACGTGGCCAGGACCGTCGCGGAGTAATATGACCGTTTCGGAGTTGGAAAAGCGGATTGGATACTGCTTTCGCCAACGCTCCCTTCTGGAGACTGCGCTGACCCACAGCTCTTTTGCCAATGAGAGTGGTGGGAGCGCGGTCTGCAACGAGCGCCTTGAATTTCTGGGCGACAGCGTGCTGGGCATGACGGTGGCGGAGGAGCTTTACCGGCGCTTTCCCCGTATGCCGGAGGGGCGTATGACCCGTCTCCGCGCAGAACTGGTCTGCGAACAGAGCCTTTTCAAGGTGGCACAGAGTCTGGGACTGGGGGCTTACGTGCGTTTGGGCCGGGGCATGGAGCATAACGGCGGACGGAATCGTCCCTCTATTCTGGCTGATGCTGTGGAAGCCCTGATTGCCGCTGTTTATCTGGATGCGGGGCATGAGGAAGCTTCCCGCTTTATCCATGAGCGGCTTTTAAATGAGCTGGGCGAGGAAGAACCTCTCTATTTCAACGACTGCAAGACCGCCCTGCAGGAGCTGGTTCAGGAGCAGAAGAACCAGATCCTCAGCTATGAGCTGCTGGATGAAAGCGGACCGGACCACAACAAGGTTTTCCATGTCCGCGTATTGCTGAACGGCAGAGAAATCGGCGAGGGTCGGGGCCGTTCCAAGAAGGAGGCCGAGCAGGCCGCCGCCGGTATGGCACTTCGCAAGCTGAGCAAATGAGTCCCAGACGCCGGATCATTCCCATATTTGTACCCCATCTGGGCTGCCCGAACCAATGCGTTTTCTGCGATCAGAAGCGCATTTCCGGCAGCCTTTTTCCTGCTTCCGGCGATACGGTGCGCGCGGCCATGGAAGGTCTGACAGGAGAGGGGTACGAGCTTGCTTTCTACGGCGGCAGTTTTACTGCCATTGAGGCAGAGCGGCAGGAGGAACTGCTCTCTGCTGCGCAGCCCTATCGCAGCACGGGCCTTATTTCATCCATCCGTGTTTCCACCCGTCCGGACGCCATTGATTCGGAGGTGCTGGTGCGGCTGCGCAGCTACGGTGTGGAAACGATAGAGCTGGGGGCTCAGTCCATGACGGAGGAGGTACTTCGCCGCTCCGGCCGGGGCCACACTGCCGCCGCCACCAAACGTGCCGCAGCCCTCATCAGGGAAGCGGGCTTCACGCTCATTCTGCAGCTGATGACCGGCCTGCCCGGAGAGAGCCGTCAGAGCGCCCTTATCTCGGCCCAGCGCCTTGCTGCGCTGGGCCCGGATGGCGTCCGGATTTATCCCACGGTGATCCTGCGGGGTACGGCGCTGGAAGAGCTCTGGCGGCGCGGGGAGTACGAAGAACATACGGTGGAGGAAGCGGTGGACTGCTGTGCTGATATCCTGCCCATCTTTGACCGTGCCGGCATCCCGGTGATCCGTTTGGGTTTGAACCCCACAGAGGAACTCAGCGGCGGTGCTGTGGTGGGCGGCGCCTACCATCCGGCGCTGGGTGAGCTGGTGAAAAGCCGCATCTGGCTGCGTCGTATGCGGGCGGCCCTCAGCGGTGTGGGAGAAATGGTTGACATAACTATACATGTCCCTCCCTCTGCCCTGTCTCAGGCCATTGGACAGAAGCGGGGGAACATCCTTGCTTTGAGAGAGGAATTTAAGCTATCCTCCCTGAAAATCCTTCCGGATGCGCAGATTTCCGGGGAAAACTTGCGCGTAAGCGTTGCAATCCAGGCTGTATAGGTATATAATAAAGTGTTGATTTATGCGAATTGAGGTAAGTGTACTGTGTATCTGAAAGCTTTGGAGCTGCAGGGCTTCAAATCCTTCCCCGAAAAGACCCGCATCAGTTTTGAAAGAAACGTGACGGCCATCGTGGGCCCCAACGGCAGCGGTAAGAGCAATATCTCCGATGCCCTTCTGTGGGTCATGGGCGAGCAGCGTACCCGCACCCTCCGGGGCGGCAAGATGGAGGACGTTATTTTCGGCGGCACGGAGAAACGCAGCCCCATGGGATTTGCGCAGGTGTCTCTGGTGCTGGACAATTCTGCCCGGCTCTTTGACCGGGACTGCGATGAGATCACCATATCCCGCCGCTATTACCGCAGCGGCGAGAGTGAATACTATATCAACCGCGATTCCGTCCGTCTCCGTGACGTGACGGAACTCCTCATGGATACGGGTCTGGGCCGGGATGGTTACTCCATCATTGGTCAGGGCCGCATCGGCGAGATTGTCTCGGCCAAGTCCACCGACCGCCGTGAGATCTTTGAGGAGGCCGCGGGCATTTCCCGTTTCCGCCACCGCAAGGAAGAGAGCGAGCGGAAGCTGGAAAAGACCGAGGACAATCTGCTGCGCATCGGTGACAAAGTCTCGGAGCTGGAGCTGCAGGTGGAGCCGCTGAAGGAGCAGGCAGAGACAGCGAAACAGTATCTGCTGCTGCGCGACGAACTGCGCCTTCTGGAGATCAGTCTTTGGATGGAAAACCTTGACCGGCTTCGTGACCAGTCCGAGGGACTGCGTCGGGATTTTGCCGAGGCGGAAAAGGCGAAGGCGGAGGCCAAGACGGCCCTTGACTCCATCTACGCTGCAGCAGAAAATGCCGCCGAGCGCATGCGGGAAAACGACGTAGCCATTGAGCATGAACGCCAGCGCCAGCGTGCCGCTGAGGCGGCTGCCGCCGAAACCGAGAGTGCCGCGGCGGTACTTCGTACCCGGATCAGCAACAACGACGCCGCCCTGGAGCGGCTGCGCCGGGAGATCAGCGAACAGGACCAGCGTTCCGATTCCCTGCAGCGTCAGATCGATGAACATAAAGCGCGGCTTGATAGAATAGAAACCGATCGTCTGCAGCTGAGTGTGGACGACCGCGCTCTTCGCCGGCAGGCGGAGGAAAAGGAACTGGGGCTTCAGCAGCGCAATGCCGGGCTCTCCACCCTGCTGCTCCGGGAAAGCGAGCTTATGGGTGCCCTCTCCGAAAACCGCAGTGCCCTGGCTCTGCTTCAGGAAAGTCAGGACGGTTTTGCCGAGCGCAAAGCGGCTCTGGCGCGGGAGAAAACTGAACTGGCAGAGAGACTGTCTGAGGCAGAAAATGCCGTTACAGAGGCACAGAGAGCCCTTAAAGAGGCTGAGACGCAGGTGACGCGTTCTCAGAACATGATTTCCGGCCGTCAGATGCTTCTGGCCGGTCGAGAACGTGCCGCCAACGAGGAGGCCGAGCGCCGGGAAAAGGCCACGGTGGAGCTGCGGGGTATGGA
>SVLG01000089.1 GCA_015068055.1 Oscillospiraceae bacterium | reverse complement strand
ATCTGGGTGTCCAGACCCAGCTTCTTGCCCAGCACCAGAGCCTCGGCCAGAGAAGCCATGTTGGCGCCCAGCAGCATGTTGTTGACGATCTTCATAGCGTCGCCCATGCCGGTGCCGCCGATGAGCATGATGCGCTTGCCGATGGCTTCCAGAACGGGCTTGGCCTTCTCGAAGGTCTCCTCGTCAGCGCCGCACATGATGGTCAGGGTGCCGTTCTTGGCGCCGATGGTGCCGCCGGACACGGGAGCGTCCATGTACTTAACGCCGTACTCAGCAGCCTTCTTGGCCATCTTCTGAGTGGTGGTGGAGGACACGGAAGACATGTCCACGATGATGGTGCCGGGCTTGCAGTGAGCCAGAACGCCGTTGGCGCCCAGCATGACAGCCTCGACGATGGCGCCGTTGGGCAGCATGGTGAAGCCGATGTCCATGTTGGCGGCGACTTCCAGGTTGTTGGCGCAGCCGATGGCGCCTTCGGCCACCTTCTGCTCTACCAGAGCGGGAACCAGGTCGGAAACGTAGGTCTCAAAACCGGCTTTGATAACGTTGCTGGCCATGTGGCCGCCCATGCGACCCAGACCGATAAAACCAACTTTCATGATGTTTGATCTCCTTTATTCCTATTATTTTTTAGCATTTCAGCACAGGGCTTCGGGTACCCAGAGCCGGGAGCCCTGTATATCCGCCGCCATGTAGACAAGGTTGCCTCTTGCCATCTGTACTTCCGTCTCCCGGCGAACCTGTTCCAGGCCCCGGGCCACTTCCTCCTCCGTCAGCGTATCCACGCTGCGGACGATGGTCAGATCGGCAATGTCGCTCTCCGGCTCCAGTTCACCGGCCCGGCAGGTGTGTACCCGGGGGGACTGGACGAAGGAGCAGTTGGCAAGGTGGGTGGCGCAGGCATCCGCCTGGGCGCAGCGCCGGGAGAACACCGTAACGGAGCGGGCAATGCCCCGGGTCAGGCTTCTGCCGCCCAGACCGCTGGTGCACACACCGCCGATGCCGTCCTCGGCACGGATGGTCACCACCTGAGAGATGCTGCCATCCAGATCCGGCAGGATACCCATCCGCAGCTGCCGGCCGGGGCCCAGCCGCAGGGCGATGTCGCCGCCGTTGTTCACAGCCACGAAATCCGCACCCCGGACAAAGAGCCAGTCGGCGACCGTGTCCGCCACGGTACCGGCCACGGTGGCCATGGGGGTCAGCGTCCCCTCGCCGGTGGCCAGTGCCGCCTCGGCCATCACCCGGGGCAGCCCCTCCAGATGGGAGAAGTCCGCATCCTTGGGGTAGCGCCGGAGATCCGGCAGAGCCTGGGCGATCTCGGCCAGAGCCGCCTGAACCACGGGGAAGGCCTCGCAGGAGAGCTGGGAGAGCCATTCATCCCCGCATTTTGCGGTGATCACCATGGACGCGGGGCCGTAGTCTACAAAGACACGGCCGTCGTCCAACACGCGAAAGGCTTCATCCATGGTTGAAAATTACTTCTGGTACTCGGGGAAATCGGAGGCCTTCTTGATGCGATCCATGTGGCCGCCCATCTTCTCGTAGTCTTCCAGAGTCATGGTGTACTCAACGGGAGCAACGGTAGCGGGGGTGGGAACCCAGGTAAAGGCCTTGGCCACAACCTTGGAGGTGTCGACCATGAAGTTGATGCCGCCGCCGGGGTACACGAAGGGCTCGGCGCCGCCGATGGTCAGGTGAGCGCGGCCGTCGTGGACAGCTTCGGTGATGGCCTTGGGGCACTTGCAGACGCCGCCGCGGGCGGAGCCGCCGGTGCCGCCGGTGTACAGAACGGAGCAGGTGGATTCCTGGCAGTTCTCGTTGATGGTGTTGATGACGCGGGTGGCCTTCTCGTCCATGGGGATCTCTTCCACATCGCCGTTGGCCAGAACCTTGAACAGGGCGCCCACTTCGCCGGTGGTGTTGGTCACCAGGATGCGCATGCCTTCCCAGGCCAGGTTCATGTCAACGCTCTTGATGGCGTCCCGGGGAGTCTTCAGCACGGTGCCGCCGATGCCGTCGCCGTGACCGCCGAAGTAACGGCCCACGGTGCTCTTGGTGGCGTTGGGAACGACGCCGGAGTAGGTCATGCCCACTTCCTTGCCGGCCAGGTGCTCGGTGAACAGGCCGGTGACGTGGTGGTCGATGACGATGCATTCGTCCACGCACTCCTTCATCACGCTGGCCATCAGGCCGATGGTGGCGCTGCCGCAGCCGATACGCATGGTCTTTTCCTGAACACCGTTGATGATGGGAGCCTTGCCCTGCTGGCAGATGATCTTGATGTTCTTCATCTTCTCGGTGTGCTTATCCAGGGTCTTGACGCTCAGCTCCACTTCCTCACCGTTGGCCAGAGCGCAGACGGTGCGGGCGGTGGCGAAGCCGCCTTCGCCGGTGAGGCGGTTGGCGCCGCCGACGTAGATCATCTTGGAGCCGTACTCCTCGGTCTGGACCAGGCCCACGGGCTTGCCCTCGGCGTAAACAGTGTCGCCCTCTTCGCCGATGTAGGTGTTGGTGTCCAGCTTGACCATGACGCCGGAGTAGCTCAGAGGAGCCTCGGTGACGGTGGTAACAACGTCAACGCCGTCGCGGTTCTCGCAGACGATGTGCGGCGCGGGACGGATGCAGGGGTAAGCGGTGCCGGCGCCGACAGCGGTGATAATGGGCTTGACGATCTTCTCGTCAACGTAGGTCTGGGGCAGACCCTCCACCACCAGAGCGCGGTTGCGGATCAGCTTGCCGCCCTCGTTGGAGTAGCGCTTGCAGGCGCCGGTGGAGCCCACGGGGATTTTGCACTGGATGGAGCAGGAACCACACTGAACCATGCCCTCCGTGCGCTCGCCGACTTCAATGGCGCCAAAGGGGCACACGCGGCGGCAGACGTTGCACTCGACACACATGTCGGTGATATCCACAGCAATGGCCTTCTTGCCGTTTGCGTCGAAGGTCACGTTGATCGCGCCGATGGGGCAGTTCTTTTCGCAGATGCGACATTTCTTGCAGAGATCCGCGTTGATTTTGTACATGTCTTCCTCTCCTTTAAATCCGGACATAATTAGGGGCCGCATGTATGCAGCAATTACGGTTCTTTACCTACTATAAAAATACTTCATTCGTATTCTTTTTTCAAATACATTTATTGTATCAAATGACATGATTCGATATCTAAAACTTAGCCCCATGCCCATATACAACGAAGATGTTGTATCGTTTTTAGTTGTCTTGCACAAAATATGTAAAATTTCGCAATTTTACGAATCTACTGTTGAAATGTATAAAAATATACCTCATAATATAGGCAATGGTAACAATTATTCTTGCAAAAAAATAAAGATAGGCAGGATCTCTATGCAGAAAAATGAAAGTCCGATCCCCTTTGGCTGCGTAATTCTGGCCGCAGGCCTGGGAAAACGCTTTGGCGGGGACAAGCTTTTGGCGGATTTCAACGGCCTTCCCCTGTACCGGCGCGCCATGGCCGCGGTACCGGAGGAGCTCCGGGCGAAAACCGCCATGATATCCGGGGATGCCGCCATCCTCGCCGCCGCCCGGGAGGCGGGTTTTGCCCCGGTTTTAAACGACCGGCCGGAGGACGGCATCAGCCGCAGCATCCGGCTGGGGGTGGAGGCCCTCCGGGATTGCGCCGGCCTTTTATTTATGGTGGGCGATCAGCCTCTGCTGCGGCCCCAGACCGTCCAGCGGCTGCTGGACGCCGCCCGGGCCAACCCCGGGGCCATCGTCGCCCCGGTCCGCAGCGACGGCCAGAGCGGCAACCCCTGCTTCTTTCCGGCCCGGTTCTTTCCGGAGCTGCTGGCGCTGGAGGGGGACACCGGCGGCCGGAGGGTCATGAAGGCCCATCCCGAGGCGCTGATCACCCTGCCCGTCAGTGATCGGGAGCTCACCGACACCGACAGCCCCCAGGCTCTGGAAGAATTGAGAAATTATATGTACACCGAGTGAGCCCCCGAGCCCAGCCCGCTTCCGGGACATACAAGGCCCCGCCATGAGCATAGCATGGCGGGGCCTCTTTTTTTGTCGGTTTCCCTCAGAGCTGATAGGGCGGATGTCCTTTTTTCCAGCCGACCAGCTCATCGATCAGGTTCTTCAGCTCCTCCCGGGACCGGCACTGCTCCGCCCGTTGGCGGAAGGCCTGCTGCTCCGGGGGCAGCATGGCGTTGTATATGCTCAGCGCCTCTCCGTTGGAGGTTATGGCCCGCTCAAAGGCGGTGGTTATGCCGTCGGTGCGGCCGTGGTTTTCCATGGAATCACCTCGGTAACAGCGTTCCCCGTACAGGCGGGCTTTATGCAAGGCTGTCGGGCAGCCAGCAGCCGCTCTCGTCCGGGGCGTGGGTGAAGAGTTTGCCGCAGTCGGCGGGGTATTTGGCCTCGTGGAACTTGAAGATCATGTCCCCACCGGGGAGGCGGCCCAGAATCTCCAGCTTGCCCGCCGGGTGGGACATGCAGTATTTGAAGCCCTTGGCCAGCCCGCTCAGGTGCATTTTCGCCTCCTCCACGATCTCCAGTCCCCGATCCAGCGTCACCTGGAAGCCGCTTTTTACCCCGGTGACCGGCCGGCACTGGAACACATAGTAGGGGATGCAGCCGATGCTCACCAGCCCCTCCAGCAGCGCTGAGAGCACCAGAGGATCGTCGTTGACGCCCCGGAGCAGCACCGTCTGGTTGCGGAGAATGGCGCCGGTGTCCCGGAGGGCGTGGACGGCGGCCACCGCCTCCGGCGTCAGCTCCCGGGGATGGTTGAACTGGCTCACCACAAAGATCTGCTTCCGATGGGTATAGCGCTGCAGCACGTCCAGCAAGCCCGCGTTGATCCGTTCCGGCCAGCTCACCGGGATGCGGCTGCCAAAGCGGATGTAGCGCAGATGGGGGATGTCGCACAAGGCGGCGAGATACCGCTCAATGACCTCGTTGGAGTTGAAAAAGGCGTCGCCGCCGGAGAGCAGCACATTGCGGATCTCCGTGTGCCGGCGAATGTAATCGATGATCTCGTCAAAGTGCCGGGCGATCTCCTCGTCGGAGAGCCCCACCAGCCGCTTGCGGAAGCAGTGGCGGCAGTACATGGCGCAGCGATTGGTGGTCAGCACCATGGCGGTCTGCTGGTACTTGTGCTGCAGCCCGGGGATTTTGGTGTTGGTTTGCTCGCCGCTGGTATCAAAGCTGCCGCCCTCATCCTCCTCGTAGGGGGCGGGGATGGACATCTTCCGGATGGGATCCGCCGGGTCCTCTGGGTCGATGAGGTGCAGATAATACTCCGGCAGCATCATGGGGTACTTCTCCGCCACCGCCTGCATCTCCGCGGTCTCTGCCTCTGTCAGATGCAGATAGTCCGCCACCTGAGCCGCATCCTTATACCAATTCGTCATGTCAAACCTCCTGGCCCTTTAAAATCGACAACCTATTAATTTATTTTAGGTTGCTGGTTTGGCGGTGTCAAGAGAAAACGGCTGCGCAAAACCTGCGCAGCCGTGAATTTTTCGTTAATTTTGAAGTATTTCCGTTTCCGGGGAGAGAAAGGCCCGAACCCGGGCGGCACAATCGCCGGTGCCGATGTAGTAGATCACGCAATTTGCCTGAACGTCTGCGTGGGGGCCGGGAGACAGGTGCAGCTCGTCTCCGCTGCCTATGGCCACTACCGTGGCGCCGGTGTGGTGCCAGAAATTCAGCTCTCCCAGGGTTTTGCCCAGCCGGGGGCTGTTGTGGGGCACCGTGACCCGGTAGGGGATAAAGGGGTTATCCGCCCGGAGCTTTTCCGCCTTGTCCGCCAGGGCGGTGACGTTCTGGGCGAAGAGATCCAGCTCCTCCCGCTGGCGGCGGATGCGCTGGAGCAGCTCATCTTTCAGGGATTCCACCGTGGCGGCGTTGCGGAAGCTCCGGAGAAAGTCC
>SVLG01000088.1 GCA_015068055.1 Oscillospiraceae bacterium | reverse complement strand
TATCTACGGCCCCGCCGGCGGACAGTGCCACGGCTCCGACGAATTCGTCTCCGTCTCCTCTCTCTGCGAGGTGGAAAAGAGCATAGAAGCCTTTCTGGCTGCAAGCCTTTAAACAAAAAATCACTCCCTTTCGGGAGTGATTTTTTCTTATGTCTGTTCCCGCCACTTTTTGCAGCGGTTGGCCTTGCGGCGCTTGTTGCGCATGGCCCGGGCCGTCAGGAAACTGCCCACGCTCAGGAATACCACGGAGATGCCGATGATGGGCACATAGTCCACATCACCATCGGTCTTGACACCCAGCCAGAGGGAGTCCATCAACTGGGTGGTCTCGGCATTGAGATAGTAAAAGCTCTCACCGCGGCTGAGGGTTTCTTCATCCGGGTAGGCCACCTCGCTCTCCGTAACTGCGGGGTCCATATACTCCTTGGAGGCGGTCTCCGGGCTGGAGTAGGCCAGATACTCAAGGTTGGGGCCGCAGTTTTGAGGGTCGCAGAGGAAGTTGATATAGGCCTCGGCGGCCTCCTTGTTCTCGGCGCAGGTGGGGATGCACATGGCGTCGATAAAGAGGTTGTAGCCCTCCTCGGGGAAGAAGAACTGCAGCTCCGGGTGATCCTCGGCCATCATGAGATAGTCACCGGCGTAGTAGGGAGCGATCCAAGCTTCGCCGCGCTCCATCTTGTCATAGATCTGGTCCATGACATAGCTCTGTACCAGGGGCTTTTGCTCAATGAGCTTGTAGGAGGCGGCACGCAGCTCCTCCTCATCGGTGGTGTTCAGCGAATAGCCCAGCAGCAGCTCGGCCACGGCAAAGGCGTCGCGGGGGTTATCGAACATGAGGATCTTGCCGTCATACTTCTCGTTCCAGAGAATATCCCAGCTGCCGGTGTCGGCCTCGTCCACATAGTCGCTGTTCCAGATCACGCCCACGGTGCCCCATGTGTAGGGCACGCTGTAGAGGTTCTCCGGGTCATAGGAGGTGTTGCGGTAGGCCTCATCGATGTACTGGTAGTTGGGGATGTTGTCGAAGTTCAGGGGCAGGAGCATTCCTTCATCGATGAGCCGGGCCACCATATAGTCCGAGGGGATGATGACATCGTAGGAGGAGCCTCCGGTCTTGAGCTTGGTATACATGCTCTCGTTGGAATCGAAGGTCATGTAGTTGACCTTAATGCCGGTGGCCTCCTCAAAGGCGGCATTGAGATCCGGGTAACCGTCGGAGCCGTCGGAGATATACTGGCCCCAGTTATAGACATTGACCACCTCATTGGCGGCCTCAGCCTCCACGGGCAGCAGCACGCAGAGCAGCACAAGGGCGCAAAGCAGGGAAAAGGCCTTCTTCATACGAGCCCCCCCTTTCTGAAAACGCCCCGGGCCTTCCGGTGGAGCTTTTCATCCTGACCCTGCAGCACATTCATGATGACCATCACAAGAAGGATCACAAGGAAGAGCAGGGTGAAGAGGGCATAGATCTTGGGATGCAGGGGCTTTTTGGTGTAGTTGTAGATCTCCACGGGCAGCGTAACAAAATTGGGGCCGTAGACGAAGTAGGAGATCACAAAGTCATCCAGCGACATGGTAAAGGCCATCAGCGCACCGGAGATAATACCCGGCATGATCTCGTGGATCAGCACCTTGAAGAAGGCCTCCCGGGGTGTGCAGCCAAGATCCATGGCCGCGTCCCGGAGGTCCGGGTCCATCTGGCTGAGCTTGGGCATGACGGAGAGGATGACATAGGGCATATTGAAGGTGATGTGGGCAATGAGCAGCGTTGCAAAACCCAGCACACTGTTGAGCTTGAGCATCTGGCCCACAAAGGCAAAGAGCAGGGCCAGGGAAACGCCGGTGACGATCTCGGGGTTGGTCATGGGGATGTTGGTGACGCTCATGGTGAAGCGGCGCATCTTATCGCCCATGGCGCGGATACCCAGCGCCGCCATGGTGCCCAGCACCGTGGCGATCAGCGAGGAAACCACGGCAATGATCAGGGAGTTTGCCAGCAGCGGCAGCAGCACACCGTCCCGGAACAGCTCGCCGTACTGGGCCAGGGTGAAGCCCTCCCAGGTGGCGATGTCCTTGCCGGAATTGAAGCTGGCTACGCAGAGGACGATCATGGGAATGTACAGGAAGGCAAAGACCAGCACTGTAAAGACCTTGTTGAAGCGTTTCACAGCGTGACCACCTCCTCCCCGTCACTGAAGCGGTTCATCACCGCAACGCAGGCCAGCACCAGCACCATAAGGCCAAGGGAGATGGCCGCACCCAGATTGGGGTTGTAGGCCGCCTTGAACTGGCTTTCGATGACGTCACCGATGAGGGTGGTGCCGGAGGAACCCAGCTTCTGGGAAATGTAGAAGGTGGACACAGCCGGCACAAAGACCATGGTGAGGCCGGAAATGATGCCCGGCACACTGAGGGGCAGGGTTACCCGGGTGAAGACCTGCACCGGGGGGCAGCCCAGATCCTCCGCCGCCTCAATGAGGCGCTTGTCCAGCTTGATCAGCACCGTGTAGAGGGGCATGATCATATAAGGCAGGTAGTTATATACCATGCCCAGCACCACCGCGCCGTCGGAGCGGATCAGCGGCAGGGTTTTAAGTCCCAGCGCGGAGATAAAGCTGTTGATGATGCCGGTATCCTCCAGCAGCGCCACCCAGGCGAGGGTACGCAGCAGGAAGCTCATGCACATGGGCAGCATCACCAGCATATAGAGGATGCGCTGGGCCGCAGGAGAGGTCCCCGCGATATAGTAGGCCACGGGATAGCCGATCAGAAGGCAAATGAGCGCGGAGAAAATAGCCAGCCACACACTCTTGAGAAAGATGGGGAGGTAGCTGCCCATATGGACGATATTCTCCAGCGTAAATCTGCCGGTGATGGAGTCGGTAAAGGCAAAGTAGCAGACAATGCCCAGAGGAACAAGGGTAAAGAGCGCCATCCAGACCAGATAGGGCGCGGCAAGGCTCTTAGTCTTCATCCTGACCCTCCGCAGAAGTCTCCTCCTCTTCTTCCTCCTGATCCGGATCGTACTCGGCATCGGACAGCTCCTCATACTCCTCGCTGAAGGAGCTGTAGTCGCCGTAAAGACCGGAGTACTTGCTCTTTTTCATGATGTGGAAGCCGTCGGGATCGATCTTGATGCCGATGCGCTGGCCCTCTCTGGGGCTGTCGGTGGTCTGGATGAGCCACTTAAAGCCCTTGAAGTCCACGATCACGTCATACTGCATACCCTTGAAGGTGATGCTCGTCACCGTGCCGATGAGCATGCCCTCGCTGACGGGGACAATGTCGATGTCCTCAGGGCGCACGACAACATCCACGGGCTCATCCTTACCGAAGCCCGCGTCCAGACACTTGAAACGCCGGCCGAAGGTCTCCACCACATAGTCATCACGCATGATGCCGTCGAGAATATTGCTCTCGCCGATGAAGTCGGCCACAAAGGCGTTCTTGGGTTCGTTATAGATATCCTCCGGGGTGCCGATCTGCTGGATAACACCCTCGTTCATGACCACCACGGTGTCGGACATGGCCAGAGCCTCTTCCTGATCATGGGTGACATAGATGAAGGTGATCTCCATCTGCTGCTGAATGCGCTTGAGTTCCTGCTGCATATCCTTGCGAAGGCGCAGGTCCAGCGCACCCAGCGGCTCGTCCAGCAGAAGGACGCGGGGTCTGTTCACCAGAGCTCTGGCGATGGCCACGCGCTGCTGCTGACCGCCGGAGAGAGAAGTGACTTTACGGTTTTCAAAGCCCTTGAGAGACACTACCTCCAGCATCTCCGTCACTCTCGCATCGATTTCGTCCTCCGGCAGCTTCTGGTTGCGAAGACCGAAGGCTACGTTTTCATACACGTCCAGATGCGGGAACAGGGCGTACCGCTGAAATACGGTGTTGACCTGCCGTTTGTAAGGCGGTATGTCATTGATTCGCTCCCCATCGAAAAGGACGTCGCCCCGGGTGGGCTTCAGGAAGCCGCCGATAATACGCAGCGTTGTGGACTTACCGCAGCCGGAGGGGCCCAGCAGGGTAAGAAACTCCTTATCGTTGAAGTAGAGGTTGATGGAGTCCAGTACGGGCTCCCCGTCAAATTCCATGGTGCAGTTGACCAGGCGAATCAGTTCTTTGGCCATTTATCCTCCCCCTCTTTTCTATATGCTTATACAGTTTTGACTATATCTATTTACTGGGCAAAAGTCAATCTATTTCGCGCTGCCGAAATATTTTTCGACAAAGGCAGGTTTCTGCGGTGCCGTAACCGGCTTTCCGTCCAGGTAGGCGAGACTGCCGGACTCCCCCTCAAAGGTAAAACGCAGGGAGTAGGAATAGAGAAGCTGCATCTTCTCGCCGTAGCGGCGGTTCACCTTTTCCACGCCGTATTTGCCGTCGCCCAGCAGGGGATGGCCCAGATGGGCCATCTGGGCACGGATCTGGTGGGTACGGCCGGTGATGAGACGGCACTCCACCAGCGAAAGCTCGCCGCGGCTTTCCAGCACCCTATACTCCGTAGCCGCCCAGAGGGCGCCGGTGCGAGGGCTGTCGTAGACATAGACCTGGTTCTTTTTGGCATCCTTGAAAAGGTAGCCCTCCAGCCGGCCCTCACTCTTTTTGGGCCTGCCCAGCACCACGCAGAGATAGCGTTTTTCCATCTCCCGCTCCTTGATCTTCTCGTCCATGATCCGCAGTGCCTCGGCGTTTTTCGCCGCGATCACAAGGCCGCCGGTATTGCGGTCGATGCGGTTGCAGAGGGCAGGAGCAAAACTGTTCTCTTTCCGGGGATCCCACTCCCCCTTTGCGTGGAGGTAGGCCTGGATCTGGGCAATCAGCGTGGAGGCACTCCAACCCTCGCTGGCGTGGCAGAGAACGCCGGGCTTCTTATCCACGATGAGGATGTTTTCGTCCTCGTAGGCAACGGAGAGCTTCGGGGCGCTTACCTTGCGCCAGTCGTCCCTGTCGCCGCCCTTGGTTTCAAAAAACTCGTCGGGGATATAGAGTCTGACGGTGTCACCCTCGGTCAGGCGGGCATCGCCCTTGCCGGGCTTGCCGTTTATTTTGATGTCCTTGCGCCGCAGATACTTCTGCAGCAGCGAATCGGGAAGACCCGGCGCCGCCTTTTTGACAAAGCGGTCCAGCCGCTGCCCGGCGTCATTGCGTCCGATAATGAATTCTTTCATGCAGCCCTCTCCGTCAAACGTTTTTCCATATGCCGCAGGGCCTCCCAGAGGAAAACGCAGCTGGCCAGAAGGCTCATGATCTCCGCAATGGGGAAGGCCCACCAGACCATGTTCACATCGCCGCTCTGCGCCAGCAGCCATGCCGCCGGCAGCAGCACCACCACCTGGCGGAGGACGGACACCACAAGAGAGGCAAAGCTCCTGTCCAGAGCCTGGCAGGCGCTGCCCGCCACCACGCAGAAGCCCGCAAACACAAAGCAGAGACTGATGCGCCGCAGAGCCGCCACGCCGATGGCCATCATCTGCTCGGAGGCATCGAAAACCGCCAGCAGCACGTGGGGGACAGTCTGGAAGATAAGAAGGATCGTAAACATGATCACGCAGGCATAGGTCACCGCCCAGCGGATGGTGGCGTAGATGCGGTCCTTTTTCCCGGCACCGTAGTTGTAGCCGATGACGGGAACCATGGCGTTGTTGAGGCCGAACACCGGCATAAAGGCAAAGCTCTGAAGCTTGCCGTAGGTGCCGAACACCGCCACTGCCGTGGAGGTAAAGCCCAGCAGAATGCGGTTCATGGTAAAGTTCATCACGCTGCCCACCGCGATCATGAGAATGGAGGGTGCGCCGATGCGGTAAATGCGGCCGATGATCTTAGCGTCGGGACGGATGTTCCCAAGGCGGAAGCAGAGTTCCTTATTCTTCCGCAGGTTCAGCGTAATGGACACGATGGCGCCCAGCAGCTGGCCGATGATGGTGGCAAGGGCGGCACCGGCAATGCCCATGGCGGGGAGGCCGAACCAGCCGAAGATAAAGACGGGGTCAAGGATGATATTGGTCAGTGCTCCCACCAGTTGGCCCCACATGGAAAGCTTGGTAAGACCCGTGGC
>SVLG01000087.1 GCA_015068055.1 Oscillospiraceae bacterium | reverse complement strand
GCGGAGTATGCGTTCATGTGTTCCATAGCTTCCTCCCTTACAGAGGCAGATCCAGCAGCTTGCGGCGGATCATGTCAAAGGCGTTGTGGCCGGCCAGATGACGGACAAGACCGCGGCTGCGGGTGAGCTTGATATCCAGCTTACGGCAGACGGTGCCGTCGGCGCTGGCGAGGGCTGCGTAAACGGTGCCAACGGGATTGCCCCGGTCATCGCTGTCCGGACCGGCCACACCGGTGATGGACAGTGCCAGATCACTGCCGCAGACTCTCCGGCAGCCTTCGGCCATAGCGATGGCCACCGGCTCGCTGACTGCACCGTACTGGTGCAGCAGGGCAAAGGGGACGCCCAGTACGCCGGCCTTTACCTCGTTGGTGTAGCTGACGATGCCGCCCTTGAAAACGGCGGAGGCGCCGGGAAGGTCGGTGATGCGCTTGGCAAGGAGACCGCCGGTGCAGCTCTCGGCGAAGGAGAGGGTGAGCTTTTTCTCTTTCAGAAGCGCCAGAACCACCTGCTCCAGAGAGTCCACATCCACGCCGTAGACCACGTCGCCCAACACGCGGTAGACGTCGGCGATGACAGGCTTGAGCATGGCTTCGGCCTCCTCAGTGGTAGGAGCCTTGGCGGTAGCCCGCAGAAGCACTTCGCCGGTCTTGGCGTAGGGAGCCAGCGTGGGGTTGGTCAGATGAGACATTTCCTCCCGCAAAATTTCGTCCACACGGCCTTCACCCATACCGAAGATTCGCAGCTCGTGGCTGAAGATCCGCTCATGGGTAAGCTGCTCCAGATAGGGGCGGGCCTTGTGCTCGAACATGTAGCGGCACTCAAAGGGGGGGCCGGGCAGCATCAGTACATGGACGCCTTCTTTTTCAAAGGCACAGCCGGGAGCGGTGCCCACGGGATTATCCAGTACGGTGCAGCCAACAGGCAGCATCACCTGCTGCTTGTTGCCCTCGGGAATGGCTTCGCGGGCGGTTCCCCGGGAGACAAACTGTTCTACCAGCGCCTCCCAGAGATCCTCACGGAAGGTCATGGGCAGACCAAAGGTCTCGCAGATGGTCTGCTTGGTGAGATCATCATAGGTGGGGCCAAGGCCGCCGGTGGTGATGATAATGTTAGCGCGCTTACGGGCGATTTCCAGCGCTTCTTTCAGCCGCGCGGGATTGTCACCCACCACGGTGTGATAATAGACGTTAATGCCAAGGGTACTTAAGCCCTCACTGAGCATCTGGGCGTCGGTATTGGTGATGTTGCCGAGAAGCAGCTCGGTGCCTACGGCAATGAGTTCGGCAGTATACTGCATAGAGATACCCTCTCTTAATACTTAATCACGCGGTACTCGGTAGCGGCCATGGCACGGTCCACCAGACCTTCGATGTCCAGAACACTCTCCAGCTCACGCACGTCCTCGATTTTGGGACGGGTGCGGGGGTGGCGGGGAGTAAAGACGGTGCAGCAGTCCTCGAAGGGCTGGATGGAGGTCTCGAAGGTGCCGATGCGGCGGGAGATGCGGATGATCTCCTCCTTATCCATGGCAATGACGGGGCGGAAGATGGGCATGGTGGCGGCGTCCTCGGTGGAGGCCATGGCAGCCACGGTCTGGCTTGCCACCTGACCGACGCACTCGCCGGTGACCAGACACTGGGCACCCACGCGCTTGGCCACCCGCTCGGCGCAGCGCATCATGAAGCGGCGCATGATGAGGGTGAAATAATCCTCGGGGCAGCTGCGGCGGATCTCCTCCTGGATCTCGGTGAAGGGGACGGTGTGGACCACCAGACGGCCGCACCAGGGCACCAGCAGACGGGCCAGCTCCAGCACCTTGTCCAGTGCCTGAGGGGAGGTATAGGGGGGAGAATAGAAGTGGACCATCTCCAGCTGCATGCCGCGCTTGGCCATCATCCAGGAGGCCACGGGGCTGTCGATGCCGCCGGAGAGGAGGCTGACGGCGGTACCGCTCATGCCGATAGGGAGACCGCCGGCGCCGGGTACAGCCTTGCCGTGGACATAGGCGGCCTTTTCGCGGACTTCCACATGGACGGTCAGCTCGGGGTTGTGAACATCTACGGTGAGGTTGGGATAGCTCTCGTGGAGCTCGCCGCCCACATACTGGCTGATCTCGATGCTGCTCATGGGGAACTTCTTATCAGCGCGCTTGCTCTCTACTTTGAAGGTGCGGGCGGCGGACAGTTCCTCGTGGAGATACTCCTTGGCGGTGGCGAGAATAGCGTCCTTGTCCTTCTCGCAGGCCTTGGCGCGGACGAGGGCCACGATGCCGAAAATTTTCTGGCAGGTGTCGTAGGCGGCGTCGATGTCGCACTCGTCGTTGAGGGGCTCCACATAAATGGTGGACTGCTTGGAATAAATGTTAAAATTACCGTTGTTTTTCAGGCGGCGGCGCAGATTGGCCAACAGCTTGTCTTCGAAGGTGTGACGGTTGAGACCCTTGAGGATCAGTTCGCCCAGCTTCATCAAAATGATTTCCTGCATGGATTTCCTCCGTATATTGATAAATGTTTATTTGTTTTCGGTATTCAGGCAGAGACTGAAACAGTAGAGCGTGCCCAGACTGGCAAGAAACAGACCTCTGACAGGAAGGGAAAGGCTGTCTCCCATAGCGGCAAAAGAGAGAATCACAGCGGTAGGGAGGATAAAGCGCAGCATGCGGCGATTTCCCTGAGAGAAGGCGCAGGCAGCTACCTGATAGAAGGCATAAGCGATCGCGGCGATTGCCAGAACGGGAACGAAGTAGATCTCGATCACCGGCCAGGAGGCATAGTCCTGATAGACGGTGAACAGCCACAAAACACTGAAGAAAACGGGAATCAGCAGCATCATACCCGAAGGGCGTTCTCTGCGCCAGCTGAGAAGACCGAGGAAAAGACAGGCACCGGTCACCGCTGCGCCGCCGCCGAAGATCATCATCAGTGTGCTGCCGCCCAGCGCAGCTTTTACCAGATAGGCACCGGCGGGGATATAGAGCAGCGCAAAGAAGTGAAAGGCCAGTAAAACGCCAGAAGACGGTTTGCGGAAGGCTGCGGAAAAATCGAGAGACTGCGCTTTTTTGCCGGAGGTGACGGCAAAGAGAAACGCGCACAGGGCAAGGAAGGCGGGGAGGATCAGAGAAATGATGTGGGGACGGGAGAGCATGGTGTCCGGCTCAAATACCGTGCGGCACTGGAAGTAACGCATGGCTGCAGCGGCTGTGCCCAGAAGAACAGACAGTACATTCCGTATTTTCATCGTAGAAAGGATCCTTTCTGTGTGGTAAACTGAGGGAAAACAGCGAACGGTCGGGAAAACCGATGCTGTAGTACACTAACAAATCAGTATAGCACTTTTTGTTTGTGTTGTCATCATTTTTTGGACATGCCGGGCATAAAATGGGCTGTAAGGGGGGAGAAGTGTTGCGAAAAAGCATAGCCATATCGTTTGTTCTGCTGTTTCTGCTGTTTTTCCTGCCATGGTTGTGGGCAGAAGAACACGCGGAGGTGCCAACAGATACGGCAGAGCCCTCTTTGAACGACCCAAAGGAACCTGCGCCTGCTGCCATTGACGGGGGGAAGATCCTTCGGATCAAACTGGGAGATGCGGTGGAAGAGATGACTATGGAGAACTATCTCCGCGGTGTTGTTCGGGCGGAAATGCCGGCTTCTTTTGAAGCGGAGGCGCTGAAGGCGCAGGCAGTGGCGGCTCGTACCTATACGGTTCATAAAATAGACGGCGGGGGAAGTCCCAATCATCCCGAAGCGGACGCCTGTGATGATATCAACTGCTGCAAAGCCTATCTGGGAGAAGAGGATGCGGCAGCGAACTGGGGGATGGCAGCTGCACTTTATGAGGAGAAGATCCGGCAGGCCGTCAGGGAGACCGACGGCGAGGTGATCCTCTATGCCGATGAGCCGGTGCTGGCGGTGTTTCACTCCTCCTCGGCAGGCTCCACCCGCCCGGCAGGTGAGGTGTGGCAGCAGGATCTACCCTATCTGCAAAGCGTGTTTTCTCCGGAAAACGAAACCAGCGTACCGGATTATCACAGTGAAGCGGCATTTCCGCTGACGCAGTTTAAGGAGACCGTTCTTGCCCAGTATCCGACAGCAAATCTTTCCGGTCCGCCCTCCAACTGGTTTACCAACATCAAGCAGACGGAGAATGGCTCGGTGCTGTCGCTGCAGGTGGGGGGCGTAAGCCTTTCCGGCACGCAGCTGCGCAGCCTGCTGGGGCTTCGCAGCGCGGCCTTCACCATTGATTTTTCGGAAACAGAGGTGATTTTTTCTGTTACCGGGTACGGCCACGGCGTAGGCATGAGCCAGTACGGCGCCAACGTACTGGCGGGAGAGGGAAAAACCTACCGGGAGATTTTGGCTCACTACTATGTGGGAACGGAGATCGGTACATACGAATGAAAAGAACGCCCCAGTTGGGGCGTTCTTTCAGCTTCTTAAGATATCGGTGTTGCGGTATTGAATGGCTTCGGCGATGTGGGCGGCAGTAATGGCTTCGCTGCCCTCCAGATCGGCGATGGTGCGGGCCAGACGCAGCACCCGGTCGTGGCTGCGGGCGGTGAGGCCCATCCGCTCAAAGGCGCTTTGCAGGATCTTTTCACCCCGCTCATCCAGCTTGCAGAACTGCCCTACCATGGGAGGCGTCATATTGGCGTTGCAGGATACGTTGGTACCGGCGAAACGCTTGCTTTGGATCTCGCGGGCGGCATTGACGCGGGCCTTTACATCGGCGGAGGATTCCGGCGTTTCTCTTCGGCGCATAGCCTCAAATTCCACGCTGGGCACCTGCACGTGAAGATCGATGCGGTCCAGCAGCGGGCCGCTGATGCGGTCGGCATATTTCTCCACCTGCGCCTTCGTGCAGCGGCAGCGGCCGGAGGGGTGGCCGTACCAGCCGCAGCGGCAGGGATTCATGGCGGCCACCAGCATAAAGCGGCTGGGGAGGCAGATGGAAGCGGCGGTGCGGGTGATGGTCACCTCGCCGTCCTCAATGGGCTGACGCAGCGCCTCCAGAACGTCCCGCTGAAACTCGGGAAGCTCATCAAGGAAGAGCACGCCGTTATGAGCCAGAGAAATTTCGCCGGGACGGGGGAAGCTGCCGCCGCCGGACATGGCAGTGGAGGACAGGGTATGATGAGGGCTGCGGAAGGGACGCTGTTGCAGCAGGGGATTGCGGCTGTCGGTCAGACCGGCTACCGACCAGATCTCCGTGGCTTCCAGCGCTTCCTGCTTTGTCATATCCGGCAAAATGGAGGGGAGACGGCGGGCCAGCATGGACTTGCCGGCGCCCGGACTTCCGATCAAAAGAACGTTATGCCCGCCAGCAGCTGCGATCTCCAAAGCGCGCTTGACATTTTCCTGTCCCATCACATCGGAAAAATCGGGACCGGAAAGCTGCTCCTGCGGTGCGGTCCATGGCTGGGCAGGGGAGAGGGCTTCTTCACCCTTCAGATGCCGCAGCAAAGCGGCGACATCCTCCACCGGATAGATGATGATGCCGTCGGCAAGAGAGGCCTCGGCAGCGTTGGCGGCAGGGACATAAAGGGCCTTCACGCCGGCGCGGGCAGCGGCCATGGCCATAGGCAGCATCCCTCTGACGGGGCGCAGCGCGCCGGTCAGGGACAACTCACCCAGAAAGGCGGCGTCGGCAGCGGGGGGATCGATCTCACCTGCGGCGGCAAGGAGGCCGAGGAAGATGGGCAGATCGTAGACGGTGCCTTCCTTTTTCAGCGCGGCGGGGGCGAGGTTAACGGTGATGCGGCTGACGGGGAATTTGGCGCCGCAGCTTTTAACGGCAGAGCGGACACGCTCCCGGCTTTCCCGCACGGCGGCATCGGGCAGACCGACCACATCGAAGGCCGGGAGACCTCCGCTGATAGCGCATTCCACCAACACCTCGTAGCCGGAAATTCCGGATAATCCCAGAGAATGAACCGTGACGACCATATTTTTCTACCTCACAGTACACTAATTTTTGAAAATTGTACCACAGATTAGGGAATCGGCAAAGAGATAATGAAAAAAAGCGACAAAAAAGGCAAAATACTTTGTGCCATTCGTAAAAAAACGAGAAAAAGAGAAAAGTAACATTGAAAGAAGAAAATAATCGTGATATAGTTAGTCTGTATGAGAACCCGCTTTGTATGACGAAAAAGCGAGAAAACAAAGCAGTACAATACTATCAGGAGGATGTAAAATCTATGGCAAGAAAGTTTAAGTCCATGGACGGTAACACCGCGGCAGCGCATGTCTCTTATGCGTTCTCCGA
>SVLG01000006.1 GCA_015068055.1 Oscillospiraceae bacterium | reverse complement strand
GCTTCTTGCCGGTCAGAACCGCTTCCTTGGCGTTGATGATGATGACGAAATCACCGCAGTCAACGTGGGGAGTGTAGTTGGGGTTGCGCTTGCCGCGGAGCAGGTCAGCGGCGATGGCAGCGGTCTTGCCCAGGGGCTTGCCGGCTGCGTCGAGAACGTACCACTTGCGCTGGACGTCCTCTTTTCTCAGCATGGTAGTGGACATGTTTGTGCCTCCGTAATTATTTTTAATTTTTCTTGCACTATCAAGGCTTTCCGGGTATAATCCCAAAAAGCAGCTTTACTTTTATAGCACAGGAAATATCAACTGTCAACACCAAATTTTGTGTTTTTTGATTTGTCATGGCACAAGCTCTTTAAATCTCTCGTTTTCTCGTTTTATCTCTCGTTTTCTCAATTCCGAATTTACATTTTTGTGAGGCAGCTATGGATACACTCAACAGCTTTACCGGCATCGTCCGCCGCTGCGTGGATGACTACGGCATGATCGAGGCGGGCGACCGCATCTGTGTGGGTATCAGCGGCGGCAAGGACTCCCTGATCCTGCTGCTGGCTCTGCGGCATTTGCAGACCTTTTACCCGGCGCCCTTTGAGCTGGAGGCCGTCACCATTGACGCGGGTTTTCCCGGCATGGACTTTGGCGGCGTGGAAAAGCTCTGTGAGGAGATCGGCGTGAAGTACACCCGTCTCGTTACCGATATTAAAGAAATCGTCTTTGATATCCGCAAGGAGTCCAACCCCTGCTCCCTCTGCTCCAAGATGCGCAAAGGCGCTCTCAACAACTATGTCCGGGACAATGGCTTCAATAAGCTCGCTTTAGGCCATCACTTCGATGACGCGGTGGAGACCTTTATGATGTCCCTTCTCATGGAGGGGCGGCTCAGCTGCTTCAAGCCGGTGACCTTTATGAGCCGCAGCGGCGTTACCCAGATCCGCCCGCTGCTCTATGCCGGGGAAAAGCGGGTGGAAAACCTGGCGGAGACGCTGCAGGTGCCCGTGGTGGTCAGCACCTGCCCCGAGGACAAGACCAGCAAGCGCGCGGAGTTCAAGGCGCTGCTGGCTGACCTTTCCAAACAGTACCCGGATCTGCGCAGCAAGGTCTTTGGCGCCATGCAGCGCCTGCCCCTCGATGGCTGGGGACCGGGAGCGAGATAAAAAAGCGAGGTGCTTTGCACCTCGCTTTTTATTTTACTTAACCTTCTCCAGCTTCTCCTTGCCGCCCATGTAGGGACGCAGGGCTTCGGGGATGGTGACGGAGCCGTCGGCCTGCAGATGGTTCTCCAGGAAGGCGATGAGCATACGGGGAGGCGCCACGACGGTGTTGTTGAGGGTGTGGGCCAGATAGATCTTGCCGTCCTCGCCGCGGGCGCGGATCTTCAGGCGGCGGGACTGGGCGTCGCCCAGATTGGAGCAGGAGCAGACCTCAAAGTACTTCTGCTGACGGGGGCTCCAGGCCTCGATGTCGCAGCTCTTGACCTTCAGGTCGGCCAGGTCGCCGCTGCAGCACTCCAGCTGGCGGACGGGGATTTCCAGAGAGCGGAACAGCTCCACGCTGTAGCGCCACATCTTCTCGTACCAGTCCATGCTCTCCTCGGGCTTGCAGACCACGATCATCTCCTGCTTTTCAAACTGGTGGATGCGGTAGACGCCGCGCTCCTCGATGCCGTGGGAGCCCTTCTCCTTGCGGAAGCAGGGGGAGTAGCTGGTGTAGGTGATGGGAAGCTGGGCCTCGGGGATGATCTGGTCGATGAAGGAGCCGATCATGGAGTGCTCGCTGGTGCCGATGAGGTAGAGATCCTCGCCCTCGATCTTGTACATCATGGCATCCATATCGGTCTGGCTCATGACGCCTTCCACCACGTTGCCGTGGATCATGTAGGGGGGAATGTAATAGGTAAAGCCCTTGTCGATCATAAAGTCCCGGGCGTAGGCCAGAACGGCGGAGTGGAGACGGGCGATGTCACCGCGGAGGTAGTAAAAGCCGCTGCCGGAGACGCGGCGGGCAGCCTCCAGATCGATGCCGTTGAAGCTCTCCATGATCTCGGTGTGGTAGGGCACCTCAAAGTCGGGGGTCACAGCCTCGCCGAAGCGCTGTACCTCCACATTGTGGCTGTCGTCGGGGCCCAGAGGCACGGAGGGGTCGATGATGTTGGGGATGACCAGCATGCGCTTTTTCAGCTCGGCCTCCAGCTGGGGCTCCTGAGCCTCCAGCTCGGCAAGACGGGCGGCCTGGGCGGCCACTTCCTTCTTGACTTCCTCGGCCTCGGCCAGCTTGGTGGGGTCCTTCTTGGCCTGACCCATGAGCATACCGATCTTCTTGGAGAGGGCGTTGCGGTTGGCGCGCAGGTCGTTGGCCTCGGTTTTGGCGGCGCGGAGCTGCTCATCCAGGGCGATGGCCTCGTCCACCAGCGGGAGCTTCTCATCCTGGAACTTCTTGCGGATATTTTCCTTTACGAGCTCGGGGTTTTCCCGGACAAAACGAATATCAAGCATTTCCTTTTCTCCTGTTGTTAATATGTTATTTCTTTTTCAGATCCATAAGTGCGGTCATCAAGGCTTCCCGGTCGTCGGCGGAGTAGAACTCCAGCGTGATCCTGCCCTTGTTGACGCCGCCGGTGAAGCGGACGGCCCGGCCCAGCGCGCTGGTGAGCTGCTCCTCGGCGGCCTTGGTATACATGCTCTTGTGGGGCGGCTCCCGGTTGGGCTCGCCCTTCTGGAGTCTGGCGGCCAGCGCCTCGGTCTGGCGGACGCTGAGCTGTTCATCCACCACTTTTTTGGCGGCGGAGAGCTGCAGGGCCTCGTCGGCAAGGGGCAGCAGAGCTCTGGCGTGCCCGGCGGAGAGGATGCCCTTTTCCACCATGTCCAGCACCGGTGCGCTGAGACCCAGCAGGCGCAGGGAGTTTGCCACCGCGCTGCGGGACTTCTGCACCCGCTTGGCCACTTCCTCCTGAGTGAGCTCGTAATCGGCCATCAGCTGCCGGTAGCCCCGGGCTTCTTCCAGCGGATTGAGGTCCTCGCGCTGGAGATTTTCCACCAGCGCCATCTCGGCGGTGAGCCGGTCATCGGCTTCGAGGATGCGCACGGGCACCTCCCGGAGCCCCGCCATGCGGGCGGCCCGCCAGCGGCGCTCGCCGGCGATGATCTGGTAGTAGCCCTTGTCCAGGGCACGGACGGTGATGGGCTGGATGAGACCGTATTCCCGGATGGAGTCGGCCAGGGCCTCCAGCGCCTCGGGCTCGAACTCCTTGCGGGGCTGCTCGGCCCGGGGTTCCACCCGGCTGATGGGCAGCACCGTGGGGGGTGCGGCGTCCTCCGCGGGTTCGGGTTCTGAGAACAGGGCACCAAGGCCGGTACCCAGTCCGCGTTTTGCTTTTTCGGCCATCAGTTCGCCTCCTGTCTTTTCAAAAATTCCTCCGCGGCGGCGATGTAGGCCCGCGCGCCCTTGGAGTGGCGGTCGTATTCGGTGATGGGACGGCCATGGCTGGGGGCCTCGGCCAGGCGGACATTCCGGGGGATGACGCTGTCGTAGACCTTGTCCCCGAAATAGCCTCGCAGTTCGGCGGAAACCTGCGTGGAAAAGTTCAGACGGCTGTCGTACATGGTCAGGAGAATGCCCTCAATCTCCAGCGCCCCGTTGAGCCGCTTCTGACACATTTTAATGGTGGTGGTCAGATCGGCGATGCCCTCCATGGCAAAATACTCGCACTGCACCGGCACCAGCAGGGTGTCGGCGGCGGCGAAGGCATTCAGCGGCAGAAGCCCCAGGGAGGGCGGGCAATCAATGAATATGTAGTCGTAGCGCACGCGCAGGGGATCCAGCGCCTGCCGCAGGCGGTATTCCCGCTTTTCCATGTTCACCAGCTGCACTTCCGCACCGGAGAGATCGGTGTTGGAGGGCAGCACGTCCCCGTAGGGGAGGGCGATGATGGCGTTCCGCGGGTCCTCGCCGCCGATGAGAACATCATAGGCGTTGGGGCTGGAGCGCTTGGAGATGCCCATGCCGGAGGTGGCGTTCCCCTGGGGGTCGAAGTCCACCAGAAGCACCCGGCAGCCCATGCGGCGCAGCGCCGCCGTGAGGTTTACGCAGGTGGTGGTCTTCCCCACCCCGCCTTTTTGGTTGGCGATGGCTATAATTTTGCCCATGGCTCGCACCTGTCTTTCTTTTAGTGGGGTTTCATTATATCATAGTTGAACGCCTTTGCAACTGTTTCACGTGAAACAATCAACAAAAATTTGTTTCACGTGAAACATCAGGATAAAAACATATTCACGTCCCCGACGGTCAATCCCGGGTGCAGGGCCAAATTCAAAGCATAGCCAATGAGGCGGGCGCAGTCGCGCACCTGCCGGTCAATGTCCCGGGGGGTGACGATGAGCCCCCTCTCCCCTGCCCCAAAGGCGGCGGCGTCCACCACGGTGGGCACCCCCACGGCCAGCACCGGCACACCCAGCGTCGAGCGGCTCAGTGCAGCCCGGGCGTTGCCCACGCCGGAGCCGGGGACAATGCCCGCGTCGCTGACCTGCACCGTGCGGCAGAGCTTGTCCGCCTCGGCGGCGCAGAGGGCGTCGATGGCAACAATGTGGTCCGGGCGGCTCACGCGGCTGACCGCCTCGGTCAGGGCGCTGCTCTCCAGCCCGGTGGTGCCCAGGACACCGCTGCAGAAAACCGAAACGTTCCGGAAAGCGGCGAAGTCTTCCGGCAGCTGTTCTTTGAGATGCCGGGTCACCATGGTCTGCCGGGCGGCCAGCGGACCCAGCGCGTCCGGGGTGATGGCCTCGTTGCCGAGACCCACCACCAGCACGCTGTCCCCCTCCCGGAGGGCCAGCAGCTCTCCGAGGATCTGGGCCAGGGCGGCGCAGCTGCGGTCGAAGGCATCGTGTTCCCGACGCTCCAGCGCGTCCAGCCGCAGGGTCAGATAGCGCCCGGCGGGCTTGCCCAGGGTGGCTTCGCCGACACCGTCCAGTATCTCGATGCGGTCCAGCTCCAGCCCGCGGAGCGTTTCCTTCCGGGCCAGAACCCCGGGCAGTGCGGTGGTTTCTCCGGCGCTTCGTCGCCAGAGATCCCGGCTCTCGCTGGCCAGATCGGTGCGCTGCAAAAAGTCCAAAAAATCACCCCACACAAGAACTTGTGGTCAGTATCTGCACCAACCACAAATCTATACAAAATTCTTTTGAAAAAATGCAAAAAAACCCTTGCAAAAGTAAAATTTCTTCTGTATAATAACTACCCGCGGGTTCATTACGACCGCAGATTTTATAGGAGGAGGTGGCTAAACAGTATGGCCAACATCAAGTCTTCGGCTAAGAGAGTTCTCGTTTCCAGAGCTTACGCCGCTCGCAACAAGGCGGACCGCAGCGCCCTCAAGACCAGCATCAAGAAGTTTGAAGCCGCCGCGGCGGAGTCCAATCGCGAAAACGCCGAGGTCGCCTATAAAGCTGCTGTCAAGTCTGTCGATCGCGCCGTGTCCAAGGGCCTGATCCACAAGAACAACGCTGCTCATAAGAAGTCCAAGATGGCTGCTAAGCTCAACGCCATGGCGGAGTAATTGACGAAACCACAGCGCGGCAAAGCCGCGCTGTTTTTCGTTGTCTTAACAATATCTTAACTTTTGACGGAAAATCTCAGAAAGGGATGAGTCATTTATGCCAGGGACCATGATGCTTCTGGTAAACCCCGCTGCCGGGCGGACCACATCCAAAGCGGTGTTGGGTACGGTGGTGGAGACCTTTTGCCTGGGCGGTTGGCACCCGACCGTATACTTTACCACGGGCCCCAAAACGGCTTCGGAGCTTACCCGCCGCTACGCCTCGGCCTTTGACCGGCTGGTCTGTCTGGGGGGCGACGGGACCCTGTCCGATGTTATCTCCGGGCTGATGCAGCTGCCGCCGGAGACGCGTCCGCCTCTGGGCTATATCCCCATGGGAACTGCGAACGATGTGGCAAGCACGCTGGAAATTCCCCGGGGCCGCCCGCTGGAAGCGGCGCTGGATGTGCTCAACGGCCAGCAGATGCCCTACGATGTGGGCCGCATGAACGGGCAGGACTACTTCACCTACGTGGCGGCCTTCGGCGCCTTTACCGAGGTCAGCTACTCCACCGATCAGGAGATGAAGAATGCGCTGGGCCGGGCGGCCTATCTGCTGGACGGTCTCACCCGGCTGCCCAAGCTCAAGAGCTACCGGGTGCGCATTGAGCATGACAGCGGCGTTATCGACGAAGATCTGCTCTTTGGCGCGGTCAGCAACTCCACCAGCGTGGCCGGCATGATCAAGCTGGATAAGCGGGTGGTAGCCCTTTCCGACGGCAAGTTTGAGCTGCTGGTGGTGCGCCCGCCTAAGACGCTGGCCGACCTCCGGGGTATTGTCAACGGCCTTATGTATCAGGACTATACCGGCACGGCCATGTCCATTTACCAGACCAGTCAGGCAAAATTCACCTTTGCCGAGCCCGTGCCCTGGACCCGGGACGGCGAAAACGGCGGCGAGCACCGTTTTGTGGAGATCGAAAACTTCCAGCGCGCCGTGGATCTTATCCGATAAACATGTGAAAACGGCCCCGCCATTGGCGGGGCCGTTTCGTTATGTTTTACGCTTCTTCGAAGTTCTCCTTGCCTACGGAGCAGAGGGGGCATTCAAAGTCTTCGGGGAGGTCTTCCCACTTGGTGCCCGGCTCGATACCGGCCTCGGGGTAGCCCAGTTCCTCGTCGTATTCCCAACCGCAAACGCTGCAAACATGTTTCATATTTTAATTCCTCCGTTTATCTTTTTTGTTTTGTTTTTCTTTATGGTTGGAGTATAGCAGAGGGAAGGTCTTCCTTCTGTGACTTTCTCACATTCACATTGACGCTTTTTGCCATCGCCGTTATAATAGCCATGGAAAGGAGGTGCCTCATGACAAAACAACAAAAGGCCGATCTTTGGCTGCTGCTGATTACCTTTTTCTGGGGCAGCTCCTACTATCTCACGGACGTCTGCCTCCGGGAGTTGCCGCCCATGTGGCTCAATGCCTTCCGCTTCCTGATGGCCTTTGCCCTGCTGGGTGCGGTGTTCCGCAAGCGGCTGCGCGGTTTGAACCGGGCCACGGTCCGCGGCGGGCTGTTGGTGGGCGTAGCGCTGGTAGGCACCTACATCTTCTATGGCTACGGTGTCAGCCGTACCTCCCTTTCCAACGCCGGCTTTATCAGCGCCCTGGCCGTGGTGTTTACGCCCCTTTTCGATTTTGTTTTCCGTGGCCGCAAGCCAAAGCGCAAGCTCTTTGTGGCGCTGGTGCTCTGCACACTGGGCCTTGGTCTGCTGACGCTGGGCAAGGATTTTCGTCCCCAGATCGGCGACATCCTCTGTCTGGGCGTTTCCCTCTGCTACACGGCGGATCTCATGATCACCGAGGAGACGGTGAAAAACGAGACGGTGGACCCGGTGGCCATGGGTGTGCTGGAGCTGGGCTTTGTGGGCGTGGTGATGCTGGGAATGTCTCTTGTGCTGGAGACGCCCTGCCTGCCCAAAAGCGGCGGCGTCTGGGCCGCAGCGATTTTTCTGGGTATCCTCTGCACAGGCGTGGCCTTTGTGGTGCAGACGGTGCAGCAGCAGTACACGGCTGCCAGTCATGTGGGACTGATCTTCACGCTGGAGCCGGTGTTCTCCGCGGTGATCGCCTATCTCTTTGCCGGGGAGCGGCTGGCGCCCCAGGGCTATCTGGGCGCGGCGCTGATGCTTTTGAGCCTCGTGATCATGGAAGTGAATATAACGCTGAAAAGGAAATAAAGCCAATAGAAAAACGGAAATTTTTCTCTCACCATTTCTCTCCTTTGTTAGAAAAGGAGAGAAACGGTGCCAAAGAGAGGAAAATCATGGGGGGCTTCCAAAAGCCGCCCCCCATACCCCCCAAGAAAATTTGCTTGGTTTCAGACACAGAATAACAGCTCATCCCTAAAAGGGAATTGGTCGGCGCAGCAATACACGGATACTTTGCTGAGACGCTGAAACAAATTCCCATACAGGGATGAGCCGTATTTTTATGCAGAAACATTACAAGTCATCTTGGGGGTGCAGGGGGCGGCTTTTTGGAGCCCCCTGCAAGTTTTCTCTTTGGCGCACATTTCTCTTTTTTCCAAAAGAGAAATGTGTGAAGAAAAAGAGGAGCCTCCATCTTACACGATCCTTCCAAATCGCTTGTCCAGTTCGCTGCGGGTCAGTACGGTGAAGACCGGACGGCCATGGGGGCAGTAGCGCACATCGCCGCTTAAAACCCTTTCCCCCAGCGCCAGCAACTCCGCCGGATCGCTGCGCTTGCCTGCCTTGATGGCGGCCTTGCAGGCCACGGTTTCGGCAAGTCTTTCCCACACGTCCTTGACGTTGAGGCGGCGGCCCTCCGAGAGCTTATCCAGCAGCTCCTCCATCAGCGGCACGGCCCTGGCCGGGTCGATGTCTGCGGGAACGGCGCGGAGGATGAGACTGTCCTCGCCGAAGGCTTCAAAGTCAAAGCCCAGCTTTTCCAGCGTCTCCCTCTCCCCTTCCGCCAGAGCCAGTGCATCCGAACCGCAGCGGAGGGTTTCCGGAATCAGCAGCTCCTGGGCCATCAGGGGCTGTTCGTTGAGCCGGATCTTATCAAAGAGAGCACGCTCGTGAGCGGCGTGCTTGTCGATGAGGATGAGCCTGTCCCCCTGTTCGAGGATGATGTATACGCCCAACGCTTCGCCCACATAGCGGCAGGGTTCCCGCTCGAAGGTCTTTTCGATGACCGTCTGCTGCCCCACCGGCGCAGGGGGCGGGGTCACCACCGGCGCGGCCACGGGAGGCCGTTTGACCTCTGTCTTGTAGGGTGCACCGCTGTCCCGGATGGGCCATGTTACAGAAGGCTTCATAGGGGCAGGAGCCGGTGCGGCGGTTTTTTTCTCCCATTGGGGCGCTCTGGCCCGGAATTCCCCGGCGCTCATGCTCCGGAAGAAGTCCTTTTTGGGCTCCGGTCGGGGAGCCGGTGCCGGAGCGGGCTTTGGCGCTGCCTTGGGTGCGGCGGGTTTATAGGCGGGGAAGTGGAGCCGGTCCTCTCCCTGCAGGGCGGCGAGGGTGCCGTAATAGACCCCGTCGAAGACTTCCTTTTCCTTGGAAAACTTCACTTCGGCCTTGCTGGGGTGGACGTTCACGTCCACAAGGCCGTTGGGCAGCGTGATATAGAGGACGCAGGCGGGGAACTTGCCCACCATGGCGCTGTTTTTATAGGCCTGCTCCAGCGCCGCCTGCAGGGCACGGGAGCGGATGGGGCGGCCGTTGCAGAAGAAGGTCTGCCCCGTGCGGTTGCCCCGGCAGTGGGTGGGAGCGGAGACAAAGCCCTTTACGACGATGCCGTCCCGCTCGGTGTCCACGCTGAGAAAGCCCTGAGCCGCCTCCCGGCCCAGCAGGGCATAGACGCAGGAGTCCATGCGGCCATCGCCGGGGGAGAAAAACTGCTCCTCCCCATCCTTCAGGCAGCGCACGGATACCTCGGGCCGGCCCAATGCACTGCGCAGCGCGGTCTGGACGCAGGCCGCGCCCTCGCTGCGGTCGCTGCCCATGAACTTCTGTCGGGCCGGGGTGTTGAAAAAGAGGTCCCGGACGACGATGGTGGTACCCTCGGCGCAGCCGGTCTCCCTCATGTCGTCAATGTCCCCGGCGGTGAGCTCCATGGCGGTGCCAAGCTCCGCTCCCTTGCGTCGGGTGGTAAGGCTGATGCGCGCCACGCTGGCGATGGCGGCCAGAGCTTCACCCCGGAAGCCCAGGGTGCCGATGGCCTCCAGTCCCCGCTCGTCTTTGAGCTTGCTGGTGGCGTGGCGCAGGAAGCAGACCCCGGCGTCCTCGGCGCTCATGCCGCAGCCGTCGTCGGTGACGCGGATGCTCTCCCGGCCGCCGCCGCGGATGTCCACCACGATGTTTCGTGCCCCGGCGTCAAAGGCGTTTTCCATCAGCTCCTTCACGGCGCTGGCGGGGCGCTCCACCACCTCACCGGCGGCGATCATGTCCGCCACATGGGGGGAGAGTATATGAATCTGAGGCATAAAGCTGCCCCCTTTCGCTTTGCTTTTTCCCCTTATTATAGCGCATGGCCGTTGAATTTTCCAGCATAAAATGCTATGATATACCTTTAGAATAAACTGGGAGGGTATGCCCATGGCTTATATAAGAAAAGAGATCAGCGCGGCCGAGATCGCCGAGCAGAAGGCGGTCTGCGAGCGGGTGCGTGTGCGGCTCAGCGACGGGAAGCAGCGCTACGCGCTGGTGGATACCTACGGCTGCCAGCAGAACGAGTCCGACAGTGAGATCCTCCGGGGCTGGCTCCGGGACATGGGCTATGCCATGACCGATAAGGAGGAGCAGGCAGACGTGATCTGCGTCAACACCTGCGCCATCCGGGAGCACGCGGAGATGCGCGTCTTCGGCAACGTGGGCGCCCTCATCCATCAGAAGCGGCGCAACCCCGAGCTGATGATCATCCTCTGCGGCTGCATGGCCCAGAAGGAGGAGATCCGCAACCGGGTAAAGAATTCCTTCCGGCTGGTGGATCTCTGCTTCGGCCCCCATGAGGTCTGGTGTTTCCCCACCCTCTTTGAAAAGGCGCTGGATGTCCACGGCAAGAGCGGCAACAAGGGCCGCGTCTTTGCCGCCGAGCCCTGCGAGGGCATCATCGCCGAGGATCTGCCCCGGCAGCGGGACGGCAGGGTGAAGGCCTGGCTTGCCATTATGAACGGCTGCAACAACTATTGCTCCTACTGCATCGTCCCCTATGTCCGGGGCCGCGAGCGCTCCCGGAAGCCCGAGGATGTGCTGCGGGAGATTCGGGAACTGGCCGAGGCCGGGTATAAGGACATTACGCTGCTGGGCCAGAACGTGAACTCCTACGGGCTGGATCTGGGCATGGATACGGACTTTGCCGACCTGCTCCGGGCCGCCAACGCGATCCCCGGGGACTTCCGCCTCCGCTTTATGACCAGCCACCCCAAGGATGCCACGGAAAAGCTTTTCAAGACCATGGCCGAGTGTGAAAAATGCATGCCCCAGCTGCATCTGCCCGTCCAGAGCGGCAGCAGCCGCATTCTCAAGGCCATGAACCGTGTTTACACCGCCGAGGAATATCTCCGCAAGGCGGAGCTTGCCAAGCGCTATATCCCCGACCTCTGCATCACCACGGACATGATCGTGGGCTTCCCCGGCGAAACCGAGGAAGATTTTCAGCAGACGCTGGAGCTGGTGGAAAAGGTGCAGTACGACTCCATGTTCACCTTCATCTACTCCCGCCGCCCCGGCACCGCCGCGGCACTCCTGCCCGACAATGCCAGCCGCGAGGAGATCCAGAACCGCTTTGACCGCCTTGTGAACCTGGCCAACGACATCTCCGCCCGCCGCCATGCCCAGTGCGAGGGGAAGGAGTACGAGGTGCTTATCGACGGCGTGTCCATGAGCGGGGACTATAACCTCACCAGCCGCACCCCCGGCGGCCGTCTGGTGCATCTGCGTGGCGGCGAGGAGCGGATCGGTTCTTTCCGCCGTGTGCGCATCACCGGCAGCAATACCTATTCCCTCTTTGGTGAATTTACGGAGGAGGCCTGAGCATGCCTGCTGAAAATACCCCCATGAAGGCCCAGTACAATGCCATCAAGGCCCAGCATCCCGACTGCCTGCTGTTCTTCCGTCTGGGTGACTTCTACGAGATGTTCGACGAGGACGCCGTGGTGGGCGCGAAGGAACTGGATCTGGCGCTGACCACCCGGGACCGGAACAAGCCTGAAGACGAGCGCACCCCCATGTGCGGCATCCCTTACCACTCCGCCGAGCAGTATATCGCCCGGCTCATCCAGAAGGGCTACAAGGTCGCCGTCTGCGAGCAGATGGAGGACCCTGCCACGGTGAAGGGCATCGTTAAGCGGGACGTCATCCGCATCGTTACCCCCGGCACCGTCATGGAAAGCTCCATGCTCAGAGAAAACGAGAGCAACTACCTCTGCGGCATCTATATGGAGGGCAAGCGGGGGGCGGCCGCCTTCTGCGATGTCTCCACCGGCGAGGTCTGTGTGGCCGCCTTTATGCGGGATGCCGCCACCCACCTTTTGAACGAACTCTGCCGCTTCCGGCCCCGGGAGGCCGTGCTGTCCCGGGGTGCTGCCGCCTGCCGGGAGGTCCGCGACTATGCGGAAAAGCGGCTGGGCTGCCGCTGCGAGGAGCAGGAAGGGCTTTTCAATCCTGCCGACAGCCTCCGCCGCATCGAAAGTCAGTACGGCGTCAGCGTGGCGGAGCTGGGCTTTGGCGAGGATGGCAGCGCCCAGCTGGCGCTGGGTGCCCTCTTTGCCTATCTGCGCAATGCCCAGCGGGGCGATATGAGTCAGCTCCGCCGCCCGGACTTTTTCAGCCGGGGTGACTATATGGAGCTGGACGCCGCCGCCCTCCGCAGCCTTGAGCTGACGGAGAACCTCCGCAGCGGCGAGAAGCGGGGCAGTCTTCTCTGGGTGCTGGACAAGACCTGTTCCCCCATGGGGGCCCGTCTCATGCGCAGCTGGGTGGCCCGGCCCCTCCTCTCCCCCGTGGCCATCGAAAAGCGCCTGGCCGCCGTGGCCGAGTTGGCTGCGGACAACGTGGGCCGGGGCGAGCTGCGCGCCCTCCTGAAGCGGGTGGGCGATATCCAGCGCCTTACCAGCCGGGCCGTCTACGGCAGCGCCAACGGCCGGGACATGCTGGCTCTGGGCAATTACCTGGATCCCCTGCCGGAGATCATGGAGCGGCTGCGCACTTCAAAAAGCGCCCTCCTCCGGGAGATTGCCGCCACCGACCCCCTGAAGGAACTGCGCTTCCTTCTCTATCGCTGCATCTGCGACAATCCCCCCTTCTCCGTCCGTGAGGGTGACATCCTCCGCACCGGCTACAGCGAGGAAGTGGACCGACTCCGGGTGCTGAAGGAAAACGGCGCGGCCATGGTCCGGGAGATGGAGACCCGGGAAAAGGAGCGCACCGGCATCAAAAAGCTCCGCATCGGCTATAACCGGGTTTTTGGTTACTATATCGACATCCCCCGCAGCGCAGGGGATGTGGAGCTGCCCCAGGAATACATCCGCAAGCAGACGCTGGTGAACGCCGAGCGCTACTTCACCCCCGAGCTGAAGGCCCTGGAGGATGACATTCTGGGTGCGGGCGAGAAGCTGGAGAAGCTGGAATATGAGTTCTTTATGGACCTTCTGCGCCATGTGGCGGAGAGGGTGGACGCCCTGCAGGCACTCAGCGCCGCCGTGGCGAAGCTGGACTGCCTCTGCTCCTTTGCGGAGGTGGCCGTGCGCAACCGCTATGTCTGCCCCCAGATTGAGCTGGGCCGCAGTCTGGAGATCCGGGAAGGCCGCCATCCGGTGGTGGAGCAGATGCAGCCGGAGATCCTCTTTGTCCCCAACGACACCCTTTTGAACGAGGGTGCGGACCGCTGTGCCATCGTCACCGGCCCCAATATGGCCGGTAAGAGTACCTATATGCGCCAGACGGCCCTGATCGTTCTTATGGCCCAGATGGGTTCCTTTGTCCCCGCCAAAAGCGCCCGCATCGGCGTGGTGGACCGGGTCTTTACCCGCATCGGTGCCAGCGACGATCTTTCCAGCGGCCAGTCCACCTTTATGGTGGAGATGAGCGAGGTGGCCTCCATCCTCCGCCATGCCACGGCCAACTCCCTCCTCATTCTCGACGAGATCGGCCGGGGTACCTCCACCTACGACGGCATGGCCATCGCGAGAGCCGTGCTGGAATACTGCGCGGATAAAAAGCGCCTGGGCGCCAAGACCATGTTCGCCACCCACTACCATGAGCTGAGCCGACTGGAAGGTGAGCTGGATGGTGTGCGCAACTACAACATCTCCGCCAAAAAGCAGGGCGGCCGCCTGATCTTTCTGCGGAAGATCCTGCCCGGCTCGGCCGACGAGAGCTACGGCATCGAGGTGGCCAAGCTGGCCGGTGTGCCCGACATGGTCATCGCCTCGGCCGACCGTTTCCTTGCGGAGCTGGAGAGCGGCGCGACGACTGCGGCCCCTGCGACCGAGCGCTGCGTGCAGCCGCAGCTGAGTCTCATGGACATGGGCGAAAGCGCTGTGGCGGCGCGGCTGCGGAGTCTGGATCTCAACAGCATGACACCCTTTGAGGCGCTGTCGCTCCTCTACGAGCTGAAAAAAGAGGTGGACGCATGAAGCGCGAAGAGCCGCTCTTTGAGTCCCTGCTGACCCGGCGGGAGGCGCTGGCTGGTGCGGTCTACATCACCATCCACTTTGCCCTGCTTCCCCTTCTCTTTGATGTGTTGTCCCGGCAGTATGCGTGGTTTACGGTGGGCCGGGTCAACCTCATCTACTACGCGCTGGCTGTGGTCTTTCTGGGCGCGTTCATGATGAAGTGGCTCTATCGGCAGTATGAGCATTTTGTCAGCAACGGCATCCTCTGCATCGGCAGCATCGCCGGGGGCTATCTTCTGTACTACATCCTCTCCGGTCTGCTGATTCTCCTGCTTTCCTGGTTCGAGATTGAGCTGGGGGAAGTCCCCAACGACAGTGCCATTATGGAGCTGCAGGGTTTTGACGCCCGGGTGGTCAAGGCGGTCAGCCTCTTTCTGGCCCCGGTGCTGGAGGAGACGCTGATGCGCGGCGTGGTCTTCGGTACGCTGCGGCGCAGCAACCGGCAGGCGGCCTACGTTGTGTCGGTTATGCTTTTTTCTTATTGCCACGTCTGGCCCTACGCCCCGGAGGGGGCAGCCTTCTGGCTGGCCCTCGTGCAGTATGTTCCCGTATCTCTGGCCCTCTGCCGCAGCTACGAGCGCTGCGGCAGCATCTGGGCGCCCGTGACACTGCATATGTTCATCAATGCCATGGGCTACAGCCTCATGAGCGCGTGAAAAAATCCCCCTTTCAGGGGGATTTTTCTTTATGCGTGGTCGGCAATGAATGCCTCCACGTCGCCGCTTTCTATGTTCACTTCCTCCCCGCTGGGGATATGCTGCAGGAAGAAGCCCTGAAATTCCCAGGCGACGTTGGCCCGGTAGTGGAGCTGCCAGTTCTCGTCGATCTCAAAGAGGATGCCGTTTTCCCCCTCCGGCTCGTGGCTTTGGAAGCGGCCGAAGTTGGTGGAGAAGTCACCGTAGCTGAGTTCCTGCCCAGCGAGCGAGCAAACCTTTTCCAATGTCAGCGGCTCCCGGGGCCGGGCCTCCTCCGGGTGGTAATAAAAGGCCGCGCCCATGGTCTCCTTATCGCTCCAATGTTCATAGAAGCGAACCGCCCGCCGGTGGAGCTCAGGACTGTAGGCGCTTTTGGGCCGCTGCAGCAGCATCTCCTGTACATAGCTGTCGATGTCGCTGTAAAAGAGGTGGTGCATCTCGTAGACCACATACTGCTCGTCCTCATAGACCTTGTAGGGCTCCAGCTCGTCGAAGCTAAAGAGACAGCCCCGCATAAAGGCCATGTCCTCCCCGCTTTGGATCTCGTTTACATCATAATAGTAGAGGAAAAAGAGGGGGAAGTACCAGCCGCCGCTCCAGGTGCCGTCGTCGTTTTCGTCCGGGAAGAATACGCACATCTGGCGGCAGGGCTCCTGATCGTTTCTCGCCACCAGCTTGTTGTAGCCGTCGAAGACGCTGCTGCCGCTCCAGAAGTCCCAGTCCCAGCCGTCGATGAGGAGATAGGGTGTGGTGCTCTGCACGATGCGGCCCTCCACGTCGGCGAGGGCCTCCTCTACCAGCGCCGTGTACTCAAACACATCCGCCCAGCGCTGGAACACATCGTCGGTGTAGTTCTGGAAATAGGAGCGCAGGGTGGGCAGGGTGTGGAGAAAGACCTCCTGATTGGTATGGTTGTAGCGGGGCATATACTCGCTCTCACGGAAGGAGAGGATGCAGCGCCAGCGCTGCCCGGGGAGGAAGGAATCGTTGGTCAGCTGCAGGCAGTAAAAGTCGTTGGGTAGGGGTTCCTCCAGCGCTTCCACGTCATAGGCGGAGCGCAGGTCGATCGGCACCCGGCGCGTTTCCCCGGCGGGGATGGTCAGCTCCGTCATATAGGGTCTGCGGCCCGTGCCGGGCACCTCGCTCTTATCCTTATAGTAGATGAGCTTTACCTCCGGGCTGAGAGTCAGTTCCTTGTCCGACTGGTTTTCAATGGTGGCATAGACAATGCCGCCGCCACCGTAGGTGGCGCCCAGCGTGAGTGTGTCGCCGTTTTTGGCGGAGAAGATGGACGCAGCCAGCGCCGTCAGGGAGAGGAAGCAGGCCATCACCGCCGCCAGCAGCAAAATCCGCCGCACCCGGAGCACGGAGCGTTCCAGCCCCTCGGCCTCGGCCAGAAAGCGCTCATCAATATCGGTCAGCGCCCGGGAAAGGTCCTCTGCTCTCATAGCCAGCCCTCCTTTTCCAGAAATTTCGCAAGTTTCTTCCGTGTGCGGCCCAATGTTTGGGAGACGGTGTTGGCCCGCAGATCAAAAAACACCGCAATGGCCGAAACGCTCTCCCCGTACCAGTAGCGCCGGAGGAATACCGCGCGCTCCCGCTTATCGAGCCCCTCCAGAAAACGGTTCAGGGCGGCGGTCAGCTCGGCGGCCTCCAGCGCAGTCTCGGCGGTGTCCGCCGCGGGGAGGACTTCGCTCAGCTCCTCCAGAGCCGCGTCGTAATGGGAATTGCGCTTGAGGGCGGTATTTTTATGATAGCGGCCGATGGCCAGATTTCGGGTGATGCGGAGAACGTAGCTGCTTAAGGGACTCGGCCGCCGGGGCGGGATGGTATTCCAGCAGCCCAGATACGCGTCGTTGACGCATTCCTCCGCATCCCGGGCGCTGCCGAGGATGTTGGCGGCAAGACGTCGGCAGGCGCCGCCGTATTTTTGCGCGAGGGCTTCAAGGGCTTCTTCGCTGCGGGCAAAGAAAAGCTCCAGGATGGTCTGATCGTCCAAAGGCGTCGCCTCCTTTCACTCTTATACTACGCTTTCGTGGGGAAATGTGACAGGGGATTTTTAAACTAGGAGATGGGACGGGATTGGGGAAACGGATTTTTTCTTCACACATTTCTCTTTTGGAAAAAAGAGAAATGTGCGCCAAAGAGAAAACTTGCAGGGGGCTCCAAAAAGCCGCCCCCTGCACCCCCATGAAAACTTGTTGGGTTTTGTGCTTGTATCTTACGAATCATCCCTAAAAGGGAATTGGTCGGCGCAGCATCAAACAGATACTTTGTTGATACGCATAAACAAATTCCCCCTTAGGGATGAGCCGTCATTCAGTGGCGGGAAACGTTCAAAATACCTTGGGGGGTATGGGGGGCGGCTTTTTAGAGCCCCCCATGATTTTCCTCTCTTTGGCACCGTTTCTCTCCTTTTCTAAAAAGGAGAGAAATGGTGAGAGAAAAAAGAAACGTCACCAGAAAAGCGGCGGGACGGGTGAAGTGTCCCCCACAATGCTGTTGTAGGGGCGGCGTTTCACCGCCCGCAAAAAAGAAGGGCGTGGATTTCTCCACACCCTTCTTATCAAACCATACGAAACTTACTTCTCGACGATCTCCAGCAGCTCCATGGGGCAGGCCTTGACGCAGATGCCGCAGGCGATGCACTTGGAAGCAACGGCGCTGTCCTCCACCTTCACGCAGACGTGGAAGGGGCAGACCTCGGCGCACTTGCCGCAGCCGATGCAGAGCTTCTTGTTGATCATGTAGACACCCTTGGGGTTCTGCGTGATAGCACCGGCCTCGCAGGCCTTGGCGCACTTGCCGCACTGGACGCAGACCATGGGCTTGGCAGCGTTGTTCTTGCCGACGATCTGGATGCAGGACTTGTCGGGATGGAATTCCTTGTAGAAAGCATTGGAGCAGGCCTGAACGCAAGCCAGGCAAGCCATGCACTCGATACCCTTTTTGACAGAAAGCTTCTTCATGTTTTATGTTCCCCTTGTTTGTTTTTATAAGTTTTTTCTATTCTACCGCAGCTTTCGGAAAAAATCAATCTCTCCGGGCCGCATTTGTATTACTTTTTTGTAATTGTGCGCCGTCAGCGGAGGGTCTGCGCCTCGTTTTCCAGGGAGTTGGTGCCGTTTTTGAAAGCGAAGTAGTACTCAAAGACCTCAATGGAGAGAGGAGCCAGCGTGGCACCGGCACCGCCCTTTTCAATGGCGATGGCCATGGCGATCTCGGGGTTGTCGTAGGGGGCGTAGGCAATAAAGAGGGCGTTGTTCTTCAGACCCTCGCCTCGCTGGGCGGTACCGGTTTTGGCACCTACCTGATAGGACAGGGGCAGGAACATATCGGTGAGGGTACTGGCCTTGTCGTAGATCACGCCCCACATGCCATACTTGATGGTGGCAAAGGTTTCCTCGCTGCAGTCCACGGTGGAGAGCACCTCCGGCTCGCGCTCATAGAGCGTTTCGGCGTAGTCATAGCTGCGGACGCTCTTGAGGATGGAGGCGGAGTAGCGGGTACCGAAGTTGGCAAGGGCGGCGCAGTACTCCGCCATCTGCAACGGGGTGAACTCCGTAAAGGACTGGCCGATGGCCGACTGCAGCGTATCGCCCTGATACCAGGAGATACCTTCGTACTGCTCCTTGTAGCTGCGGGTGGACATCTGGCCCAATACCTCGGGCAGCTCGATGCCGGTCTTTTCGCCCAGACCGAACATGGCGGCATAGCGGGCCATCTTGTCAATGCCCAGCAGGTCGCCCCACCAGTAGAAGAAGTAGTTGCAGGAGTAGGTGATGGCCTGGGCCACGTTGATCTCGCCGTGGGTCAGGTCGTAGGTGGAGTAGATCCAGCACTCGGGGGCGTAGCCGTCTTCAATGTACTTGATGAACTGGCCCTTGGTGACCAGCGTGGTCAGGGGGGAGATGATCTTTTCGGTGAGGATGGCTGCGCTGGTGACGGGTTTGAAGGTGGAACCGGGGGCATAGACACCCATGACGGCGCGGTTATAAAGGGGCGCGTTGGGGTCGGCCACCAGCTCGTCGTAGTCTTCCAGCATGGTCTCGGCGTTGTAGGTGGGCCAGCTGGCCAGAGCCAGCGGCTCGCCGGTATTCACATCCACCACGCAGAGGGAGCCGCCTGTGATGAGCTCCTCCGTTTCGGTGCCGAACATCTCGGCGGTGTCGTTGGCCTTCTGTCGCTCGGCGTTGATCTCCTCAATGTGGCTGCCGAGCACCTCCTCGCAGACCTCCTGCAGACCGATGTCCAGCGTCAGATAGACGTGGTTGCCCGGCTGGGGTTCCTTGGTGTACTCGGTGCCCACCAGCACGCCGTCCAGCGTGGTGGTAACCCGGGCTTCGCCGTCCACGCCGTGGAGATAGTCCTCAAAGGAGTATTCCACGCCGTCCTTGCCGACGTAGGCGTCCAGGGAATAGTCCTTGTCCTTGTACTGGTCCCATTCCTCCTGGGTCAGCAGACCGGTGTAGCCCAGCAGATGGGGGGCGTAGCGGGTCTTGTACTCTCGCACATAGGAGGTGGACACATCAAAGCCGGGAACATCCTGCTCCATCAGGTAGGTGAGGGAGCCCATGCCCACGTCCTCGGCAAAGAGGTAGGGGGTGGTGTTTATGTTGTAGCGGCTGTTGATCTCGTAGCGGATACCGGCGATTTTGCGGTTTTCCTCGGCGGAGTAGCTGTTGGAGATCTCGTAGCGGGAGCGCATCCGGGCCAGCACCTCCACCGCGGTGGAGTCCAGAGGCATCTCGTTGGCGGTGAGCCAGGCCTCCAGTATGCTTTTCTGGAGAAAGGTCATGTCCGTGAACTCAAAGGGGGCATCCATGGTGATGGGCAGGGTGTCGTTGTACTCGTCACCGTACATCTCCATGGCGGTGATGAGTTGGAGGATGACCGCGTTGGGATCCTCCTGCTCGAAAAGCTCCGTGGTGTCGATGGTAACGTTGTTGCAGGCGGAGTTGGATACCAGCACCCGGCCGTAGCGATCGAGAATGTTGCCCCGGGCGGCGGGAACCACCTTCTCGGTGGTGATGCGGTCCACACCCTCGGCATAGAGCTTGGCGCCCTCGATGATCTGCAGCCGGTAGAGAGCCACCAGATAGATGGACAGAATGACCACAAAGATCAGGGCGAAAAGCAGCAGCCGGGCCGGTTTGATGAGTCGTTGCATAGGGAAGTCCTTTCTTTACTGTAACCTGCGGGGCAGTGCCTCACAGGCATAGTAGGCAGGAAAAATATACGGAATGCTCCAGAGCGTCTGGAGGATGCAGCTGCGCCAGAGGGCGCCGGATACCTCGGGGTGAGCCATCAGGAGATGGAACATCTGGGCAAAGGCCGCAAGAAAGAGACAGAGAACGGCGGAAAAGCAGTAGGCATAGAGCCGGCGATTGATGAGGAACTCGGACAAAAAGCCCACCACAAAGCCCATCACGGGATAGATCAGGGTGAACATCAGTCTGGGGTCTGTGCCGGAGAGGTCGCTCATGACCCCAGCCGCCAGACCGAACACGCCGCCCCGCCAGCCGCCTTCAAAGTGGCCCACGGCCACCACCAGTGCCGGCAGGAACATGGCCCGCACGCCCAGAAGCGCAATATGGGAGAGAACCATATCCTGCAGCAGGATAAAGAGCAGCAGAAGAAGGACGAAGAACACGCCCCGCCGCGCCCGGTTCCAGAATTGCTTCAGCTGAAACATTACTCGATGACCTCGAAATCCTTGATGATGAATACCTGAGAAAGCATGCCGACGTTCACGTCGGGCTTGACTACGGCGTAGTAGGACTGGCCGCCGGCTTCGCTGCGCAGTTCCGTCACGGTGCCGAGGGCAATGTTCGGGGGGAAGGCGCCGCCGTTGCCGCTGGTGACCACCCGGTCACCCACGAAGAGGGTGACATCGTCGGTGAAGTAGGTGAGCTTGCAGAGACCCTCCTGCATGAGGGCGTAGTCGCCCACCACCACCGCGGCGATCTCGCTGTCGCCCACCAGCACGCCCACGTCCATGTTGACGTCGATGACGGTACGGACGGTGGCCCAGCCGGTACCCAGCTCCGCCACCTGACCCACCAGAGAGCCGTCCTCGGTGATGACGCAGTCGCCCTTTTCAATGCCCTGGGTGCTGCCCTTGGAAATGGTAAAGGCGCGGACCCAGTTGGAGGGGTCCCAGGCGGTGATCTGGGCGGACTCGGTGATGTAGGAGGTATGCTTTTCCAGATACCCCAGCAGGGCCCGGAGCCTCTCGTTTTCCTCGTTGGCCTCCGCGGCACTGCGGGCCTCCTCCTGGGCCTGAGCCAGCTGGGCGCGGAGGGCTTCGTTCTCCTGCACCAGCTGGTTATAGTCGTAGATATAGCCGTAGAGGCCCTCCAGCCAGCCCACCATGGAACCCACGGCACGCTGGATGGGTGCGCTCATCCGGTTGGAGGCTTCCTCCAGCGCACCGGCGGTGGCGGCATCCTCCTTATCCCGGGTGGCGAGGCCCACGATCACCGCAGCGATCAATACCAGAACCAGCACCCGGACTCCATATGTTTTCAGATAGGCTTTCATAAAAGTTCAACACCCAGCTCTTTCAGCATCAGTCCCAGCCGGCAGAGGGGCAGCCCCATCACGTTGAAGAAGTCGCCCTCCAGCCGGTCTATAAAGAGGGAGGCCCGGCCCTGACAGCCGTAGGCACCGGCCTTGTCCATGGGCTCTCCCGAGCGGATATACGCGTAAATTTCCCCGTCGCTAAGGTCTCGGAAATGCACCGCCGTCATCTCGTGAGCGGTGAGGCAGCGCTCGGCGTCCATAACGCAGACCCCGCTCCATACCCGGTGGCTCCGGCCGGAGAGGCTTTTCAGCATGCGGAAGGCTTCCTCCCCGCTTTTGGGTTTGCCCAGCAGCTCGCCGTCCCGCTCCACCACGGTGTCCGAGCCGATGACGATGGCCGCGGGATGAGCCGCTGCCACCTCGGCGGCCTTGGCCTTGGCCAGCGCCTCTACCGTTTCTCCGGGGGCGAGGCCCATTTCGCTCTTTTCCTCTCCGGCGGCGGGGATCACCGCGAAGGGGATATCAAACATGCCCAGCAGCTCCCGCCGCCGGGGCGAGGCCGAGGCCAGTATGATCTCTTTTTCCATTATTTTACACCCTTGTAGCAGCAGCCGTGGGTCAGGCCGTTGGGCCGGTAGCCGCTGCCTTCCAGATAGCTCCGGGCCACCTCCAGGCATTCCCGGGGGCTCTCGGTGGAGAAGCTCAGCTGCACGCCCCAGAGCCCGCAGCTGCACCAGTCCGCCGCGCGGTCGGCCAGAAAGAGTTTTTTGGGGGCATAGATGCGGTTGCGGCAGCCAAATTCCCGGACCACCGGCCAGATGCCGCCCCGCTCGTCCGCCAGCTGACCCGGCGTAGCGCAGGTGCAGCGCCCGGCGCTGGCCTTCATGAGACAGCGGTCGGTGACCATGGCACTGAGCCGGCCGTAGATGACCATCTCCGTGGGCAGAGGCTTTGCCATGGCGCGGATCTGCTCAAAGCTTAGCTGGGGAGAGACCACGGCGCTCAGAAAACCCGCTGCCGCCAGATTTTGCAAGGCGTAGCTGTTGAAGATGCCCAGCTCCGCGCCGCCGCGGACGCTGAGTCCCGCCTGCAGCGCACCCAGGGCCATGCCCAGGGAGGAGGCGCAGACCTGATACACCCCGGCGGCCCGGATCTTCTCCAGCATGGCCTCCAGCTCCCGCTCCTCCTTCGCGCCGCAGACGACGGCCGGCAGTACGGCCACGGGGACGCTGCCGGCATCCAGGAAGGGCTCCAGCACGCCGGGCTTTTCGGCAATCAGCTCCAGGGGGGCGTAGACACAGGCCGGCTTCAGCGCAGCCATGTTCCTGGTCATCTGCTCGGCGGTGCGGAAGCGGAAGCAGACCTGAGGCTCGGCGCTGGCCGCCGTGGAGGGCGGCATGGCCGGGAAGGACCCCTCCCGCCGTTTGGGAGCCTTGCCCCGTATTTCGCTGAGCTGCTCCAGCAGATCCCGCCGGGCCATGTCCAGCTCGCTGCGGGCCACGGCAAGCCCTTCCTTGGCGGCCACGCGGACGTTGGTGCAGTGGTAGGGCGTACCCGCCGTCTTATACATGGCCTCCTGTACGGCTGTCTCCGTCAGGGGCACATCGCCGTAGAACACCGGCAGGGGGCCGTCCATCACGGCCTTGTTGCCGTCGCCGTCCACCACGCCCATGCGCAGGCGGCTGTGTTCGCTGCGCGCTGCCATGGCAAACTCCACAGGTACCCGGCGCACCTCGCTGCCGCCGGTATAGCTGCGGCGCTGCTCGCCGCAGAAGCGCTCCACCTCCCGGCCATCCTCCCAACGGGGGGCTCCGGCGGCTTCGCTTGTCTCACTGTAACCATAGGGGGAGAAAATGCCGTGGGTCTTTTCCAGATCGCTGACCGCGGGGAGCTTTCCCTCCTGCACGGCCCGGGCATAGATGGCGGTAAAGGCGGCGGTGTACTCTGCCCGCATGTCCCGGTCGCCCAGCCATACGCAGCTGACCCCGGCCTTTTCCAGATCCACCAGCCGGTGGATAAGACAGCGATCCTTAAAGCTCAGCGGTGTGCTGTCCCAGCGTCCGCCCAGAGAATAGCCCTCCCGGCAGACGGCTGTGCAAAGACCCCGGTCGGCGCTCTGCTGCCCAGCCATGAGACACATGCTGCAAAGGCCGCTGACGGCGGCGCAGAGCTTGCCCTGCACCATCACGGCGGTTTCCACGCCGTGGCCGTTCATGCGCTCGATCTCCTCCGGATTAAGCTCCGGGGGCAGGAAGATGCGCTTGAATCCCAGCGCGGCGGCCATGGCGGCATCCTGGGGTGTGCGGAAGCCCAGCTCCGCTGCGGCGTAGAGGGGCATCTCCGGCAGAAGGCGGCGGAGAATGCGGAACACGCCCAGATCCCGGACGATGATGGCGTCTACCCCGGCGCGCTGGGCGCGCAGGGCCAGACCGCCGGCCCGGGCGGTTTCAAAATCGTTTACCAGAATGTCCAGTGCCAGATATACCCGGCAGCTGCGGACACGACAATAGCGGACGGTGCTTTCAAAGGCCGCGTCCGAAAAATTCACAGCGCTCCGACAGCCGGTAAGGCCCTCGAAGCCCAGATATATAGCGTTGGCGCCGTTCTGCACCGCCGCGATAGCCGCCTCCGGCGAGGGGGCAGGAGAAAGCAGTTCCATCATAAATATCGTTTCCTCAGGTGATACTTCTACAAAATAGTATTTTACCACAAGAGCCGCGCTTGCATCAAGTGTTAATCCTGTGATATAATCAAAAATCCAAAGATAAGTCTTAAGAAAGAAAGAGACCTGCATGGACGAAAAGAGATACCGTCTGGCGGCAGCGGCGGGGCTGATCCTCCCCGCAGAGCACGCCGAGACGCTGCTGGCGCTCCGCGACGGAGACGCGGCCCTCATTTACATATGGCTGCTCACCAGCGGGGATGCGCTGCGGGAGGAGCACTGTGCCCGACAGCTGGGTCTCAGCGTGTCCGCCGTCCACGCCGCGGCGGAAAAGCTCCGCTCGGTGGGTCTTCTGGGGGAAGCGGCGGAAAAGAAAGCCCCCCTGCCCCCGCCGGAGGAAACCCCGCCCTACACCGCCGAGGACATCGTCCGCCGCAGCCGGGAAGACGGGGCTTTTCAGGCCCTGCTTTCCGAAACGGAGCAGCTTCTGGGCCACCGGCTCTCCGGGGCCGATCTCCGCACGCTCTTTGGCATCTATGACCGCTTGGGTCTCCCGCCGGAGGTCATCATGCTTCTCATCCACCACTGCGCCGAGCGCACCCGCCGCCGCTACGGCGAGGGCCGCCTCCCCACCATGTACTCCATCGAGAAGGAGGCCTACCGCTGGTGCAGCCGGGAGATCATGACGCTGGAGCTGGCCGAGGCCTATCTGGCCGCGCAGGAAAAGCAGGAGACGGATATGGGGGAACTGGCCCGGACGCTGCAGATCTTTGGCCGCGCCCCTACCCCCGGAGAGCGGAAGTATATGGAAGAATGGCTGGCCATGGGCTTTCCCATGGAGGCTTTGGCCCTGGCCTATGACCGCACCGTGATGGGTACGGGAAAACTGGTCTGGAAATACATGGACCGCATCCTCCGCTCCTGGCAGGAGAAGGGGCTGCGTACCGTCCGCGAGATCGAGGAAAAGGACGGCCGGGGCACAGCGCGCAGGGCGCACGCGGCTCCGGGTCCGGCACACAGCGCCATCGACGATGATCTGGAGCGTCTGGAACAGCAGATGCTGAGGGAAAAGAGGTAAGAATATGGAGGGAAGATTGCTGGCGAAGGCCCGGCAGCGGCTCAATGCCCGCCGGGAGGAACACCGCCGGGAAGAGGAACGCCGCCGCTATGAGGTCTATGACCGCGTGCCGCGTATAGAAGAGATCGATGCGCGGCTTCGGGGCATTATGACGGAGCTGGTGGGTCTTGCCCTGGGCGATACCCGGCGCAGCGCGGAGGATATGGCCGCCGAGAGCCTGCGGCTGCAGGATGAGCGCCGTGCCCTCCTTCTCCGCCACGGCCTCCCGGAAAACTATCTGGACGAGATCCACGACTGTCCTCTCTGCGCCGACCGGGGCCACAACGACGACGGCAGCCTCTGCAGCTGCCTCCTGGCCCTCTATAAAAAGGAGCAGACGCTGGAGCTCTCTCCCCTGCTGCGCAGCGATAAGGAGTGCTTTGAGAATTTTCGCCTCAGCTACTACGACGCCGAGGGCAGCGATCCGCCCCGCAAGCGCATGGACCGGATCTTCCGTATCTGCCGCAGCTACGCGGAAACCTTTGCCCCCGGCTCCGGCAGCCTTCTCTTTACCGGGGCCCCCGGTCTGGGAAAGACCTTCCTTTCCGCGGCCATCGCCCGGGTGGTGGCGGACAAGGGCTACTCCGTGGCCTATGACACGGTCAGCGCCATGCTGACCGTTTTCGAGCGGGAGAAGTTCCCCCGGGGCAGCGAGGAGGAGCAGGCGGAAAACGCCTCCCGGCTGCGTCAGCTGATGGGCTGTGATCTCCTCATTCTGGACGATCTGGGCACCGAGATGCTCACCGCCTTCAGCCAGAGCGCCCTCTACTCTCTGCTGGACGGGCGCATCCGCTCCGGTAAGAGCACCATCATCTCCACCAACCTGGACCGCGCCGCCATCACCGAACGCTACGGCCCCCAGCTCAGCTCCCGGCTCAGCGGCGAATATCAGTGGCTCACCTTCCTGGGCCGGGATATCCGGCTGCTGCGAAAGGAGCGGGGCTGAGATGGCCAACGGTTTTTTTGCCCTTCTCTCCCGGATGCGCTTCATCGCCCGCTGGGGCCTCATGCGCAGCAGCATACCGGAAAACGTTCAGGAGCACAGCCATGAAACGGCGGTGTATGCCCACGCGCTGGGCCTCATCCGCCGGGAGGTCTTTCACAAGCCCTGCGATGCCGAGCGGCTGGCGGTGCTGGCCCTGTACCACGATGCCAGCGAGACCCTGACGGGCGACCTGCCCACGCCGGTGAAGTACTACGACCGGCGCATCCGCACGGCCTATAAGGATGTGGAGCGGCGGGCGGAGGAAAAGCTCCTGACGCTGCTGCCGGAGGAACTTCGGCCCGCCTACGCGCAGGTGCTTTCCCCGGCGGAGAAGGATGCGGAGCTGTGGCAGTTGGTGAAGGCTGCGGATAAGCTCTCTGCCCTTACCAAGTGCGTGGCCGAGCGCAAGGCGGGCAACCGGGAGTTCCTCTCCGCCGAGAGTGCCACCCGCGCCGCCATTGAAAAGATGGCCCTGCCGGAGGCCGAGTGGTTTCTGACCCACTGCATTCCGGCCTATGAACTGAATCTTGATGAATTGGGGACTATGGAACATGATTGAAGAAAAACTCGCACGCATCAATGAGCTGGCAAAGCTGGCCAAGGAGCGGGGCCTTACACCGGAGGAGGAGGCTGAGCGGGCCGACCTGCGCAAGGCCTACATCGCCGAGTGGCGTCAGGGTGCTCTGCAGATTCTGGAAAACACCTATCTGGTGGATGAAAACGGCAACAAGCGCCCCCTGCCGAAAAAGAAGAAATAAAAAAGAGAGCCTTTTGGCTCTCTTTTTTATTTCTCCGGCAGGGCCGTGGCAAAGAAGATGCAGTCGCTCTGGGCCCGCTCCGTTCCGAAAATGCTGGGGTTGAGCTGTTCACCCCGGAGGATGATGGCCGAGGACTGGCCGCCGTCCAGATTGTAAGCCCACCGGGCACCCCGCTCAATGAGCAGGTCCGCCATGGCGGGAATGCTGTAATAATAGTCTGCGGTGGCGATGAGGTAGTGGAGCTCGCCCAGCTGGGCAAAGCAGCAGCGGGCCAGCTCACCCAGATAGTCGCCCACGGCGTAGTAGTCCGGGCAGACATTCACGCCCTCATCCACCATCACCGGGCCAAAGGAGAAGCCCGTGCGGATGTCGTTGTCCTTTACAAACTGCTCCACCGCCTCGGGGGTGGTGAGTTCTCCGGCGTAGGCAAAGAGCATGTTGCCCTGGCTGTCAAAGAAACAGGAGTCGGCCAGCTCGCCCTTGTTCTGGTAAATCTCCCCCTGCCAGACGTTGATGCCGTAGCCGCCCCGGAGCATGTAGAAGTCTCCGTCGGTGAGCAGGACGGCGTTGGTCTGCCGGGCAAATTCCGTGGGCACCACAAGGCTGAAGGAGCCGTAAGTGTCATCGGAGAGCTTTCGTATCAGCTGGGAGCCGTCGGCGATGAAGACCTCGGCAAAGGTCAGCGTGGCCGGGATGCGATGCTCCTGCCAGACCAGTACCAGAATGGTCTCGTCCAGATAGGCATGAAGCTTCGTCCCCTCCTTGCGCTGGCGGAGACTGTCCCAGGCGGTCTTTTGGCCGTTGATGAGGGCCTGAGCTTCGGGGCGCTGCAGCAGAGCGTCGATCTCCGCGGCGTCCTCCGTCACCAGAAAGCCGTCGGGGTTGGGGGCGGGACCCACGGTGGCGTTGGGGTCCAGCCGGTAGATCTTCCGGGGCGGCACGATCTCCGCCAGCGCGGCCTCCTCGGCGGCCAGCGCTGCCGCAAGGCTTTCGATCTCCGGTTCGTTTTCGGCCAGCCACTGACTGCCGTCATAGCGGAGGCGGAGCGTGAAGTCCGCGGTGGTTTCCTGTGCCGCGCGTCCGCTCAGCGCCGCTTCCCAGGCTGCGGTCAGGACATCGGGCCGGTAGGCTCCGCCCTCGCAAAGCTCGGAGGCAAAGGTTACCGTCTCCATCCGCGCGGCCAGCGCGGTCTCCACCTCGGCAGCAAGACCCTCGGCGAGGGCCGCGGCATCGGTATAATGAAGCGTCACCGGAAATTCGGCCGTGCTCTCCGTCTCCGCGCAGTCCCCGGCAGCGCTCCAGCGGAGGGCCTCCTCCGGGTGTGCGGCGCAGAAAGCGTCCATGGCGGCAGCGGCCGCCTCGTCCGCCGGGGGTATCTCCGGCGCTTTTTCGCCGCAGCCGACCAGAAGCAGCAGGGCAAAAAGCAGCGGTAAGCATCGTTTACCCATGGTTCAGCCTCCTCAGAAAGCTCTCCCGGGCGTGGCCCGCCATGTAGAGAGAGCCGAAGGCCAGCGTATCCACGCCCCGCTCCATGCAGAGTGCCACGCCGTCATCGATGCTGCCGCAGGCAGTGGCCTCCTTGCCCATGCTGCGGATGACCTCCGCCATGGCCTCGGCGGGCAGGGCCCGGTGGCTTTCCGGGGTGACGGTGATAAAGTCTTTGGCCCAGGGCCAGATCAGCTCCAGCATCTGCCGATAATCCTTGTCGGCCAGCGCGCCCAGCAGGAAGGTCAGGGAATTTTCCGCCCGGTTTTCCCGGAGCAGGGCAGCCATGGCCTCGGCGCACTGAGGGTTGTGGCCCCCATCCACCACAAAGAGGGGGTCGTGGCGCAGCACCTCAAAGCGGGCCGGCCAGCGGGCGGCGGCCAGACCCTCCGCCACGGCGGTTTCATCAATGTTCCAGCCCCGCTGGCGCAGTGCCTCCACCGTGGTGAGGACCACGGCGGCGTTCTTCAGCTGGTGTTCGCCCAGCAGCGCCAGCGTCAGCTCCTGACCGCGCCAGCGGAAGCGCTGACCGCTGAGGTCGCTGTCAAGACGCTCCATGGCGTCGAAGTCGGCCTTGTGCAGCCGCGCACCCACCTTTTCGCAGCGCGCTGCCAGCACCTGCTCCACGCTCTCGCAGCTCCGGTAGCAAACGGCGTCGCAGCCGGGCTTGATAATGCCGCTCTTGACCGTGGCGATCTTCTCCAGCGTGTCGCCCAGCATACTCATATGTTCCAGCCCGATGTTCATGATCATGGCAGCCTCGGGGCTGGGGATGATGTTGGTGCTGTCTCCCTCGCCGCCGCAGCCCACTTCCAGAATGGAGATGTCGCAGTCGGCCCGGCGGAAACACTCAATGGCAATGGCGGTCAGGCGCTCATACTCCGTGGGCGCATCCTCCATGCCCTTCTCGGCGGCGGCCACGGCCTCCACCGCGGCGCAGAAATCCTCGTCGCTGAGCTCCTGACCGTTTACCCGGAAGTCCTCCTTATAGCTCAGAAGGTGGGGGGAGGTGTAGAGGCCGCAGCGATAGCCCGCCGCCGTGAGAATGGCGGAGAGCATGGTGGCGGCGCTGCCCTTGCCGTTGGTGCCGGTAACGTGAACAAAGCGCATGGCCGCCTGGGGGTTACCCAGACGGCTCATGAGTTCCTCGATCCGCTCCATACCCGGGCAGCTGCCCTTGGCGTTGGCGGCGGTGATGAAATTGACAGCTTCCTGAAATGTCATGCGAGAACCTTCTTTTCGTAACGGCTGAACAGGGGCAGCAGCGCAGTGGTCACAAGGAACTCCACCACGGTCATGATCAGCAGCTGGGGCAGACGCATGACCAGCTGGGCGGTGTAAGCCTTGTGGGTGAAAAAGAGAACAATCCAGTAGGTGTTCAGGAACCAGACCAGCACCAGCTGATGGAGTACGGTGGCGATGGCCACGCGCAGATGGCTGCGCTTCTTATGCAGGAAGAAGCCCAGTTCCAGACCCACCAGCACGGCCGTCAGGGTGAAGCAGGGCATATAGGCACCCGTGGGAAAGAGGAGGGAGCCGAGAAGATCGCCCATGCCGCCGACAATGGCACCGCCCACGGGGCCGTAGAGCACCGCCGCCATGACGATGGGGAGGAAGCCGAAGCCGATCTTCATCTCCAGCACATTGATGCCGCCCAGCCGCTCCAGCACGACCTGCAGCGTTACCAGAAAGCTCAGAATGACCAGATTCCGGGTTTCAAAGATCTTCGATTTCATAAAGATCTCTCCTTTCCATTACGGGGATTTTGGACACAATTTAGGACAAAAATTATCCTGTTTTCCAAGGGCATTATACGTTTAATTGCGGCGCTTGTCAACGAGTTTCAGAATATTTTAATAGAATAATATCCGGTTTTTGTGTGGATATTAGGCATATTTTGAACATTCTGTCACTTTAACAGAAAAAACTTTTCGTCAATCTGCGCTTAATTTAAGACAAAATTTTAGACATTTTGCCACTGGCGTGACGGAAAAGAACGCGCTATAATACCCGGTGAAAGGGGGCATGCGCCATGTATTCCATTGGTATCATCACCGCCGAGCAGACGCTCCACAGCATTATGCAGGTGGAAAAGGAGATGCGCAAGCGCAGCAAGATCACCTACCTGCCCTATTCCTCGCTGGAGCATCTCTACGAGGTTTATCAGGAGAATGCCGAGCGCTTTGATGCCCTTTTGTTCAGCGGCTCCTATCCCTATCATGTGATTCTGGAGCGTTTCGGCAGCATCCCCCAGCCCCATGCGTTCTTTACCATCTCCGACCGGGACTATTACTGCCTCATCGCGCAGCTGGCGGTGCAGGAGCCGGAGCTGGACTTCTCCCGGGTATTCATCGACGAGCCGGAGATCCCGGTGAACTTTGAGATGATCTTCGGCCGACCGGGCATCCCCCTGCAGTCAAACGGCAGCGTGCCGGACTACCCCCATGCCTCCGTGTATCAGCGCTCTCTGGACCATTACCGCCAGCTCTGGGCCAGCGGACAGGTAGACCTGATCGTCACCCGTTTTCGGAGCATGGAGCACTATTTTCAGGCCGACGGCATCCGCTACCGCTTTATCCTCCCCTCCCCCGAGACCATGCTGGAGACCTTCCGGGGCCTGGAGCTGCGGCTCACCACCGAGCGCGTCCACGACGCGGCCAGCTGCGTGGGGCTGGTGCTGCCCCGGGAAGGGGAACGGAGTGAGACCGTCATGGACGAACTGCAGCGGCAGCTGGAGAGCTGCAACAAGCGCATGGGGGATATTTTCCTCATCTACCGCCACGGCGACCGCATCGAGCTGACCTGCAACGTCTCCACCCTCCGGGAACTGACAGAGCAGTACACCGTCTGCCCGGTGACCGCCCAGCTGAATTTGGCCCTGCCCTTTGAGGTGGCGGTGGGTTGGGGCTGCGCCGACAACGTGGTGGACGCCCACCGGAATGCCCAGCGCGGTGTTATGGAGGCCATGGGAAGCGGGGGCTTGCCCGCCTATGTGGTCACGTCGGATGGCTGTCTCCTGGGTCTCACCGCCGAAAAGCCCGGTGGCGTGCCCGCCGCCTCGGCGGGGAAGGAGAGCCCCGAGCGCTACAGCCGTATGAGCGGCGTACCCCTGCGCTATATAAACCGCATCACCGCCCTGCTCAGTGAGCGCCGGGAGGACAGTCTCTCGGCCGAGGAGCTGGCGGAAGCTCTGGAGCTTACGCCCCGCAGCGCCCTGCGCATTCTGGACAAACTCTGCGACTGCGGCCTGGCCGCCGTGCAGTACAGCCGCACCCTCAACCGCCCCGGCCGCCCCGCCAAGCGCTACCGGATCCGCTTTGAAGGGATGTAAAAAAGACAGCCGAGAGGCTGTCTTTTTTTACGTGATAGTTGTTAAATCAAGTTCTGCGGTCACGGCGTCGTCCAGATGCAACGCCAATTGCTCCCGAATGTTTGCGCCTCGCTCTGCAAAAAACAGCTTGAGATTTTCCGTGTACGTTTCAAAATTTTCTGCTTTGGGATTGTTGTAGATGCGCATATTGGTCTGCTGTAAAAGTGTTCCGGCGTTTCCGGCATAGTCATCAATAAAGGCTGCGCAGCGTTCCGGGTCAAAAACTTCCTCGCTTATATACAAGAGACGTTCGGCGTAGCGCTTCTGGAAATCTGCATTCCGGAAAAGGGAGCGGAAGGTCTCATCCTTTTGCAGCACATAGGCAACGGAGTCCTCGGCGGAGCGGTTATAAAATTCTCCGGCCAGAGCCCCGGAGTTCATATCAAAGAGCATCCAGCGCCACTTGCAGTCCCCGTACGGAGAGTCTTCCCGATCCGTGGTCCTCCAGACGGCGTAGTTAGCGCCGGGCCAGTCGTTATAGCGGGCCACATAGGTCTGTAGGGCGTAATAATCAATATAGCTGTCCATGTCGATCCGTTCGCAGGCTCTGCGATAGTTTGCCTCTATGGTCATGTCCGCCCGGGCAAGCTCCAGAATCATGTCATTGTAGAGCTGCAGCTGATACTCCGCGCCAGCTTCCACGGCGCCGTTTTTTATCATGAGGATATTGTTTTCTTCAACGGCATAATGGTTGGCGATAAAGTTGGCGTTGTAATCCTCGGTGAGATGATAGACACCCCAGAACTCCCCATTGAGAAAGAAGGCGCAGGGAACAAAGCCCATCGTTGCAAAATTCAGCTCCCGCGCCATGCTGTGAACCAAATAGTCCTGCAGGTTAAAGCCGTAGTCATCGCCGCCGGCGAAAAGGATCAGGCTGTCGGGTCGGATGTCGCTGCCAAAGAAGCTTACATCAAAGGTATCCGCCCCGGCGTATTTGGGTCTGGCGAAGCAGCGGAGGCTGCGGAGAGCACGGCCCCGGCTGCCGCCGCCCTGAATGCGGATACCGCAGAGTTGCTCCAGCTCCGGCTGATGATCTTCGTTGAAAACGCTGATGTGCGCCGTACGTTCCCAGTCGACGCCCTTGTTGCGGTAGTTGGCCGGCCACCACCACCAATAGGCGCTGTCCCAACGGCTTTTATGCTCGGCGTCGCTGAGTTCCTGGGAGGCAAAGTAGTCATCCATGGTTTTTCCGGTGACCATAATGCCCCGCTCATAGCCGAAAAGGTCATCCGGGTCAGCGGTGATGGAGACGGCATAGAGCTTTTGGTAGGCTTCCAGCTGTTCCGGAAACACGAAATAAACGCCGAAGACACTTTCGCCAACCCGCGTGGCGCCGTTAAAGACCGCCGCACGAAGGATGGTGCATTTATCCACCGGTTCGTCGGACACGGTGTAACGGGCGGCGCCGCCGCTGTATTTTGTCAGCAGTTCACTGTGGAAGCCGGCGGAGATGTCCGTCCGGGCCGAGTGTTGGTTGGCCGTGGGTGAAACATCCGCCACGAAGATGCCGCTGCCGCGCTCGTAGAGCGGCGAGGCGGCTGTGGGTTCGCTGCCGTCCAGCGTGTAACGGATGTCGTAACGACCGCCGCCGCTGATTTCCAGAGTGAAGGCTTCGTCATAAAAGCCCGAAGGATGGGAAAAGGAGATGAAGCCGTCCTCCTGCAGACGTTGCAGCCGGCGCTCAGCTCCCCGGTTGAGGGAAAGAAACAGCAGCGAAATGGCGGCGGTGAAAAGCAGCGCAATCAGCAGCTTTTTTGTTTGCTGACGAATAGGAATCACCGCCTCTTAAAATGTGACTTCGCCGTCGTGAGCCAGCAGCGAGGAAAAGCTCACCGCCGGAATATCTGCCACGGCCTGAATGAGGCCGCTCTCGTCCTTTACACGCAGTTCCATGACCATGTCCAGCTTTCCGTTGGTAATGTTCCGGGACTTGACACGAACGACGCTGCTGTACTGTTTCACCACAGCGAGGATATCTCCTTCGGCGCTGCGTTCATCGGCGTTGATTACCAGCATCATGGGAGCCCTGGCCGTGGGGAGATAGTCGAGAAAGAGAATTACCGCCGTGAGGCCCACGGAGACAATACAGGCCAGCTCCGCAAGGCCTGCGCCGCAGATGATGCCCACGCCGATGGCCCAGTAAAGATAGACCAGATCCATAGGGTCCTTGATGGCGGTGCGGAAGCGGACGATGGAGAGGGCACCCACCATGCCCAGAGAGATGACGATGCTGGCCTGCATGGCGAGGATGATGGCCGTGGTGATGATGGTCATGGCAACCAGCGCCACATTGAAATTTTTGGAATAGAAGGTCTTTCTGGTCAAAAGCCGGTAGACCAGAAAAATATACATACCGATAACCGCCGAAAGCACAAGACTGGAGACGATAAACGGCACAGGCAGGCCCTCCGTGCTGAAGGCATTCAGGAAGGAATTTTTAAAAATATCCACGTAGTTTATCATGCGTTATCCTCGCTTCTCATAAACTGTATTTTCGACATAAATAGAATTTTGAAAAGGATGTTTGCCAAAGCGGATCCGTCTGCAGGGCTGCGTGAATGGGGTCGGGAAGGAATTCGTCGTACTTTACTTCCAGAATGTGGGTGCCGGTCTCCATGATTGGCCGCCGGGGAATTTCCGGGGCCAGAAAGGCGGAGAAAGCCGTGGAGGCAGAGATGTTTTTATCCAGTGTAACGCGGACATTTCCGCAGGGATATATGTAGGGGGTGCGGTCATACTCCACGATGATCACCGGCCTGTAAAGCCGGGTTTTCATAAGCAGCAGCAATTTTTGCAGAACAGGCGGATACTCTGCGGATTCCGGCAAAGGACAGCTGGCCATGAGGCTGCGGCATTGCGCTTCGGTGAGTGGGCAGGAGAGCTTGCGGGTCTTTCCCTGCCGTTTCTGCTTCAACTCCAGAGAAATGCGGGCTGCGCTGCCGTTATAGATGCGGATGCGGAACTTTTCCCGGGGATCGGTGCCGTTTTCGTTTTCCAGATAGCAGCTGCCGCCGGGGTCATCAAAATAAAGACTCCGGATCCGATATACGCCGTCCGGCCCTGCGTGGGGGTCCGGCCTCATCAAAGGGCGAACCCGGCTCTGTATCACGGCCAGGGTGCTTTCCCGGCAGATGAACTTAAATTCATGACGGGACTTTGCCAGCCCGTCTCGCTCGTTTTCCAACATACTCTGTTCCTTTGAAAGTATCATTTCCAGACTTCTTGATAGCAATAGAATACCCTTCGGTCTGGGTGCTGTCAAGCACGGAAAAGCCCGTCTCCTGTTCACAGGAGACGGGCTTTGCTGTATGGGGTTACATCTTAATGGAGAAGAACGCCTCGCGGCCGGGGTAACGGGCCGCGTCAAAGAGCTCATCCTCAATGCGCAGAAGCTGGTTGTACTTGGCCACGCGGTCGCTGCGGTTGGGGGCGCCGGTCTTGATCTGGCCGGCGTTCAGCGCCACCACGAGATCGGCGATGGTGGTATCCTCGGTCTCGCCGGAGCGGTGGGAGACCACGGTGGTGTAACCGGCGCGGTTGGCCAGCAGCATGGTGTCCAGCGTCTCGGTGAGGGTGCCGATCTGGTTGAGCTTGATGAGGACGCTGTTGGCGACCTTGCGCTCAATGCCCATCTTCACCCGCTTGACGTTGGTGACGAAAAGATCGTCGCCCACCAGCTGGACACGATCGCCCAGCGCGTCGGTGAGCATCTTCCAGCCCTGCCAGTCGTCCTCGGCCATGCAGTCCTCCAGAGAGACGATGGGGTACTTGTCGCAGAAGTCCACCCACATGGCCACCATTTCCTCGCGCGTCATCTTCACGCCGCGCTTGGGCAGATGGTAGCACTCGTCCTCGGCGCTGAACCAGTCGGAGCAGGCGGCGTCCATGGCAAGGAGGAAGTCCTCGCCGGGGCGGTAACCGGCCTTTTCAATGGCGGTGACCAGGGCCTTGAGAGCGTCCTCGTCGCTCTTAAGATCGCTGGGGGCGTAGCCGCCCTCATCGCCTACGCTGGAAGTGCCGACGACCTTGGCGAGGACATGGAACACTTCGCTGCACCAGCGCAGGGCCTCGTGCCAGCTGCGGGCACCCACGGGCATGATCATGAACTCCTGAATGTCCACGCTGGAGTTGGGGGCGTGTACGCCGCCGTTGAGCACGTTCATCATGGGAACGGGCAGGGTCTTGGCGTTGACGCCGCCGATATAGCTGTAGAGGGGCATACCCAGAGCCTCGGCACCGGCGTGAGCGCAGGCCAGGGAGACGCCCAGCATGGCGTTGGCACCCAGACGGGTCTTGTTGGCCGTGCCGTCCAGCTCCACCAGGAGCTTGTCGATATAGCTCTGGTCCAGCACGTTCAGGCCCAGCAGGGCCTCGGCGATTTCGCCGTTGACATTCTCCACGGCCTTCAGAACGCCCTTACCCAGATAGCGGCTCTTGTCGCCGTCCCGGAGCTCGCAGGCCTCGTACACGCCGGTAGACGCACCGGAGGGCACCGCGGCTCGGCCGATGACGCCGTTATCCAGCGTCACCTCCACCTCCACGGTGGGGTTGCCGCGGGAGTCGAGAATTTCCCGGGCCAGCACGTCAACGATTTCAAAATATTCCTTCATAAAGCTACTCCTTTCAGCCCTTGACCACAAGGCTCTCGCCGTTCATGCCATCCGGGCGCTCAAGGCCCATGAGATCCAGCATGGTGGGGCAAAGGTCGGCCAGGCGGCCGGGGCGCAGCTCCACGCTGGCGCCCATGATGATCAGGGGTACAGGGTTGGTGGTGTGAGCGGTGTCGGGGCTGCCGTCGGGCTTGACAATGCGGTCGGCGTTGCCGTGGTCGGCGGTGACCAGCAGGATGCCGCCCATCTCATGGACGGCCCGGGCGATCACGCCTACGGCCTCGTCCACGGCCTCCACAGCCTTGATGACGCTCTCCCGGACGGCGGTGTGACCCACCATGTCGCAGTTGGCCAGGTTGCAGATCACCACGTCGTACTTGCCGGAGCGGATGCGTGCGGCGCACTCGGCGGCCACGGGAGCGGCGCTCATCTCGGGGATGAGGTCGTAGGTGGGGAAGTCCTTGGGCGAGGGGATCAGGCAGCGATCCTCACCGGCGTAGGGCTCCTCCAGACCGCCGTTGAAGAAGAAGGTCACGTGGGCATACTTCTCCGTTTCGGCAATGCGCAGCTGTGTCATACCCATGCGGGAGATGTATTCACCGAAGGTGTTGTGGATTTCCTCGGCGGGGAAGGCGATCTGCACGCCCTGCAGGGAGGCGTCGTACTCGGTGGTGCAGACATAGGTGAGGGGGAAGCGGCCGAGGCGGCGCTCAAAGCCCTCAAAGTCTTCGTCCATAAAGGCGTGGCTCAGCTCCCGGGCCCGGTCGGGGCGGAAGTTCAGGAAGATGATGCTGTCATCGGCGCGGATCGTGCCGGCCTCGTCACAGACGGTGGGCAGCACAAACTCGTCGGTGACACCGTTTTTGTAGCTTTCCTCCAGCACAGCCACGGGGTCCGGGTTTTTCTCACCCTCGCCGTAGACCATGGCGGCGTAACCCTTTTCCACGCGGTCCCAGCGCTTGTCCCGATCCATGCCGTAAAAACGGCCCTGCACGGTGGCAACCTTGCCCACGCCGAGTTCTTCGCATTTTTCCACCAGCTCGCGCATATAGCCCGCGCCGGTGCTGGGGCCCACGTCGCGGCCGTCCATGAGGGGGTGGATGTAAACGCGGTCGAGGCCGCGGTCACGGGCCAGCTTCAGAAGGGCGTAAAGGTGAGTGTTGTGGCTGTGGACGCCGCCGTCGGAGAGGAGGCCCACGATGTGCAGACTGCGGCCCTTTTCCTTCGCCGCGTCCACGGCGGCGCAGTAGGCGGGATTTTCAAAAAAGTCGCCGTCGGTGATGGCCTTGGAGATGCGGGGCAGATCCTGATAGACCACACGGCCGGCGCCGATGTTGGTGTGGCCCACCTCGCTGTTGCCCATCTGGCCCTCGGGCAGACCCACGTCCAGACCGGAGGCCTGAAGCTCCGTATGAGGGCAGGAGGCAAAGAGACCATCCATATTGGGGGTGGCGGCGATGGAGATGGCGTTGGCGTCACCCGCGGGGGCAAGGCCGTAGCCATCCAGGATTAAAAGTACGGTAGGGGTCTTTTTCATGGCTTATTCCTCGCAGCCGGCGTGGACGATCTTCGCAAAGTCCGCGCTCTTGAGGGAGGCACCGCCGATGAGACCGCCGTCGATATCGGGCTGGGCCAGAAGGCCGGCGCAGTTTGCGGCGTTCATGGAGCCGCCGTAGAGGATGCTGACCTTTCGGGAGAGCAGGGCGCCGTAGCGGCGGCGCAGCAGCTCGCGGATGGCGAAGCAGACCTCCTGCGCCTGCTCGTCGGTGGCGGTGTGGCCGGTGCCGATGGCCCAGATGGGTTCATAGGCGATGACGCACTTTTTCACCTGCTCGGCGCTGAGACCGTAGAAGGCAGCCTTCACCTGATAGGCGATGTGCTCCATGGTGAGATCCTGCTCCCGCTGCTGCAGACTTTCACCCACGCAGACGATGGGGGTGATGTCCCGTTCCAGCAGGGCGCGGATCTTTTTGCTCACCAGCTCGTCGGTGTCGCCGTTGTCGGCGCGGCGCTCGCTGTGGCCCACGATGCAGTATTTTACCCCGATGTCGCTGAGCATATCCGCGCTGACCTCGCCGGTATGCGCGCCGGAGTCAAACTCACTGACGTTCTGGGCACCCACGCTGATGCGCCGGGAGCGCATGGCGGCCAGATTGCTCAGATGGGTGGCGGGCATGCACAGCACAACGCTGCAGCCCTTGGTGGAGGCGGGCATGGCGGCGCGGAGTTCTTCCACAAAGCTCTTGACCTCGCTGGGCTTCCGGTTCATCTTCCAGTTGCCGGCGATGATCACGCGGCGGTATTTCTTGTTCATAATCGTTTCCTCTTTGTCAACGGCGCCCTCCCCGGTTCGGGGGAGGGCACAGCGGTTTTTTTAAAAAATTACTGATCCAGCAGGCAGGCCACGCCGGGCAGTTCCTTGCCTTCCATGAATTCCAGAGAGGCGCCGCCGCCGGTGGAAACGTGGGTCACCTTGTCGGCGTAGCCCATCTTCTCAATGGCGCTGGCGCTGTCGCCGCCGCCGATGACGGTGATGCCCTTGCACTCGGCCATGGCCTGGGCGATGGCGAGGGTGCCGTTGGCAAAGGCCTCAAATTCAAAGACGCCCACGGGGCCGTTCCAGACCACGGTGCCGGCCTTCTTTACTTCCTCGGCGTAGATCTTGCGGGTCTCAGGACCGATGTCCATGCCCTCAAAGCCCACGGGAATGGCGTTGGAGGCCACGATATGAGGCTCGGCGTCGGGGGCGTAGTGGTCCGCTACCAGTAGGTCCACGGGCAGCATCAGCTTGTCCCCGGCCTTCTCCATCATCTCGCGGCAGTAGTCGATCTTGCTCTCGTCCAGCAGGGAGTTGCCGATTTCGTAGCCCTTGGCCTTCAGGAAGGTGTAGGACATGCCGCCGCCGATGATGACCTTGTCGGCCTTGTTGAGAAGGTTCTCGATGACGGCCAGCTTGTCGGCCACCTTGGCGCCGCCCAGCACGGCCACCAGAGGCCGCTGGGGATCTTCAATGGCGCCGCCCAGAGCGTTCAGCTCCTTCTCCACCAGGAAGCCACAGTAAGCGGGCAGGAACTGAGCCACGCCCTCGGTGGAGGCATGGGCACGATGCACGGCGCCGAAGGCGTCGGACACGTAGACCTCGGCCAGAGAGGCCAGAGCCTTGGCAAACTCGGGGTCGTTCTTTTCCTCGCGGGGGTCGAAGCGGGTGTTTTCAAGGAGCAGCACTTCGCCGGCCTTCAGGGCAGCCGCCTTGGCCTGGGCCTCGGGGCCGATGGTATCGGCGGCGAACTGTACCTCGCGGCCCAGGAGCTCGGCAAAGCGGACGGCCACGGGAGCGAGCGTCAGGTTGGTTTTGGCATCGGGGTCCTTCTTGGGCTTGCCCAGATGGGAGCAGACCACCAGAGCGGCACCCTGATCCAGCAGGTACTGGATGGTGGGCAGGGCGGCACGGACGCGCTTATCGTTGGTGATGGCGTGGGTCTTCTTGTCCAGAGGCAGGTTGAAGTCCACACGCAGCAGAACCTTCTTACCGGCGAAGCTGGCTTCGCGGATGCTCTTCTTTTTGTAGTTCATGAATTTTCCTCCTTTGGAATGTTTTCCTTTCAAGGACGTATTGTAGTACGTCTATTATGATTTTGCAAGGGTAAATCATTCAAAAAATGTGAGTTTCGGGGGTTAATTTTCCACTTTTACCCCTAAAATATGTCTGCTTGCACCGGGTGGAAAAAAGTATTATACTGAAACAAAAAGGAGAGTGGGAAATTATGTCTCAAGTATTATATATCGTAGTCCCCTGCTATAACGAGGAAGAGGCCCTGCCGCTGACGGCGCCGGTCTTTCTGAAGAAGCTTCAGTCCCTCTGCCCCGAAGGCCGCGTGGTGCTGGTGGATGACGGCTCCGGAGACAAAACCTGGGAGCTTATCCGCGCCCTCCATGAGGAAGATCCCCACTTTACCGGCCTGCGTCTGGACCGGAACCGGGGTCATCAGAATGCCCTCACTGCCGGTCTTATGTGGGCGCGGACGCGCTGTGACGCCACCATCAGCATTGACGCCGATCTGCAGGACGACATCGACGCCATGGACGACATGTGGGAGGCATTTCAGAAGGGCGCCAACATCGTCTGCGGCTGCCGCACCGACCGCAGCAGCGACAGCTTCCTCAAGCGCTTCACCGCCCAGAGCTACTATAAGCTTATGCGCCTGCTGGGCAGCGACCTGATCTACGACCACGCCGACTACCGGCTGCTGGATAAAGCGGCCATGGAGGCCCTGGGCTGCTTCCATGAGGACGACCTCTTTCTGCGCGGCCTTGTGAAGCGGCTGGGCGGCGAGATTGCCACGGTGGGCTATGTCCGCCGGGCCCGGGAGGCCGGCGAGAGTAAATATACTCTTAAAAAGATGCTGAAGCTGGCCGCCAAGGGCTTTACCTGCGGCAGACTCCGCCCCCGGGAAAGCTGCCGGGAGGTAAAATATATCGCCGAGGTTCTGCACTGTGAGTTCGTGTGAGCTTTGTCCCCGGCGCTGCGGCGCGGCGCGGCCCTTCGAGACGGGGCGCTGCCGGGCCTCCGGGCTGCGTCTGGGGCGGGCGGCTCCCCACTTCGGCGAAGAACCCTGCATCAGCGGTGAGCGGGGCAGCGGGGCGGTGTTTTTCGCCGGCTGTCCCCTGGGCTGCGTTTTCTGCCAGAACTTCCGCCTCTCCCGGGGGGAGGAAGGAGAGAATATCACGGCAGAGCGGCTTGCGGAAATCTTCCGGGAGCTTACAGCGCAGGGCGTACATAACTTGAATCTGGTCACCGGCAGCCAATTCCTGCCGGATATTCTTACGGCGCTGGACGCGGCCAAACCCGGCATCCCGGTTCTCTGGAACTCCTCGGGCTATGAGCGCGTGGAGGCCGTCCGGGCCCTCTCCCGTCATGTGAGTGTGTGGCTGCCGGACATGAAGTATATGCTGCCCGAGACGGCAGGGCGTTACAGTGCCGCGCCGGACTACCCGGCCGTGGCTGCGGCGGCGATCGGGGAAATGGTACGCCTGGCCGGACCCTATGAGCTGGATGAGGAGGGCATGCTCCGCCGGGGCGTGCTGATCCGGCATCTGGTGCTGCCCGGGGAGCTGGAGAATACCCGCCGGGTCATCGACTGGGTGAGCAGGACCTTCCTGCCCGGGGAGGTACTCTTCTCCCTCATGGCCCAGTACACCCCCTGCGGGGACTTGGGGGAGCATCCCAATCTGCAGCGGCCGCTCAGCGGAGCGGAGTGGGAGCAGTGTCTCGACTGGCTGGGGGAAAGCGGTATTGAGGACGGCTTTGTGCAGGAACTCAGCGCCGCCGGCACCGAGGCCATTCCCGCCTTTGACGGTACGGGGGTATAAATAAGAAGGCAAGCCTTCAAAAAGGAGAAAAAGCCATGCTTGAAAGAGTCTTCACCAAAAAGAACTGCGCCATCATAACAGGCGTTATCTTTCTCTTGTCGCTGCTGCCGCTGTATGCTCTGACCCGTTATGCCTATATCTCTGCCGACGATTTTACCTTTCTCAACGGTTCCCGACCGGTTTGGGATGCCACCCATTCTGTGGCCGAGGTTATCGCGGCGGCCATTCGGGAGACCGCCAACCGGTATTACGGCTGGCAGGGGAATTTCTTCTTTACCTTTCTGATGTATCTGCAGCCGGCCAGCTTCGGGGAGCAGTATTACTGGATCTCCGGCGTTGCGGTTCTGACGGTGTTCAGCCTCTCCATGGTGTATTTTCTGCAGTTTCTGCTGCGGGATCTCATGAAGGCCTCCGGGGCGGAAGCGTGGCTGGTCTCTCTTTTGCTGACACTTCTTGCCGTCCAGTTTTGCTATGAACCGGTGGAGGGGTTTTACTGGCACTGCGGAGCTTTCCCCTACACGTTCACCTATTCCCTGAATCTTTTGTTTCTTGTGTTTCTGTTTCGGGCTGTTGGAAAGGAAGGGGCGCGGGCCTGCTGGCTGCGGATAATCCCGCTGGCGCTTTTTGCCTTCCTCATCGGCGGCAGCAATTATTCCAGTGCACTGGTCACGCCCATGATCCTTGTCCTCTATATGGCGTATCTCCTTGTGCAGCGGGAAAGCCGGCCGCGGGCCATCCCGGTGGGTGTGGTTCTCGCCTTCCTTGCCGCGGGTCTTATTATCAGCGTCGTTGCCCCGGGCAATGCGGTGCGCCAGAGCATGACCGGCGAGGCCAGCGCCGTCAAGGGTATCGTCGTGTCCCTGGCCTACGGCGCTTACAGCATGGCCAACGCCACCACCGTGCCGGTGCTGATGGGCTGGCTGGCCGTCTGTCCCCTGGTTTACAGGCTGGCAAAAAAATCCGGACGGGACTTCCGCTTTCCGCTCATCGTGCTGGTGCTGCTCTTCGGCGTCTACTCCGCTCTGGGCACTCCCTGCTTTTATGCACAGGGCTTTGCCATCCCCGAGCGGAACATCAATCTCATTTACTTCAGCTATTACCCTGTTGTCCTGACGGCGCTGTTCTATGTTTTCGGCTGGGCTGCCCGGAAGTTTGAAGGGTCCCTCTTTGACCGGCTGCTTTCCTCTCTGAACGAAAACTACGCCTGTGTCTTCCTCTGTGCCGCGGTGCTGTTCTGCGTGGCCTGCGTGGGTCGGCTGAGCGCCGGTAAGGGCGAGGACGGCGGGCTGGAGATCGGAAACTTCCCCGCGGCCGGTGAGGCGGCCTTCTCCATGCTTACCGGCGAGGCCCAGGCCTTTTATGACGAGATGGAGGCGCGTGCCGCGGTTTGCCGGGCCTCCGCCGGTGAGGATGTGGTGCTGGAGCCGCTGGAGAATCGGCCGGAGTTTTTGGCTTACCTGGATATCACCACCGATCCGGACGACTGGAAAAACCGCGACATGGCGGAGTATTACGGCCTGAACAGTGTCCGGCTGAGCGAATAAAAAGAACCCGGTTCCCACAGGAACCGGGTTCTTTTTTTAAAATACGCCGTCGATGAAAATCTTCAGGCCGATGAGGATCAAAATCACGCCGCCGAAGATCTGAGCCCTGCCCGCAAGCTTCAGACCAAAACGCTTGCCCAGTGCGATGCCCACGAGACAGATCACAAAGGTCAGCGCTGCAATGATGCCTGCTGCCGCCAGCGCCATGGGGGCGCTGTAGCCTGCCAGAGTGAAGCCGGCGGAGAGGGCGTCGATGGAGGTGGCAATGCCCTGCACCAAAAGCGCGCCAAAACCCGGCCGGGTGATGGCACAGGCCTCCTCGGCCTCCTGCCGCCCGTCCAGCAGCATCTTGCCGCCGATGAAGAGCAGGAGAAAGAGGGCGATCCAGGGGATCAGCTCCTCAAAGGTCTGGAAACGCCGGGCAATGGTATGTACGCAGACCCAGCCGGTCAGGGGCATCAGTGCCTGAAAAACAGCGAAGATCCCCGCGATGAGGGTCATGCGGGACCGGGGCATGTCCGGTTCGCAGAGACCGTTGGCCATGGAGACGGAAAAGGCGTCCATGGCAAGGCCGATGCCCAGCGCGGCGCTGGAGAGGAAAAAAGCAAAATTCAACAAAAACCGCTCCTTATAAAAGAGTCCCGGCGGCTGCCGGGACTCTGCTGCTTCTCAGAGAGACTGAATGGTGTCGGCCAGGCTTTCCAGCCACTCGCCGTAGAAGGTCTCGATCTGGCCGCCGTCGCAGGCAGCGGTCAGCTTGGGATCCATGGGCAGGCGGGCGATGCCCTCAATGCCGTGGCGCGCAGCGATTTCCTCCAGATGGCTCTCGCCAAAGATGCTGTGGCGCTTGCCGCAGTCGGGGCACTGGAAATAGGACATATTCTCCACCAGACCCACCACGTTCTTGTTCATCATGGCGGCCATGTTGACACACTTCTCCACGATCATGCCCACCAGCTCCTGGGGCGTGGTGACCACAACGGCGGCGTCCACGGGCAGGGACTGGAACACGGTCAGAGGCACGTCGCCGGTTCCGGGGGGCAGGTCCACGAACATATAGTCCACATCGCCCCAGTGAACGTCGGTCCAGAACTGGGTGACGGCACCGGCGATGACGGGGCCGCGCCAGACAACGGGGGCGGTCTCCTTTTCCAGGAGGAGGTTGATGCTCATGACCTTGATGCCGGCGCGGCTGATGCCGGGCTCGATGCCGTCATCGCTGCCGAAGCACTGGCCGTGGATGCCGAAGGACTTGGGGATGGAGGGGCCGGTGATGTCGGCGTCCAGCACGGCGGTCTTGAAGCCCCGGCGGGCCATGGTGACGGCCAGCAGGCTGGTGACCATGGACTTGCCCACGCCGCCCTTGCCGCTGACAACGGCAATGACCTTCTTCACACTGGAAGCGGCGTTCAGGGGCTTGAGAAAGCTCTCCGCACTGCGCTCGGCGCAGTCGGAGGAGCAATGGCTGCAATCATGGTTGCAATCGCTCATGGGATATATCTCCTTAAAATAGTAATTACAGGTGCAGCAGGGCGGCTGCGATGCGGAAGTAGATCATCAGACTCAGCACGTCCACGATGGTGGTGATGAAGGGGCTGGCCATGACCGCCGGGTCAAAGCCCAGCTTGTCCGCGGCGATGGGCAGCGTGCAGCCCACCAGCTTTGCGAGGAAAACCACGGCCACCAGCGTCAGGCAGACCACCGCCGCCACGTGAATGGTGACGCCGTTCTGGAGCCAGAGCATGTCCACCAGCAGCATCTTGGCAAAGTTTGCCACCGCAAGGCAGACACCGCAGAGAACGCTGACCCGGATCTCTTTCCAGACCACCTGCACCACGTCCGTATGCTCGATCTCGCCAATGGCGAGACCGCGGATGATGGCCACGCTGGCCTGGGTGCCGCTGTTGCCGCCGGTACCGGAGAGCATGGGGATGAAGCTGGAGAGCACCAGACAGGCGGCCAGCTGATCCTCAAAGTGGTTCAGCACCAGTCCGGTGAGAGTGGCCGAGAGCATGAGGATCATCAGCCAGGGAATGCGGGATTTCCACGTTTCAAACACCGTGGTGTGAAGATAGGGTCGCTCAGAGGGCACGATACCGGCCATGAGCTCCATGTCCTCGGTGGCCTCTTCCTCGATAACGTCGATGGCGTCGTCGACGGTGACGATGCCCACCAGACGGTTCTCGGTGTCCACCACGGGCAGGGCGTTGAAATTGTACTTGGAGAACATCTGCGCCACGTCTTCCTGGTCGTCCGTGGTGCTGACGGAGATCACGTTGGTCTCCATGATCTCGCTGATCACGTCGTCGTGATCACTCAAAAGCAGGGTGCGGATGGTGATGGCGCCGATGAGCTTGCCCTTGTCCGTAACGTAGCAGGTGTTGATGGTCTCCTTGTCCACGCCGGTACGGCGGATGCGCTTTTCGGCCTCCTCTACGGTCATCTGCGGCCGCAGATACACAAACTCCGTGGTCATGATGCTGCCGGCGGACTCCTCGGGGTACT
>SVLG01000086.1 GCA_015068055.1 Oscillospiraceae bacterium | reverse complement strand
CACTGGGCGGCAAGCCGTACCTGCACCAGCAGCTTCCAGGGATCACGCTCCTCCAACGTGCAGTCGGCCATGGGGTATTCCCGCTCCAGAGCGGGAAGAATGGCATCCAGTCTCTCCTGCGCTGTCATGCTTCCGCCTCCATCTGCTTCCAGCTCTGCTCCATGCTGCGCTTCCACTTGCCGCCGCGGTAAGCCACGGTGGAAACCAGCGCACCGGTGATCCAGGCCAGCAGCAGCGACACAAACATTGCCCAGGGCTGACCCTTGGGAAATTCTTCCGTGCGGCTCAGGGCCACCATGATATAGGCCATGGGCACACGCATGAGAATGGTGGTGCAGAGGGAGATCCACATGGGCGTCACGGTATCCCCGGCGCCGCGCATCACGCCGCCCAGCACCTGCGTTACGGAGACGCAGATGTAGCCGAAGGCCAGAATGCGCATCATCCGCACCGCCAGGTCAATGAGTTCCTCCGTTTCGGTAAAGATGCCGAAAAGGTGATGACCAAAGAGGAGGATGGCGACCGTCAGCACCGTAGCGGTGCCGCCTGCCAGCAGCAGGCCCTGCTTCACGCCGCTTTTCACCCGCTCGGGCAGTCGGGCGCCCACATTCTGACCGGTGTAGACGCTCATGGCCTGACCAAAGGACATATTAGGCATCATGGCAAAGCCGTCCACGCGCATGATGATCACGTTGCAGGCGATGACCAGCTCGCCAAGGCTGTTGGTAATGGACTGCACGGCCAGCATGGCTACGGAGAAGATGGCCTGGGTGGCGCCGGAGGGAAGGCCGATCCGGATGATACGCAGGGCGCAGCTCTTTTTGAGTCTCAGCTGCTCCGGATTGAGATCAAAAATGTCCCGCATCTGCAGGAGCTTCCAGAGGCAGGCAACGGAGGAGATAAACTGGGCCAGTACGGTGGCCAGAGCCACGCCGGGCACGCCCATGCCGAAGTTTGCCACAAAGACCAGATCCAGCACCACGTTCAGCGCCGTTGCCAGCAGCAGATAAAGCAGTGCGGAGAGGGAGTCACCCATGCCACGGAGGATACCGGAGAGCATGTTGTAGAAGAAAAAGCCGCCGCTGCCCAGGAAGAATATCTTCAGATAGTCGGCGCACCAGTAGATGATGCTCTCCGGAGTGCCCAAAAGCCGCAGCAGGGGCATGGCAACGGCGGTGCCGATGACCATGATGAGGCCCGTGGCAATGGCGGAAAGGGTAATGCAGTTGCCGATGGTGCGGGAGAGCATCTCCCGGTTTCTCGCCCCAAAATACTGGGACACGCAAATGCCGGCGCCCGTGGCAATGCCCACAAAGAGGGCCAGCAGCAAATTGAGAATGGGCGAAGCGCTGCCCACAGCGGAAAGGGCATTGTCCCCCACATAGATGCCGACAATAACCGTGTCGGCGGTATTATAGAGCTGCTGGGCCATGTTGCCGATCAGCATGGGCACCGCAAACTCGGCGATGCGCTTCCAGGGCGCCCCCTCGGTCATATCCCGGGCGGTAAAAAGTTCCTTCCGTTTCATTCTTCCTCTTTCTCCAGTACCAGTGCCGCGTGGTAAAGATCGTTCTTGCTCTGGCCGCTTTCATTGGCAGCCAGCTTGGCCGCTTCCTTGAGACTGCGTCCCTCGGCGCGGAATTTCTCCAGCAGGACCATAGCCTCCTCCAGAGAGAGCCGCGGGCCCTTTTCCACCGGGGCGCCCCGGATCACCAGCACAAATTCACCCCGGGGCCGCTCGGCTTTATATTTCTCATAGGCGGCTGCCAGCGTGGTTCGGACAACCTCCTCATGGAGCTTGGTAAGCTCCCGGCACAGGGACACGTCCCGGTCGCCCAACGTGTCCAGCAGGTCCTTCAGTGTCTCCACCAGCTTATGGGGTGCCTCATAGATGACCATGGTGCGTTTTTCTTCTTTGAGCGAAGCCAGATGCTCCCGGCGGCTCTTGCCGGAGGTGGACAGGAAGCCCTCCATGGTAAAGCGCTGGGTGGGAAGCCCCGACATGGCCAGAGCCGTCACCACGGCGGAGGGACCGGGAACCGATGCGACGGTAATGCCGTTGGCCGCACACTGACGCACCAGATCCTCGCCGGGATCGGAGATGGCGGGCATGCCCGCATCGGTGACCAGAGCGCAGCTCTCCCCGGCCAGAAGCCGGGAGATAATCACCGCGGCACTCTCGATCTTGTTATGTTCATAGTAGCTGACCAGAGGCCGGTGGATGTCGAAGTGGTTCATGAGCTTGAGGGTAACGCGGGTGTCCTCCGCGGCGACAAAGTCCACGCTGCGCAGGGTCTCTGCCGCCCGGGGGGAGAAGTCCCCCAGATTGCCGATGGGCGTGCCCACCAGATACAGTATTCCGCTCATGTCTTCTCTCCTTCCCCCCAATGGGTAATCCGCTGCCACTCGGTGCTGGAGCGGCCCGCGTCGTCGTTCAAAATCAGCGGCGGCTCGATGCTAAGCCCCGTCTTTCCCCCTTTGCGCCCTTCCAGCAGAACGAGCGACGGGGCACTCTCCGCCCTGCCCTGCACACAGCGCAGACGCTTGGGGGCAAGACCTGCCCTGTCCATGGCACACATCAGCTCATAGAGCCGCTCCGGCCGGTAGACCACGCAGAAGCGGCCCAGATGGCGCAGCAGCGGCGCCGCCGCCGCACACAGTTCCTCCACCGTGGCACTCTCCTGCCGCATGGCGGCCTTGTCCGCATCCGGGGAACAGAGGCCCCGGCCGGGAGCGAAGTACGGCGGATTGGATACCACGAGGTCGTATGCGTTCTTTTCCAGCGGCCTGTTCCGGAGATCCGCCGTAAAAATGCGGCAGCGCTCCGCAAGGCCGTTTACGCGCAGGTTCTCCCCTGCCCGCTCTGCGGCGGCAGGCCGTACCTCCACGCCGTCCAGCCGCGCTTCGGGAAAGCGTTCTGCCAGCAACAGCAGCAGAATGCCGCAGCCGCAGCCCAGGTCCGCCGCACGGGACGCACGAGCGGCCCCGGCGAAATCCGCCAGGGCCAGCGCGTCTGTCTGCACGCCCTCGCCCTCATACAAAGGGCCGCCGGGCCAAAGTTCCCTTACAGACATTATTCCTCCTCCGGCACCAGCCAGAGGTCAAGATCCACGTTGCCGTTGACACCGGCCACCCGGCCGGTATCGGAATACTGCCAGATCTCAAAGTCATAGACAAAGCTGGGATACTGGACATAGTACTCGGCAAACCAGAAGCCGTAGTCCGTCAGCTCCCGGAGGGTATATTTCTGATAGCCCAGATACTGGGTCATATAGATCATAGGCTCGTACCCGGCCTCGCGCACAGTATCGCAAAAGGCCCGGGCGCACTCATAAATGGTGCGGCGGCTCATGTTGTAAGTACGGTAGTTCTGGCCGAGAATTTCCAGATCATAGACCACAGGCAGCGTCACGTCATAGTCCTTGATCTGCTCCAGAACATATTTCGCCTCATCCTTCGCCTCCCGGACGGAGGTAGCCTGAGAGAAAAAGTAAACACCGATGGGGATACCCGCGGCCGTAGCGCCGTCCATATTCTGACGGAAGTACTTGTCCTCGTTGAGAGAGCCCGCGCTGTAGCCCCGGTAGCCGCTGCGGATGATGGCAAAGTCGATGCCGTCGGCGGCCACCTGCTGCCAGTTGATGTCGTACTGGTGCTCGGAAACGTCGATGCCCGTCAGGGAGGTGTAACCCTCGCCGGCATAGGTGATGCGCCCCCGTTCATCGGTGACAAAGAGGGATGGGTCATACTGGTAGTAGATATTGTCCGGCCGGTAGATCTCCGGCTCCGGTGTAGGAGCCGGCGTCGGCGTCGGCACAGGGGTGGGCCGGGGCGTCGGCGCAGGCGTTGCCTCCGGCTCCTGCACAGCGGGGCTGGGAAAGGCCAGTACCACGATCAGCAGCAGCGCCAGAACAGCGGCAACAACCGGCAATATCTTTTTCAGCGGGAGTCTTTCTTTAACCTGCATATCTTCTATCCTATGTTTTTTTAAAGGCCCGCTGGCTTTCGGTCAGCGGGCCCTGACGGTTTTTTTACTCGGCGGAGATCATGTAATAGTACACAGGCTGACCGCCGTTGACCAGAGAGACCTCGGCCTCGGCAAAACAGTCCTGCAGACTCTCCACCACCTGACCGGCCTCGCTCTCCTCCACGTTCTCACCATAGTACACCGTGAGGAATTCAGGCTCCAGCTCCTCCAGCGCCCAGTTCAACTCCTTGAGCAGGGTGGTAAGATTGGTAAAGCTGCCCAGCAGCGCTCCGTCCAGCAGCGCCAGATACTCACCGGCGCGGATGTTGTGGCCGTCGAAGGAGGAGTCCCGGGCGGCGTATGTGACGAGGGCGGTATGAACCCGCTGCGCGCTCTCCATAAACTCCCCGGCCATTTCCTCCACGGAGAGATCGGGATTGCGGTAAGCGAGAGCGGAGATGCCCTGAGGCACGGTGCGGGTGGGTACCACCACGACCTTTTTCTCCGTCAGCGGTATGCACTGCTCGGCGGCCATGATGATGTTCTTATTGTTGGGGAAGACAAAAACCGTCTCGGCGGGGGTACGGTTGACGGCAGAGAGGATGTCCTCGGTGGAGGGATTCATGGTCTGGCCGCCGGTAACCACCCGGTCACAGCCCAGCTGTTCGAAAAGCTCGGAAAGCCCTTCGCCGGCACAGACGGCCACAAAGCCCACATCCTTCTCCGCTTCGGCAAAGTCCGCCTCGCTCTTTTCGGCGGGGGCCACTCCCTGGGCCAGCGTGGTATGCTGGTTGCGCATATTCTCAATTTTCACGGTCTGCAGCGGACCGTAAAGCAGGGCCTGCGTCAGCACCTCGCCGGGCTGGTCGGTATGTACATGGACCTTGATGATCTCCTCGTCCTCCACAAAGACCAGCGAATCGCCGATGCTCTCCAGGAAGGCCCGGATCAGCGCACAGTCCCGGTCAGTCTCCCGGCCGACAATAAACTCGGTGCAGTAGGTAAAGGTGATCTCCTCGTCCTCAATGGCAGCGAAGTCCGCGCTTTCCCGCTCCTCGCTGATCTCCGGAGGGACAAATTCGCCCCGAAGCTGCTCCAGCATGGTTTCCACGATGACGAGCCAGCCCTTGCCGCCGGCATCCACCACCCCGGCCTTCATGAGAACGGGGTTCATCTCCCGGGTGGCCGCCAGAGTCTCCCGACCGCACTCGATGGCGGCCTGCAGAACCTCCTCCACATCGCCGCAGGCGGCGGAGGCCTCCACCGCCATCTCCGCCAGCCGGCGGGAAACGGTGAGGATGGTGCCCTCGGCAGGCTTCATTACAGCGGAGTAGGCAGCATCCACGCCCTCGCGCATGGCCCTGGCCCACTCGGCGGCATCACAGTCCTCCCTGCCCTTAAGACTTTTGGCAAGACCGCGGAACAGCAGGGAGAGGATCACGCCGCTGTTGCCCCGGGCACCCCGCAAAAGGGCATTGGAGCAAAGGGAGGCAGCCTCGCCCAGCGGCAGTTCCCCGCTGCCCTCCAGCGCCCTGGCGGCGGCGGAAAGGGTCAGGGACATATTGGTGCCCGTGTCGCCGTCGGGCACAGGAAAGACATTGAGTTTATTAATGGGCTCGCGCTGAGCCGTCAAAGCAAGCGACGCGGCACGGATCATCTCCGCAAAGTCGGCGCCGCTGATCCTTGTTCTCACAGTAGGACTCCCCCTTAATCCATGACGATGGAATCTATATATACATCGACCCGGCGCACGGGCACCTCCGTGGAAGAGGAGACCTTATAACTGACCTCGTTGCGGATGCTCTCGCAAAGGGCCGCAAGGTTGACGCCGTGATCCACCACGATGTGAAGATCAATGGCAATGCCGTCATCGTCCAGAGGCCGGACCGAGACGCCCCTGGTCATGGATTCCCGGCGCAGCAGCTGCACCAGCCCACTCTCCTTGCTGAGTGCCGCCATGCCCTTCACGCCGAAGCAGCGGGTGGCAGCGTCCCCGGCAAGCCAGGTGAACACGTCCGTGGAAATGTGGATGGACCCCTTGTCGTTTGCAAGCTTGACCATAACGCTTCTTCCTTTCGATGATTTGACAGCTTATTATATTACAGAAGATTAAAAAGTACAAGTGCTTTTCTTTTTCCAGCCGGAGAGCTGCAAAATTAACACCTAAAGGGCTTTACATATGTCGTTTTTCATGCTAAACTGACTTTGTGTGTGACATTTGTCATACATGCCTTGCGCGTCTTAATTTTATTTTTAATAGGAGATGAAACAATGGCAAGAAAACTTCTCTCTATGGACGGCAATACCGCTGCCGCCCACGTGTCCTACGCGTTTACCGAAGTGGC
>SVLG01000085.1 GCA_015068055.1 Oscillospiraceae bacterium | reverse complement strand
ATATGGCTAAACTGCTGCTGGGCAAGGAAGTTACCGATGCCCTGAATGCGAAACTGCAGGAGCGCACCGCTGCCCTGCGGGAAAAGGGCGTCGCCCCCTGCCTGGGCATCGTCCGTGTGGGCGAGAACCCCTCTGACCTGTCCTACGAGAAGGGCGCCACCAAGCGCGCCGAGCTGGTGGGCGTGGAAGTGAAGAACTACATTCTCCCCGAGACCGCCACCAAGGAAGAGGTTCTGGCTGTGATCGATCAGGTCAACGCCGATGCCTCCGTCCACGGTGTTCTCATGTTCCGTCCCCTGCCCAAGCACCTGAAGAACGACCAGAACGAGATCTGCAACCGCCTGGATCCCAAGAAGGACGTGGACTGCATGACCCACCTGTCCAACGCCGGCGTGTTCGAAGGTCTCAGCGATCTGGGCTTCGCCCCCTGCACCCCCGCTGCCTGCATGGAGATCCTGGATTTCTACGGCATCGACTGCAAGGGCAAGAACGCTGCCGTCATCGGCCGCTCTCTGGTGGTGGGCAAGCCCGCTGCCATGATGCTCATGGCCAAGAACGCCACCGTCACCATCTGCCACACCAAGACCGTCAACGCCGCTGAGATCTGCAAGAAGGCTGACATCGTGGTGTCCGCAGCCGGTGTGCTGAACTCTCTCACTGCCGATTTCGTCCGCCCCGGCCAGACCGTCATCGACGTGTCCATCAACTGGGACGAGAACAAGATCAACGCCAAGGGCGGCAAGGGCGGCATCGCCGGCGACGCCAAGTTCGACGAGGTGGAGCCCATTGTGGATGCCATCACTCCCGTGCCCGGCGGCGTGGGCAGCGTCACTACCAGCGTTCTCATGAAGCACGTTGTGGAGGCTGCTGAGCGGACATGCTGAAAAAACAGCTGATGTCCTACAGCAAAACGCTGCTGTATGGCATTCTGGCCGGTGGCTGCATCGGCATCGGCGGAGCAGGCTTTCTCTCGGTGGACAACCGGGTGATGGGCGCAGTGATGTTCTCTGTGGGCCTGTTTACCATCCTGACTTTCGGATTCAACCTCTTTACCGGCAAAGTCTGCTACGTGCTGGAACGGAACCGGCGCTATGCGCTGGGTCTGCCGGTAATCTGGCTGGGCAACCTGATCGGCGCATGGCTGACCGCTGAGGCGCTGCAGTTTACCCGCCTTGGTCCGGCTATGACGGAACGGGCGATCGCTTTGTGTCAGGTGAAGCTGGATGACAGTCTGCTGAGCATTTTCATTCTCTCTTTCTTCTGCAACATTCTCATCTACATCGCGGTGGATGGCTTCAACAACAGCACCATAGAACTGGGCAAGTACCTTGCCGTATTCTACGGCGTGGTGGTGTTTATTGTGGAAGGCTTTGAACACTGCGTGGCCAATATGTTCTACTTCTCCATGGCCGATATGTGGACAGGGGAAACGTGGATCTGCGTGATCGTAATGAGCCTTGGCAATGCCGCCGGCGGTGTTGCCATGCGCCTGTTCTGTCACTGGCGAAAGGAACGCCCCAAACGGTACGGGGAAAAGGAAAAATGACCGGTAAAGAAGCAGTTGAATACATTGATACATATTGGCTGCATCAAACTCAGCCCAGCCTGCATCGGATCAACGATCTGATGAACAGGCTGGGCAACCCCCATTTGGAGACAAAGTACATCCATGTGGCAGGCACCAACGGCAAGGGCAGCACCTGCGCCATGCTGGCGTCCATTCTGCAGCAGGCGGGGTACAAAACCGGCCTTTTCACCTCCCCCCACATTCTCCATTTCGGGGAACGGATGCAGGTGAACGGCGTGCCCATCTCTGATGAGGAACTGGCAGAGATCACGGAATTTGTCCGGCCCCATGCCGAGGCCATGGAAGAGCCGGTGAACGAGTTTGAGCTCATTACGGCTATCGGCTTTACGTACTTTGCCCGGCAGCACTGCGACATCGTGGTGCTGGAGGTGGGCCTGGGAGGCGAATTTGACGCCACCAACATCATCCCGGCGCCGGAGTGCGCCGTCATTATGAACATCGGTCTGGACCACACGGCCCTGCTGGGGAACACCATCCCGGCGGTGGCCCGGTGCAAGGCGGGCATCATTAAGCCCGGCTGCGATGTGGTGGTCTACCGGGGTGACCCGGCGGCGGAGACGGTGTTCGAGGAAGTCTGCGCGGAAAAGGGCGCCAGACTTCATAAACCCGCTTTCGGGAGCATCCGCTCCCTGTCCGTAAGCATTGAGGGGCAGACCTTCGACGCGGCGGAATACAAGGCGCTCTTCCTGCCTCTGGCGGGAGAGCATCAGCAGCGCAATGCCACGGTGGCCCTCACCGCGGTGGAGGTGCTGCGGCAAAAGGGCTGGAACATCGGCGAAGAACCCGTTCGCCGGGGACTCCGGCAGGTAAAATGGCCGGTCCGCTTTGAAGTGGTGGATCGCCACCCCGTCTTTATCATCGACGGCGGCCACAACCCCCAGTGTCTGGAAGCGGTGAGAGAGGGACTGCGTACCCTCCTGCCGGGCAGGCGCGTGGTGTTTCTCACCGGCGTGCTGGCGGATAAAGACGTAGGGGAAATGGCGTCGCTGCTTGGCGAGGCGGGCAGCGAGTATGTCACCGTCACGCCCAACTCCCCCCGGGCCATGGGCGCGGAGGAACTGGCGGTGGTGCTGCGGCGGCTGGGCAAGGAGGCCCATCCCTGCCAAAGCATACAGGAGGGCATTGAAAAATCCAGAGAAATGGCGGGAAAAGACGGCGTGGTCTGCTGCGTCGGCTCGCTGTATCTGGCAGGAGAGGTGCGCAGTCACTTTTCCTGAACTGACAGAGTAGGATTCAGCGCGTTAAGTGCCGGAGGATGGGAAGTTGCCTTCGGACGAAGCACGAAAATAGTGTGCGGTGCTGTTTCCGCGTCCGCTGCCACTTAAGGAGCGAATGAGTCTCCTTTCGTGGCAACTGTCACCTGTGTGACCCACGAAAGGAGAATTGAATACACATGAAAGGTAAGACCTTTAACACCCGGACCCTTGTGACCATGGGTCTGCTTCTGGCTATGGAAATCGTTCTGTCCCGGTTTTTGTCCATCAACGCCTGGAACATCAAGATCGGCTTTAACTTTGTGCCCGTTGCTGTGGCGGCCATGCTCTATGGCCCCCTGGGCGGCGCCCTTGTGGCGGCTCTGGGCGATTTTCTGGGGGCGATTTTGTTCCCCATCGGGCCCTATTTCCCCGGCTTTACCCTCACGGCCTTCCTCACCGGCGGCGTGCTGGGTGTGTTTCTGTACAAAAAGCGCAGCCCCCTGCGCATCGGCGCGGCGGTGGCCATTAACCAGCTGGTGCTGGGCCTCTTTTTGAACACCTACTGGATCTCCGTGCTCTACGGTTCCCCCTTCTGGCCCCTGATGGCGACCCGCATCGTGCAGTGCCTGGTGCTGCTTCTGGTGCAGTTTGTGGTCATCGGCGTCATCGGCCGGACGCTCCAGCGCCGCTGGAAGCAGGTGGCGGCATGAGCGGAGACTCCCTGGATACAATCCAGCAAATCTGCCGCCCGGGCAGTGTGCTGGGGCTGGAGCGGCTCGTGGAGCTGCTCCGGCGCATGGGAGATCCCCAGAACAAGCTCCGCTATGTCCATGTGGCCGGCAGCAACGGCAAAGGCTCCATGTGCGCCATGCTTGCGGCCATTCTCAGCGGCTGCGGGTATAAAACCGGCATGTACACCTCCCCCCAGCTGCTGCGGCTCAACGAGCGCTACCGCATCGACGGGGCGGAGATCGACGATGAGACTCTCGCGGCTCTGGCGGAGTCCGTGCGGCAGGTGGCCATGGGGATGGAGGACATCCCCACGGAGTTTGAGATCACCACCGCCATGATGTTTGAGTATTTCCACCGGCAGCGCTGCGACATTGTGGTGCTGGAGGTGGGGATGGGCGGCCGTCTGGACGCCACCAATGTGATCCCCGCCCCGGAGGTTGCCATGATCGGCAACATTGCTCTGGAGCACACCCGGGAACTGGGGGATACCATCGAAAAAATCGCCTTTGAAAAGGCGGGTATCATCAAAAGCGGCTGTGCCGCCGTCACCTACCCGGCAGCGGCCGGGGTGGAGGCGGTGTTTGACGCCGTCTGCGCCGAGAGGCATGTTTCCCGGCAGCGGGCCCGGACAGAGGCTCTGGAACTGCGGGAGAGCACGCTGGAGCGGCAGCGCTTTGTCTGGGGGGACTACCCCGAACTGACGCTGCATCTGGCCGGGAGCCACCAGCGGAGCAACGCCGTCATGGTGCTGGAGTGCGTGGAGCAGCTGCGGCTCCGGGGCTGGGATTTGCCCCGGGAGCGGGTGGCCGACGCTCTCGCCGCCGTGCGCTGGCCCGCACGGCTGGAAGTGCTCCGCCGTGAGCCGCTGTTCCTGCTGGATGGGGCCCACAACCCCCAGTGCATGGAGACCCTGGCGGAGAATCTCACCGGCTTTCTCTCCGGGGAGAAGGCCGTGTTCCTCATGGGGGTCATGGCCGATAAGGAATACGACAGGATGATTGAGCTGGTGCGGCCCTTCGCCCGCTGTTTTGTCTGTGTCACGCCGAAAAATGACCGGGCTCTTCCCGCCGGTGATTTTGCTGCGTGGCTTCAGAGTCTGGGCTGCGAGGCGGAAATGGCCGACACCGTGGCCGAGGGCGTTCGCCGCGCAGTGGAGCTGGCCGGAGACGGCCCAACGGTGGCCTGCGGCAGCCTGTACATGGCCGCGGAGATCCGCATGGCAGCGGCCGAGCTTTGAAAGGAGACGGCATCATGGAAGTGGATAAGAAGAAAGTTCGCAGCGGCATCGCCGCTGCCCGCCGGGCACTCAGCGAGGAGGACCGCGCCCGTCTGGGGGAGGCCATCAGCCGCCGGATCATAGAGCACCCCGCCGTACAGAAGGCACAGGTGATCATGTCCTATATGGCCTTTGCCGGGGAAGTGGATCTCAGCGTGTTCCACGCCTGGGCGAAAGAACAGGGCAAGACTGTGGCCTTCCCCATCACCTACGGCCAGGGCCGCATGGAGGCTTTCGTGCCCGAAAGCGACGAGGCATGGCTGGTGGGCCAGTACGGCATTACCTCTCCGGATGAGAGCCGCTCGAAGAAGCTCAGCCCCGAGGAGTTTGACCTGGTCATTGCCCCCTGCGTGGGCTTTGACGAAAGCCGCATGCGTCTGGGCTGGGGCGGCGGCTATTACGACCGCTATCTGCCCAAGTGTCCTAAGGCCACGGCCATTGCCGCGGCCTACGAGCTGCAAAAGCTTGACCCCGTGCCCGATGTGCAGCCTTGGGATGTGGCCATGGACGCGGTGGCCACGGAAGAGCGCTGGTATTGAAGAATGACAAGGAGGGTGACCGGATGGCCAAAACGAATCTCACAAAACTGGTGGAGTCCGGTGACCTGAAAGCCATTGAAGAGGCGGTGCAGGAGGCGCTGGACGCCGGCACCAGCCCCGACGCGGTGCTGGACGACATGGTCCGGGCTCTGAGCTATGTGGGTGAGCGCTTCCAGAAAAAGGAGATTTTCATCTCCGAGATGCTCATTGCCGCCATGACCATCCAGCGGGGGGTCAATGTGCTCAAGCCCCTGTATATGGAGAACAAGGCCCTGGATCGGGGGGTGTACATTCTGGGCACGGTTAAGGGCGACCTCCACGACATCGGCAAGAACATCGTGGCGGTGATGCTGGAGGCCTCCGGCTTCCGGGTGATCGACCTGGGGGTGGATGTGTCCGCTGAGCGCTTCATTGAGGCTCTGCGCCAGAACCCCGATTGCCGTCTGGTGGGCATCTCGGCCCTGCTGACAACCACGCTGCAGTCTCTGAAAAAGACCGTGGAGGCCATTCGTGCCGCCGGGCTCCGGGAGGATCTGAAGATCATGGTGGGGGGCACCCCCGTCACGGAGGAATACGCCCGCGTCATCGGCGCCGACGCCTACACCGAAGATGCCGCCGCCGCCGCCCAAAAAGCGGTGGAACTCATAAGCTGAAAAAAGGGAGCTGTCACAGGACGGCTCCTTTTTTATTGTAGGGGACGCCTTTCCCATCCCGCTGTCATCCTGAGGAGCGCAGCGACGAAGGATCTGAAAAGATTCCTCACATCCGTTCGGAATGACATTTGTGGCGGGGCAGCAGGCGATTCGTGAATCGCCCCTACAGGGCCGGTTCGATACGCTTTTGTAGGGGCGCTTCATGAAGCGCCCGGAAAGGTCGGATACAAATATCCCCAAATCTTGGCTCCCCCTATGGGGGCGCGACGCGTCAAAAATATGCCGGTGGCATATTTTTAGCCAAAGCGGGGAGCAATTTATAATTGCGACCTGGG
>SVLG01000084.1 GCA_015068055.1 Oscillospiraceae bacterium | reverse complement strand
GCGATATGATCGGGATAGGGGGATTCAGGATTCGGTGACCACCTTGCCGCAGGTGTGCTCGGGAGTGAGCTTGAGCAGCAACGTGCGGTGAAGGGAGCCCTTGAGCTCCTTGGCGATGTAATCGTCGTCCTGCGTAAACTTGTGGCTGAGGCGGGTGGTGATGTCGGCCACAGTATCTGCATCGTCAATGATGGTGATACGGCCGAAGACGATGACGCTTTTGATGGTCAGCGCCCAGTCGCCCTTCTTGCGGTAACCTTCGTCATAGACGCAGAAGGAGACCTTGTCATGGCGGCGCAGGGCTTCCAGACGGTGGCCCACATTGCCGCAGTGGAAATACACGCAGCCGTCGTCGGTGTTGTAGAAATGATTCATGGGCATGCCGTAGGGGTAATCGTCATCGCCCAGCACGGACAGCACGCCGCGTTTTTCGTTTGTAAGAATGGCGGCGCATTCCTCGGCGGAGAGCTGCTTATTCTTTCTGACCAGTTCACGGAACATAGAGATTCCTCCCAAATGGTAGTTCTTCCCTGTCAGCGTAGCACAAAAGCGAGCGTTTTTCAATCATCCGTTGCCTTTACATCGGCGGCGGATTTCTTTATAATAAGGAAAAATCAAACCGTTGAGGTGACGAGAATGTTTAACTGCACCCTTTGCTATATTGAAAACGACCGGGACGAGTATTTGATGCTCCACCGGGTGAAGAAGAAAAACGACGTCAATCAGGACAAGTGGATCGGCGTGGGCGGCAAATTCGAGGACAAGGAAAGCCCCGAGGAGTGCCTGCTGCGGGAAGTGAAGGAGGAGACGGGTCTGACCCTTACCGACTACCGCTTCCGGGGCATTGTCACCTTTGCCAGCGACGGCTGGGAGACGGAGTATATGCACCTCTACACCGCCACGGGGTACGAGGGAACCATGAAGGAGTGCGACGAGGGCAATCTGGAGTGGGTGAAAAAGAGCGAGGTACAGAATCTCCCTATTTGGGAAGGGGACAAGATCTTCTTCCGCCTGCTGGATGAGGATCGGCCCTTCTTTTCCCTGAAGCTGTCCTATGAGGGGGACACGCTGGTTTATGCTGCGCTGGACGGTGTTCCCATGGAGGTGTGAAATGGAAAAGCTGCTGATCTCCGCCTGCCTTATGGGGCAAAACTGCAAGTATAACGGCGGCAACAACTATACGCCGATGGTTGAGGAACTGAAAAAGCGCTACGAGCTTATTCCTGTCTGCCCCGAGTGCTTCGGCGGCCTGCCCATTCCTCATCCCCCTTCCGAGCGGGTGGGGGAGCGCGTGGTGGCGAAGACCGGAGAAGATGTGACGGCGGCTTTCGTCCTCGGCGCAGAAAAGACGCTGGAGATCGCAAAGGCGCAGGGGATCACCAAGGCGGTGCTGAAAGAGCGCAGCCCCTCCTGCGGCTGCGGCGCTATTTATGACGGCACCTTCACCGGCACTGTGGTGCCGGGCAGCGGCGTGGCGGCGGAATTGCTGGCGGCTGCGGGGGTTGCCATCTACGGTGAGAGTAAAATCGAAGAACTGCTGACATGAAAAAAGGCTGCACAGCTGTGCAGCCTTTTTTGTTATTCGAAGCTCTTGAGATACTCGGCCAAAGAGCGGTTCATTTCGGCGGAGAAATCGGTGTGGTAGCGGCGCTTGCAGAAGTTGCGGGCCCAGGTGTCGAAGCCGTGGGCGCCGGCGCGCTCGTGGAGCATGGTGCGGATGGCGGTCTTGTCCATGGCCTGATAGCCGTTTTCGTGGACGATGTACTTCATCTCCACGCGATCCTCCCGGGGCTGGGGGAACTGCTGGGCGGCAGGGTAGCCGAAGACCAGCATGGTGACAGGGAGGACGTACTCGGGCAGGTGCAGCAGTTCGCGGATGCTCTCGCAGTTGCCGGCGATCTCGCCTACGTAGGAGGAGGCGATGCCCAGAGAATCGGCAGCCACCACAGCGTTCTGGGCGGCGGCCATGGCATCGGTAACAGCCAGCATCAGATCGCCCAGCTGAGGCTTGCGGGGATCACAGCCGCCGGAGGTGTAGATGTCGAACCACTTATGCACATCGGCGCAGTAGATGAGCACCAGCTTACCCTTGTTGATGAAGCTCTGACCGTCGCAGAGGTCGGCGAGGCGGGATTTGAGGGCAGCGTCGGTGATGTCCAGAATGGTGTAAAGCTGCTGGCAGCCAACGGTGGGGGCCATGACGGAGGCGTGAAGAATGGCTTCCTTCTCCTCGGCGCCGATCTCCTGGGTGGTATAACCGCGCATGGCCATGCGCTCATTGAGCTGGCGGATGATATCGTTCATAAGGGATCTCCTTTTGTGTGATGTTGTGTTCTTTTACCTTACGGTTTTTTGCGGGAAAAGTCAATAATGCAGGGGAGAAATCAGCGTGCCGCGGTTGCTGATTTTTCCAATCGATGCTATGATACAGAAAAACAGGCGAGGAGGAAGGTCAGATGAAAACCATTCTGGTGGCCGGCGGCGCCGGCTACATCGGCAGCCACATGGTGGCGCTGCTGGTGCGGGAGGGCTACGAGGTGCTGGTGGCGGATAATCTCTGCACGGGTCATGCCGCTGCGGTGAAAGGGGCGAAGCTCCTTGTGGGCGATGTCCGGGACGGAGCTTTTCTGGACGAGGTGTTCTCCCGGCATAAGATCGACGGCGTGATCAACTTTGCCGCTTTTTCTCTGGTGGGGGAGAGTGTGACCAACCCTCTGAAATATTACGGCAACAACGTGGCGGGGGCCCAGTCCCTGCTGGAGGCCATGGTGCGCCACGGCGTGGACAAGATCGTCTTTTCCTCCACAGCGGCCACCTACGGCGAGCCGGAGAAGCAGCCTATTGAGGAAACAGACCGCACCGAGCCCACCAATCCCTACGGCGCCAGTAAACTGGCCATTGAGGGGATGCTGAAGTGGTGCGGCAAGGCCTACGGCATCCGCTATGCGGCGCTGCGCTATTTCAATGCGGCGGGGGCAGACACTGCGGCGGAGATCGGCGAGGATCATCATCCCGAGAGCCATCTTATTCCCATCGTGCTGCAGGTGGCGCTGGGCAAGCGGGAGCGCGTGGGGATCTTCGGCGACGATTATCCCACGCCGGACGGCACCTGCGTGCGGGACTATATCCATGTGCAGGATCTGGCAAGGGCCCATCTGCTGGCGCTGGAGTATCTGGACCGGGGCGGCGAGAGCGGCGCTTTCAATCTGGGCAGCGGCACCGGCTACAGCGTCAGAGAGATCATTGAGACGGCCCGCACCGTTACCGGCCGCCCCATTCCCGCGGCGGTGGAGCCGCGCCGGGCGGGAGATCCCAGTGTACTGATCGCATCCAATGCCAAGGCGCAGGAGGTTCTCGGCTGGCAGCCGGAGCGTTCTTTGGAGCAGATCGTGTCCGATGCGTGGGCGTGGCATTCCGCCCATCCTGAGGGCTACGGAGACAGAGAAAAGTGAAAGATGAATGAATATTCATAAAAATATGAATATTATGAATATTTCGGATAAATGAGGAAATGGATACAAGCCTGCGCTGGGCGGAGAAAGGCGGAAAAACCCTTGAAAACAGAAAGGTTCCGTACGCTTTGCACAAAATGCACAGTGCGGGCATAGGGGAATTCTGTAAAAATGCCTATTGCATAATCATGCATAAAGAAGTAATATAAATGCATCAAATACAACAACGAGCACGGAGGTTTTCGTTATGAATAAAAAGGATATCAAAAAGATCGTTCTCGCCTATTCCGGTGGTCTGGATACTTCTATTATCATTCCCTGGCTGAAGGAGAACTACAATGATCCCGAGATCATCGCCGTGGCCGGCAACGTGGGCCAGGCTGACGAGCTGGACGGTCTGGAAGAGAAGGCTCTCAAGACCGGCGCCAGCAAGCTGTACGTGATGGACCTGGTGGACGAGATGGTGGACGAGGTCATCGTTCCCTCCATGATGATGGGTGCTACTTACGAGGGCTACCTGCTGGGTACCGCTTTTGCCCGTCCTATCATTGCCAGAGGCCTGGTTGAGATCGCCAAGAAGGAAAACGCCGACGCTATCTGCCACGGCTGCACCGGTAAGGGCAACGACCAGATCCGCTTCGAGCTGGCTATCAAGCGTTTTGCTCCCGACATGAAGATCATCGCCCCCTGGCGTGAGTGGGATATCAAGAGCCGTGACGAGGAGATCGACTACGCCGAGGCTCACAACGTTCCTCTGAAGATCAGCCGCGAGACCAACTACTCCAAGGATAAGAACCTGTGGCACCTGAGCCATGAGGGTCTGGATCTGGAGGATCCCACCAACGAGCCCCAGTACGACAAGCCCGGCTTCCTGGAGATGGGTATCTCTCCCGCTATGGCTCCCGATGCTCCCAGCTATGTCACTCTGGACTTTGAAAAGGGCTGGCCTGTTGCGCTGGACGGCAAGAAGATGAAGGCCAGCGAGATCATCGCTGAGCTGAACAAGATCGGCGGCGCCAACGGCATCGGCCTGCTGGATATCGTTGAGAACCGTATGACCGGCATGAAGGACCGCGGCGTCTATGAGACTCCCGGCGGCACTATTCTCTACCGTGCTCACGAGGTTCTGGAGCAGATCACTATCGACAAGGACACCATGCACATGAAGCGCAAGCTGGCTGTGGACTTCGCCGACCTCATTTACAACGGCAAGTGGTTTACCCCCCTGCGTGAGGCTCTGCAGGCCTTCGCCGTTACCACTCAGGAGCATGTCACCGGTCAGGTGAAGCTCAAGCTCTACAAGGGCAACATCATCACTTCCTCCGTTTCCTCTCCCGAGACTCTCTACTCCGAGAACATCGTTACCTTCGGTGAGAGCGACTACGATCAGGGCCAGGCTACCGGCTTCATCAACCTGTGGGGCATGCCCGACACCATTCTGGGCCTGCGTGATCAGGGCAAGCTGTAAGAAATGTCAAAGGGGAGCAGGCTCCCCCTTGAGAACCCCCACACCAGTTTGCGAACTGGTGATGCCGCCCCGGTTCGGGCGGCTGGGTCAATGTATTTTTCCGAGGCGCATGTCCCCGGAAAAATAGTTGAATAATCGATTTCAATACGAAAAAACGGGACGGCGGGACGGAGACTTATCTTCGCCCCGCGTCTTCGGTGAAAGGAACTCTCTATATGAAACTTTGGGGCGGCCGTTTCCAGAAGGAAACCGATGCATTGGTCAACGATTTTAACTCTTCCATCCACTTTGACGCGCGGATGTATAAAGAGGATATTGAGGGCAGTATTGCCCACGCTACCATGCTTGCCAGCTGCGGCATCATCTCCGAGGCCGACTGCGATCAGATCATCGAAGGTCTGGAGGGGATCCTGGCTGACGTGGAGGCCGGCAAGATCGAATTTTCCGCTGACGCGGAGGACATCCACATGAACGTGGAGACTCTGCTGACGGAGCGTATCGGCGATGCCGGCAAGCGTCTGCATACCGCCCGAAGCCGCAACGATCAGGTGGCAGTGGATCTGCGACTGTATCTGAAGAAGGAGATCAAGGAGATCAAGCAGCAGCTGCTTGCCTTCATGAAGGTCATCGTGGAGCAGGCCAAGGGGCATCAGGAGACGGTCATGCCCGGTTACACCCATCTCCAGCGCGCGCAGCCCATCTCCTTCGCCCAGCATCTGCTGGCCTACGGCTTTATGATCAGCCGTGACATCACCCGTCTGGAGGACTGCCTGCGCCGCATGGACTACTGCCCTCTGGGCAGCGGCGCTCTGGCCGGCACCACCTATCCCATCGACCGTTGGGAGACCGCCATGCGTCTGGCCTTCAGCCAGCCCATGTCCAACAGCCTTGACGGCGTCAGCGACCGTGACTATGTTATCGAGCTGCTGAGCACCCTTTCCATCATGATGATGCACATGAGCCGCTTTGCCGAGGAAGTGATCCTCTGGTGCAGCTGGGAGTTCAAGTTTGTCGAGCTGGATGACGCTTACTCCACCGGTTCCTCCATCATGCCTCAGAAAAAGAATCCCGACGTGGCCGAGCTGGTCCGCGGTAAGACCGGTCGTGTCTACGGCGCTCTGGTGAGCCTGCTGACCACCATGAAGGGTATTCCTCTGGCTTACAACAAGGATATGCAGGAGGATAAGGAGCCCGTCTTCGACGCAGTGGATACTGTGAAGATGTGCATCCCCGTCTTTGCCGGCATGATCGAGACGATGCGTGTGATCCCCGAGAACATGCGCAAGGCGGCCGGCGGCGGCTTCATCAACGCCACCGACTGCGCCGACTATCTCACCAAGAAGGGCATGCCCTTCCGCGATGCCTACACCACTGTGGGCAAGCTGGTAGCCTACTGCACCGGCGCGGGCAAGCTGCTGGAGGAACTGAGCCTGCAGGAACTGCAGGGCATCAGCCCTCTGTTTGGCGAGGATGTGTACGAGGCGCTGAGCCTTGAG
>SVLG01000083.1 GCA_015068055.1 Oscillospiraceae bacterium | reverse complement strand
ACCATCCCCTACGCTCTCAAGATCGCCAACATGGGCCCCATCGCCGCCTGCAAGGCCGACCCCGCTCTCATGAAGGGTCTGAACACCTACGACGGCAAGATCACCTACGCCGGCGTTCACGAAGCCTGGCCCGATCTGCCCTACATGGATCCCGCCGAGCTGTAAGCTTACAACTCAACATACAAAAACACCCGAAGCTTCGGCTTCGGGTGTTTTTCAGCGTGTCAAAAAAGTTCACATCAAGCAAGAGCCCGGTGCCTCCCCTTGCAAAAAGGGGAGCCAAGTCGGCTGGTACCCGAAACAGGTTTTTTGACAGTCTCAAAGCGCCGCAGGTGAAAACCTGCGGCGTTTATGATTTATCTTCGTTTTCTGTCACCATATTACTGAGAGCGAAGCGTATGCACTGGTTGATAAGCTCGTTGCGGGAAATCTCATTTGCCGCTGCCTTCTCATCCACTTCGGCCAAAAGCTCCGTGGAGATGCGTACTGATATAACATCCTTTTCGGGTTTTTTGGGAACAAAACCTGCCACTGCAATATCACTCTCCTCTTGTGATATTGTAGTTTATCTGGTATTGTAAAGATATATTCTAAATTAGATATTCAAAATAGAATATATTGGGGGCGGGTAAATGAAACCGACAGGGGTGAACAGGCAGCGATTGGGCATAATCAGTTTTCTGATACCGTGTGGTTTTGTTGGGAATGTGGTGTCGGGGGTTAAGGAAGAAGTTTTGCTTTTTTCTACAGATGGAAGAAAAAACATCGAAATTAGAATGGAAAAGGACTGCGAAGAATTAAAAGGGGAACTGCGCGAAGCTATTGAGGGCCTGAGTGAGGAGATAATAGAGCCGATTACAAAACAGGAGATCAATGGCATTTCCGGTTTCTCCGCAGCTTATAGAGGGCATCGGATATGGTACCATGAAACGTGGCTGGATTTAGGAGAGTCTGCTTTGCGCATTATCATTCGAAGCCGGACGGATGTAGATGTTATAGTTGCTCAAGCGTACTTACACGAACTGGATATACAACTGATTTGAAAAGAAAACCCGCCGCAGGTTTATCCTGCGGCGGGTTGCTGTGTTGACTTACATGGAGGCCAGGTGCTCGCGGACCTGGGCTTCATCCCAGTGCTTGCACTCCTCAACCAGATAAGCGACTTCCTCGTCGGTCAGGGACTTGGGGTCCTTGCCATGGAGGCTGTGCTTGATGTGGCTCTTGTAAAGACGGGCCATCTCCAGATCCTTGACCTTCAGCAGGCCGGGGTTGGCGGGGAAGACGATGTCCTTACCGGGGGTGGACTCGGCGGGATCGCCGAACTTCAGCTCGATGCCGTTGCGGCGGGCGAAGGAGAGCTGGGGCATGATGCCCTTGCCGGCGCCGGTGTACTCAGTTTCCTGTGCAACGATGATGGCGTCCTCGGGCAGCTCCTGAGCCAGAGCAAAGGCGGCGGTGAGGCTGGTGTTGCCGGCGGGGCCCTTCTCCATGCCTTCGAGGGTGGCGAGGGCTTCGGTGATGTAGAAGGTCTCGCCCTGGGTCACGGTGACGTAACGATCCATGTAGCGCAGGGGACGGGCGGCGCTGCGGGGCACGTCGGAGTGGTCGGGGTCAACGGCGTAGGGAACGCCGAAGCCGGTGTGAGCGGTGGTGAAGCTCTTCTTGTTGAAGGCGGTGTCGCTGGCCATGTGCAGACCGGTCAGGTCAACGGAAGCAGCCACGACCTGAGCGCTGCAGCCGGCCTTCTGCAGGCCGCGGGCGGTACCGGTCAGGTTGCCGCCGCCGGCGTTGGAACAGACGACCACATCGGGATCCTTGCCGCAGAGGGCGCGGAACTGCTGCGCCAGCTCCCAGCCCAGAGTCTCAACGCCGCACACACCGAAGGAGCTGTACAGGGAGGCGTTGAAGTAGCCGGTGTCTTCCAGAGCCAGGAGAGTCTGATAGAACAGCTCGGGGCCCACGCTCAGCTGCAGCACCTCGGCGCCGAGAGCCTCGCACTTACGGGCCTTCTCAACGATCTCGGGCTGGCCGACGCCCTTGGAGTCGTAGCACTCCTGGACGATGATGCACTTGAGGCCCTGCATGGCGGCCTGAGAGGCCACAGCAGCGCCGTAGTTGCCGGAGGTGGCGGCCACAACGCCCTTGTAGCCTCTTCTCTTGGCTTCGTAGACGCTGGTGGCGGCGCGGCGCTCTTTGAAGGAACCGGCGGGGTTGGAGGCCTCGTCCTTGATGAAGATGCGGGCGCCGTAGCCGGGCTTGGCATACTTGCGGGCCAGAGCGGTGAGGTTGTGGAGCTCAAAGATGGGGGTGTTGCCCACGTTGACACTCTGCTGGATGCGGATGTTGTCCTCCAGGGTGTAACCGGTGTCGTTCATGAGGGCTTCGTAGTCAAAGGCGATGCCGCCCTTTTCGTACTTGGTGTAGTCAACGCCGATGGCGTTCTTGATGATCTCACCCTTACGGGCGGTCACAGCTTCATAACTTCTGTCCAGAGCCATTATTTGTCACCTCCAAAAAGCGCGCCGCGGAGCTGGTCGTCGATGGCCAGCACTTCGGGCACGAAGTCGCCGAAGTTGATCTCGAACTGGGGGTTGACCTCGAGGAGGGTGCCGTATTCCTCACGGCCCACACGGGTGAGGATACGGGCGGTCTCGCCGATCTCGCAATCGGCCAGCAGATGCCCTTTTACCCACATTTCCAGGGGAACGGATCTCGTATCCTCGGGGACGGAGCCGGTACGGCCCTCGGCCTCCAGGACATTGCGGTGCACGCGCACCCAATCGCCTTTTTTCGCCATTGTGCTGCCTCCTGTGTATAAATTAAGTGTTTTGCCAGCAAAGGAAACGGATCCAACGATCCGCTGTTTTTATTATAACGGCATTATTGAAAATAAACAAGGGGAAAGTGTTCGTATAATATAAAAACGGTGTTTATTTACAAGAAATATTTTGTCCTATGTCCGTGTCGGGGTAAAAAAGCCGCCGTCCGGACGGACGACGGCGGGATTTATTCTGCTTTGTGCTTTCTGCGGCGCAGATAAAGGAAAAGGCCTGTGCCGGCGGCGACCGCTGCTGCGGCGGCTGCGCCCAGGATGGCACCGCTGCGGAGCGTGGCTGCGGCGTTGTTGGGACGGGGCAGCGTGGCGGCGTCGGCGGCCGGGGTGATCCGTCCGGCGGCTTCCACCTCGGGAAGAAGGTTTTCACTAAGTCCCGGCTCGTCTATGCAGATAAAGCCGTCGGCATCAAAGAAGGTGTAGCCGCCCCAGCGGCGGCCCAGAGAGTCCACCCAGTAGGCGGGGAACTCCAGAACGTTGTCTTCCTCCCGGCGGATATACCAGGAGGCATCGCTGCCCTGACCGCCGCTGCCGGGGTAGGGCCAGAGAATGACGCGGTCATAATCGCGCATATCCAGTGTGACGCTTTTCATGACGAAGTCATCCAGCCGCTCCAGTACGAACTGGGTTTTGTCGCGGCGCAGCTGCATTTCCCGCATCTGTACCCATGCGATGCTGCCGTCCTCGGCTGCGTCGCGGCCCACGCCGCGGTCGCGGGTTTCGTAGTGGATCTGTCCCCACGGACGGCCCTGCCCGTCCTGCCAGATGCAGTGGACAGTAAGACAGCGCTCGTTGAGGAGATAGTCGCAGGGGGAGGAGGCCAGCGGGGAGCGGTAGATGCTCACATAGCCGCTGCGGCCGTTCAGATAATAGCTGTGCCCGTCTTCTGTACACTGGGCGGCGTGTTCTTCCAGAAAGCTGTCGGTGTCCGCTGCGGCCATGGCAGCGGGGACAAGGCAGCCGATGAGGAGGAGCGCCGCGATAACGGCGGCGACCCTCTTGAATGCGTGCATGGTGATTTCCTCCGGGGTTACATCATAATAAGGTATGCCTTCTCAGAGCAGACCTGCATAGGCGCTGCCCAGCAGCGTGGCATCGCTGACCTGGAAGTATTCGGCGTGGATGCCCCGGGGGGCAAGAACTTCGGCCAGATACTTTTCGCTGAGGGGGCGAAGCAGCGGGTTTTTGGCAATGGTGGTGCCGTCGGAGCAGATGCAGATGCGGCTGCCCGGAGCAACATTCTGATAAAGAATAATAGAGGCAAGGGTGCAGGCGGTGAGCTTAGCGGCCCGCTCCAGAAGGAGGGCGTTTACATGATGGGCAAAGGGCCGTTCGGTGCCCAGAAGCCGGGGAAAGAGCGTATCGTTGGCTTCGTCCCCGCAGAGACGGTCCACGGCGGGGCTGTCGATCCAGGCGCTGCGGATAGCCTCGGCATCGGCGTGGAGAACGCCTTCTTCCACGGCCAGCAGCAGGGTCTGCCGCAGGAGCTGGTGATAGTAGCCGCCGGAAATGGTCTTTTCCAGCCGCTGCTTTCCGGGCTGGATGCTGTTGGCATCCAGACGGTCGTCGGCGCTGCCGAGGGTAAAACGGTCGAAGCCGCCGCTTTCCAGATTGACAACGACCTGTCCGCCCATGGCTACGGCGGCGGGGGACTTGCTGATATCCGCAGCAGGGAAGGAGGCACAGGTGTTGGTGCCGGTGCCGAGGATGAGACCTACAAAGCCGTCGTAACGGCTGCGGTCGCACTGGGCCATGCCGCCGAGCAGGGTGCCGACGGTGTCGTTGATGAGCCGCCAGCGGCGCGTGCCGGGGGCTCCCAGCTTTTTCAGGGCCTTTTCCAGCGGTTCGCAGACCGTGGAGCCCACAAGATTCGTTACATGGAGTTCCTTGGTGAGTCGGATGACGCGGCCGTCGCCGTTGGGCAGCACCTCACAGGGGTAAGAGAAGCTGATGCAGGCCAGCTCGCAGTCGGCTCCCACGGCCATGATCTCCCGGGCGATGGTGTCAAAAAGCTCCGTTACATCCACTTCGCCCCGGGTGCCGGGCATGCGGCTCTTGCGGATGGAGTCGGTAACGATGCTGCCGTCGGCGGTAAAATGCATCCGGGCGCAGCGAAGGTTGGTGCCCCCGGCATCCACAACCAGCACAGGGGTTTCCCTCTGCGGCTCGCTCTCACAGCTCAGATAGGCCGGGAACATGCCCATGGAGGAGGGACGACCGGCAAGACCTGCGGCCATATCCTCGGTAAAGGCGCGGCAAAAGTCATTTATATCAATATTATCGGGGTGCATATGGTGTTTGCGGAGAAAGGTCTCCGCGGCAATGCGGTAATCCATAGCTCGGCCTCCTGAAATGCACATAATAAACAACTATATCATAATAACACAATGTGTGGAAAATGAAAACACAAAAAATCCACCGGTGGACAAATCTTTCCCGGGACGTTATAATAAGGAAAACTATCTCCGAAGGAGTCACCCCATGAAAGTAAAGAACATCGTGCAGGCTGTCCTGCTCCTTATATGTCTGGCGCTGCTGCTCGCGGTCTTTGCCCTGCGTCTGAAGGCGGAGAAGACGGAGATGCTGCCGGAACCCACCCCGGAAGTGGCGGCAACGCCGACACCGGCTCCCACGCCTACCCCGGAACCTACCCCGGAGCCCACTCCGGAACCTACTCCGGAACCCACGCCCGAGCCGGTGTATACCTACACCTTCTCCTTTGCCGGGGACACCACTCTGGGCAGTCTTCTGGAGTGGCAGGGGAGTACCCCCGGGGACTTCCAGTCCACCGTAGGCAGTGATTACGCAAAGCCTCTCTCTGCTGTGCAGGAGTATTTTGCTAACGACGACTTCACCATGGTGAATCTGGAAGGAACCTTCACCGACTCCAACACCCCGGTCTATAAGAACTATCGCTTCAAGGCGGATCCCGCCTATGCCCAGGTCCTCTCGCTTGGCAGCGTGGAGGGTGTCAGCGTTTCCAATAACCACGCCGGGGACTTTCAGGAAGAAGGCCGGGCGGATACCAAGGCGGCACTGGATGCCGTGGGCGTCCGTTACACCGACGCCGCGGCGCCTCTGATCTTTGAGATGGAGGGCGGCATGAAGGTGGGCATCGTCACCTACAACACCGTGGAAAACCCCGCCGGTGAGGCGGCGTGGCGGGCCAGTATCGAGGCGGACATCGCCCTTTGCAAGGAGGATAACTGCGATCTCATCATCGGCTTCATGCACTGGGGAACCATGGAGTACCTGCAGGAGCCGGAGGCCTGGGAGGTGCAGATGGCCCACGATATGGTGGACTGGGGCTGCGATATGCTCGTGGGCGGACATGCCCACATTCTGCAGCGGATGGAGTATTATAATAATGTACCCATCTTCTACTCCATGGGCAACTTCTGCTACGGCGGGCATCTCAATCCCAACGACAAGGACTCCGTCATTGTGCAGGCGGATTTCCGCTACGACGCCGCAGCGGATGCCGTGGAGCTTACCGATGTGCGGGTGGTGCCCTGCAGCGTGTCCTCCACCAACGACAGAAACGACTACTGTCCCACGCCTTACGAAGAGGGCAGCGACGCCTATAAACGTGTGCTGACAAAACTCCAGTGGACGGAGTAAAAAATACGAAAAAATTTTTAAAAATCCCCCCGAAAGGTATTGACAAATCGGGGGGATATTGTTATTCTACTATGGCGCGTGTCCCTTGCATAGGGGCGTGCTATGCGGTGAAGCGGGAGATTGCGTCCGAGAGGGCGGTAACTTCCGTGGAGTATGTCCGTGAATCGGGCGGCTGAGAGTTTCTTGCCGGCGATGTGTGTATATCGCCTGGACGGAAACGAAA
>SVLG01000005.1 GCA_015068055.1 Oscillospiraceae bacterium | reverse complement strand
CCTCCGTTCCCGGCCCATGAAGGAGCTTTTGTGGCAGTACTATTTCTATGTGGAGGCCGAGGGCAATGTCCGCGGCTATGAGGGAAAATGCATGTTGGAAGAAATGGCTGTCTGCTGTGATCGGCTGAAGGTGGCCGGCAGCTTTGTGGCAAGGGGATAAGCATGTCTGTTCGCGTGAATTTGGGCGAAAAGAGCTACGATGTCCTCACCGGCCGGGGACTTCTGTGCCGCGCCGGGGAGCTTTTGAACCTTGACCGGCGTGTCCTGCTGGTCACCGATGACGGTGTGCCTGCCGAATACGCCCAAAAGGTGGCGGCTCAGTGCGCCCGCCCGCTTGTGATCACCCTGCCCGCCGGGGAGCGGAGCAAGAGCCTTGCAAACTTTGAAAAGCTCTGCCGTGCCATGCTGCAGCATGGCATGGGCCGCGGGGACTGCGTGGTGGCCGTAGGCGGCGGTATGGTGGGGGATCTGGCCGGTTTTGCTGCCGCCTCCTTTATGCGCGGTGTGGATTATTACAACATTCCCACCACGCTCCTCTCGCAGGTGGACTCCTCCATCGGCGGCAAGGTGGCCGTGGATATGGACGGCATCAAGAACTGCATCGGTGCCTTTCATCAGCCCCGCCGCGTTCTCGTGGACTTTGACGTGCTGCAGACCCTGCCGCCCCGGCTTCTGGCCGAGGGTATGGCCGAGGCTATTAAAATGGCCCTTACCTTTGATGGAGCACTCTTTGGGCGCATGGAACGGGATGAGATCACGCTCCAGGAAATCATTGAACGCTCTCTGGAACTGAAGGCCGCTGTGGTGGAAGCGGATGAGCGGGAGGCGGGGCTTCGCCGGGTGCTGAACTTTGGTCACACCATTGGCCACGGTATTGAGACGGTCAGCGGCCTTTACCACGGCGAATGTGTGGCGCTGGGCATGCTGCCCATGTGCGCGCCGTCCGTCCGGGAACGGCTGCTGCCGCTGCTGCAGCGCTGGGGACTCCCGGTGGAGCTTTCCTACGAGCGGGAGGCGGTCTGGGCCGCTATGCTCCACGATAAGAAGAAAAGCGATACGGCCTTTACGCTGGTCTTTGTACCGGAGGCGGGCCGTTATGAACTGAGAAAGACAGAGCAAAGGGAACTGTATGCTCTTTTGAAGGAGGCCCTTGTATGAAAAATACCTTGGGCAGCAGCGTGGCCGTCACTCTCTTTGGGGAGAGCCACGGGAAGGCCATCGGCGCCGTGCTGGACGGTCTGGCCCCGGGCATCGAAGTGGATGAGGATTATATCCGTCTGAAGCTGCGCCAGCGTCAGGCTGTCGGTGCTGTGTCCACGCCCCGTAAGGAGGGGGATGAGGTACAGCTCCTTTCCGGCGTGTTTGAAGGAAAAAGCACCGGCACGCCCATGGCCTTTCTGATTGAGAATACCAATGTAAAAAGCGGCGACTACGATGAACTGCGTCGTCTTATGCGTCCGGGCCACGCGGATTATGCGGCTTACTGCAAGTACCACGGCTATCAGGACTACCGGGGCGGTGGCCATTTTTCCGGCCGCGTCACGGCGGCGCTGGTGGCTGCCGGTGCGGTGTGCCGCCTTGCCCTGCGGCAGCGGGGTATTGAGCTTGGCACCCACATTCTCCGCTGCGGCGGTGTGGATGACCGGGGCTTTGGAGATCTCAGCACCGACATTGCCGCGCTGGATACCGCCCTGTTCCCTGCGCTGGACGAGAGCGCCGGGGAAAAGATGCGCAGCGCCATTCTCGCTGCCCGGGAGAGCGGGGACAGCGTGGGCGGCATACTGGAAACCGCGGTAATCGGGCTTCCCGCCGGATTGGGTGAACCCTGGTTCGACACGGTGGAGGGGCTTCTTTCCCACGGTCTTTTCTCCATTGGCGGCATCAAGGGCGTTTCCTTCGGCGCCGGCTTTGATTTTGCGGATATGCGCGGCAGCGAAGCCAACGACCCCTTCCGCATGGAAGCTGGACGCGTGGTCACCGGCAGCAACCATAACGGCGGCATCAACGGCGGCATCAGCAACGGCATGCCTCTGCTGTTCCGCTGCGCCGTGAAGCCCACTCCTTCCATACACAAAGAGCAGCAGACCGTGGATATGGAGAAGCAGGAAAACGCGCGGTTGACGGTCCGCGGCCGCCATGACCCCGCCATCATCCATCGTGTGCGCGCGGTGGTGGATGCGGTGACGGCCATTGTCCTCTGTGATCTGATGGCCCAGCGTTACGGTACCGACTGGCCGGGGGAGAGAGCATGAACTACGGCTGTATAGGGGAAAGGCTGGGACACAGCTTTTCCAAAGATATCCATGGCAAGCTGGATGATTATGACTATGTTTTAAAGGAAATCCCTCCCGGGGAACTGGACGCCTTTATGCGCCGGCGTGACTTTCGGGCTATCAACGTCACCATCCCCTATAAGCAGGCGGTGATTCCCTATCTGGACCACATCAGCGAAACGGCGGAGCGCATCGGCGCGGTGAACACCATTGTGAACCGCGACGGGAAACTCTGGGGTTACAATACAGATTTTGGCGGCATGAAGGCTCTCATCGCCCGCTGCGGTCTTGACCTTGCCGGGCGCAAGGTACTTATCTGCGGTACCGGCGGCACCTCCCGCACGGCCATGGCTGTGGCGGAAAGCCTTGGCGCCGGAGAGATTTACCGGCTCAGCCGCGACGGCCGGGAGGGAGCCCTCCGCTATGAGGAGGCCTATGCGCAGCACAGCGATGCGCAGATCCTGATCAACACCACCCCTTGTGGTATGTTTCCGAAAACCGATGGTATGGCCATCGATCCCAGGCGTTTCCCCGGGCTGGAAGGGGCCGTAGACGCGGTGTATAACCCGCTGCGCAGCACCTTTGTCCGCACGGCACGTGCCTGCGGCGCATCGGCCGGAGGCGGCCTTTACATGCTGGTGATGCAGGCGGTGCTGGCCTGGGAAATCTTCACCGGCAAGAGCTGTCAGGCAGAAAAGGCGGAGGCAGTCTACCGGGAAATGCTCTCGGAGCGGGAAAATATTGTCCTCATCGGCATGCCCGCCAGCGGTAAAAGCAGCGTGGGTACCATTCTGGCCGAAAAACTGGGCCGGGAATTTGTCGACACGGATGCCCGGATCGTGGAAAAGACCGGAGAGAGAATCCCCGCTATTTTTGATAAATACGGCGAGGCGTATTTCCGTGATCTGGAGAGCGAAGCCGTGAAGGAAGTCTCCGCCCGCACCGGTATCGTCATCGCCACCGGCGGCGGGGCCATTCTCCGTCCGGCGAATGTGGATGCCCTGCGGCAGAACGGCCGCCTGTTCTGGCTGGACCGGCCCCTTGCGGAGCTGGTTCCCACGGATGACCGCCCCCTGGGCAACAGCGTGGAGGCCCTGAAAAAACGTTATGAAGAGCGGAACCCTCTTTATCGCGCAGCCGCCGACGAGCGCATCGCCGACACCCGCAGCGCAGCAGAGAGCGCCGCACGGATACTGGAGATGATCGGATGAAAAAGATTCTTATCCTCAACGGCCCCAACATCAATATGCTGGGCATCCGTGAACCGGAGCATTACGGCAGCGCCGGCTACGCCGATCTGGTGGAGCTCTGCAGGGAACACGCGTCGAAACTGGGCGTGAGTGTGGAGTGCCGCCAGTCCAACCACGAGGGCGCTCTGGTGGATTATATTCAGGAGGCGTATTTTGAGGGGGTAAACGGCATCGTTATCAACCCCGCTGCCTATACCCATACCAGCGTGGCTCTGCTGGACGCCCTGAAATCGGTGCAGATCCCCACGGTGGAGGTGCATATTTCCAAAGTGGAGGAGCGGGAGGACTTCCGGCAGAGGAGCTTTGTCCGTGCCGCCTGCATCGCCACCATCACCGGCCACGGTCTTGCGGGTTACACCGAGGCCATGGACCTTCTCATGGAGCGTATAAAATGATTGCCTATATTCGTCCGTCCCGGGCTGTGGGCGTTATCAAGGCCCCGCCCTCCAAGAGCATGGCCCATCGGCTTCTGATTGCCGCGGGCCTTGCCGGGGATGAAAGCCTCGTCAGCGGCATCGACTGGAGCGAGGACCTTCTGGCCACCCGTGACTGTCTCCGTGCCCTTCGCACCGGGGAGACCCTTTGCTGCCGGGAGAGCGGCAGCACCCTGCGCTTCTTCATCCCGCTGGCCCTGCTGGGAACAGCGCCGGTTTCGTTTACCGGCAGCGAGCGCCTGATGAGCCGTCCGCTGGAGGTGTATGGGGAGCTTTGCCGGGCACAGGGCCTGCTCTTTGAAAAAAACGGCCGGGAGCTTCGCGTTTGCGGCCCTCTTCGTTCCGGGCGTTTTGAGCTGCCCGGAGATGTCAGCAGCCAGTTTGTCACCGGCCTGCTCTTTGCCCTGCCTCTGCTGGAGAGTGAGAGTCGGATTGTCCTTCGCCCCCCGGTGGAAAGCCGGTCCTATATCGAGCTTACCCTGGCGGCGCTCCGCCTTTTCGGCGTGGAGGCAGCGTGGGAGAACGAGTATGTCCTGCGCATTCTGGGCACCCAGCGTTACCTTCCCCGGCAAACCGCTGTGGAGGGAGACTGGTCCAATGCCGCCTTCCTCTCGGCCTTCAATCTACTGGGCGGTGAAGTTACGGTGGAGGGCCTCGATGATGCCAGTTTGCAGGGAGATAAGATTTACATAAAACATTATCCCGCGCTGGAAGCAGGTTTTGCGGAGATCTCTCTGGCCGATTGTCCGGATCTGGGACCGATACTCTTTGCCATGGCGGCGGAAAAGCACGGGGCACATTTTACCGAGACCCGGCGGCTTCGCATCAAGGAAAGCGACCGGGCAGAGGCCATGGCGGCGGAGCTGCGCAAATTTGGCGCGGATATCAGCGTGGGGGAGGACGAGGTGTGGATACGCCCGGCCGACCTGCGTGCGCCGGCGGAAACGCTCTGCGGGCACAATGATCACCGCATTGTCATGGCCCTGAGCCTTCTTCTTACAAAATACGGCGGCAGCATCGCGGAGGCGGAGGCTGTACGCAAAAGCTATCCCGGCTTCTTTGATGACATACGCAAGCTGGGCATTGAAGTGGAGCAAGACTATGGAGACTAATCTTATTTTCATGGGGAAGATCCCCGCCCCCCAGGAGATCAAGGCGCAGTATCCTCTCAGCGAGGAAGCCGCCGAGGTCAAAAACCAGCGGGATCAGATTGTACGCGGCATTATTGCTGGCAGCGACGATCGGCTTATGCTGGTGATCGGGCCCTGCAGCGCCGACCGGGAGGACGCCGTCATGGCCTATCTGGAGAAGCTGCGGCCACTGCAGGATAAGGTGAAGGACAGGATCTTTATCGTCCCCCGGCTCTATACCAATAAGCCCCGCACCACCGGCGCGGGCTATAAGGGTATGCTCCATTCTCCCGACCCCGGGGCCCAGCCCAATATGATCAAGGGCGTGATCGCCATCCGCAAGCTCCATCTGCGTGCCCTGACGGACTACGGTTTTTCCTGTGCCGATGAGATGCTCTATCCCGAGAATCACCGCTATCTCAGCGATCTCCTGACCTATCTGGCCGTGGGTGCCCGCAGCGTGGAGGACCAGCAGCACCGGCTTACCGCCAGCGGTCTGGAAATTCCCGTGGGCATGAAGAACCCCACCAGCGGCGACCTCTCCGTGATGCTCAACGGCATCTATGCTGCTCAGTCCGGTCATATGTTCTGCTACTGTGGCTGGGAGGTGCAGAGCAGCGGCAACCCCTATACCCATTCCATTCTCCGTGGCTATGTGGATGCCCATGGCCGCAGTGTGCCAAACTATCACTACGAAGATATTATGAAGCTGCTGGAGCTTTACGGAGAAAGTGGGCTGAAAAATCCCGCCGTCATCGTGGACGCCAATCACGCCAACTCCGGCAAGAAGTATCTGGAGCAGGTTCGCATCTCCAAGGAAGTGCTGCACTCCTGTCGCTATAACGAGGACGTCCGCCGCTTTGTGAAGGGGCTTATGATCGAGAGCTATCTGGTGGACGGCTGCGGCAAGATCGGTGAGGCTCCCTTCGGTCAGTCCATCACGGACCCCTGTCTCGGCTGGGAAAAGACCGAGCGGCTGGTGCTGGATCTGGCAGAAAGTCTCTGAGGGGCTTTACATCTGTCGGCCTCCGGTGTAAAATAATACGATTGAAGAAGCGGAGGCAGAATATGACCTTTGTAAGCAACAGTGAAAAAGAAACAGAAGCGCTGGGCGCACGACTGGCGGCTTCTCTGCCGGCGGGTGGCGCTGTCATCGCCATGTATGGCGAGCTGGGTGCCGGGAAAACTGCCTTTATACGCGGTCTCGGTGCGGGGCTGCAGGTGAAGGGCACGGTAGTGAGTCCTACCTTTACCATTGTCAACGAACTGCAGGGAGAGCGTGAGCTTTTTCACTTTGATATGTACCGGCTTGGCAGCGCCGATGAACTTTTCGACATCGGCTGGGAAGACTATCTGAGCCGGGGCGGCGTCTGCGCCGTGGAATGGAGCGAAAACGTGGAGGATGCCTTTGACGGCAGCGAGATCCGCGTGAGCATCCGGAAAACCGGCGAGGGCAGCCGGGAGATCACCATTGAGGGGGTGGAACTGTGCTGATACTGGGTATTGAATCCTCGGCCAAGGCGGCCAGCGTGGCCCTTTGGCGGGACGGTGAGCTGCTGGCAGAGAGCTTTCAGCGCACGGCTCTGACCCATTCCCGAACCCTTCTCCCCATGGCGGAGGATCTTTTAAGAAATGCCGAGCTTACGATCCACGATGTGGACTGCGTGGCCGTGGCCGAAGGCCCCGGCTCCTTTACCGGTGTGCGCATCGGAGTGGCCACGGCGAAGGGGCTTTGCTGGGGTGCGGAAAAGAAGGCAGTGGGCGTCTCCACGCTGGAGGCCATGAGCCATCTGGCTCTGGCCGCCGAGGGTGAGGTTGTCTGCTGCGTCATGGATGCGAGGCGTGCTCAGGTCTACGGTGCCCTTTATGAAATAAAGGACGGCAGGCCCTGCCGCCTGACGGAGGACCGGGCCATGGCAGCGGCTGAGCTTGCTGCCGAGGTGAAGGCTATGGACCGGAGGGCCTATGTTCTGGGTGACGGTTGGGCCGTTTTTGAAAGGGAACTCAGGGCGCAGAACGTGCCCTGCCGTATCGCACCCGAGGGCCAGCGCTGGCAGCGGGCCTGGGGTGTCTGCCAGGCTGCGGCTTCGATGGAAACCGTGAGCGCCGGGGATTTGCTGCCGGTGTATCTGCGGCTTTCTCAGGCCGAGCGGGAACGGCTGGAACGTGAAAAGAAGAATAACTAATTGAGATAAAGGAGAAGAACCATGAGCAAGGTGTATATCTTTGACCATCCTCTGATCCAGCATAAACTCTCTATCCTTCGCGACAGGAACACCAGCGTGAAGGAGTTCCGTGAGCTCATCGGCGAGATCGCCCAGCTGATGTGCTACGAGGCCACCCGTGACCTTCCTCTGGAAGAGGTGCAGGTGGAGACTCCCGTAGCTACCGCGACCTGCCATCGCATTGCCGGCAAGAAACTGGCCATCGTGCCCATCCTCCGCGCCGGTCTCGGTATGGTGGACGGTATGGTTGCCATGATGCCCAACGTGAAAGTGGGTCACATTGGTCTTTTCCGCGACCCCGAGACTCTGGAGCCCGTAAAGTACTACTTCAAGATGCCCCCCGATGTGGAGGAGCGTGATTGCATTGTGGTTGACCCCATGCTGGCCACCGGCGGCAGCGCCGTGGCTGCCGTCACCTTCCTGAAGGAGGCTGGTGTCCGCCACATCAAGCTTATGAGCATCATCGCTGCCCCCGAAGGTGTCCGTGCCATGCACGACGCCCATCCCGATGTGGACATCTATGTGGCCGCGCAGGATGATCACCTGAACGATCACGGCTATATCGTTCCCGGTCTCGGTGACGCCGGCGACCGAATTTTCGGCACCAAGTAAGTGCAAAAAAACGACCTGACTTTTCAGGTCGTTTTTTGCACTTCAACCTATTTCGTTGTATATGCTCTCTGTCAGTTCCTCATCCCGCGTGCCGAAGAGGCAATACTCCCCGTTGCTCTCCACAAGGAGGAAGGGCGGGCAGGTGGGGTCAAGACAGACGCTCAGATGGCTGATGCCCTTGGCCCGGAAATCTCCCTTCAGAAGGTTGGGAAGGCCGGTGCCCATGACGCGGGTGAGCCCGTCCGGCAGCTCATAGAGAAGCTCTGCGCTGTCAATATTGTCCACGATATATTCACGCTTACCGTGGACAGCGGTCAGTGTGCCGTTTTCATAGCTAAGCGCCATGTCCTTTCCGCCGCCGTCCATGGCAAAGCCCATAAAGGGCAGGGCCAGAACCAGCAGGGCCACCAGCGCCATCATCACCTTACCGGCGGGATGGGCCAGATTCATTGTGGCATTGACCCCCACACGGGCATTGACCGTAAAGCGGCTGTCGTTGGGGTTATAGTAAAAGATACCCCAGATCCACTTATCATCTTCGTCCACATACCAGCCCTTGCCGCTGTCGGCGGTGAGCTTCTCCTGCAGATGGCGCAGCTTAAACTCCGTCCGCATACTCTCGCCAATGATCACTGCGCCCATCAGACATAAAAGTACCATACTCAGCGCGGGCAGTTCCGGAACGAGAGTCATGGCCAGTGCCGTTCCCGCTGCAAAATAGGCACAGAGCAGCCACACATGACCCCAGCTTTGCCGCCGGACGCGGTTCAGTGTGCGGGTAAGATCTACGTTCTCATCCACGGTTTCGCTTCGGCTGCGGTACAGCCAGCGATAACCGGCCCAGCAGCCGACGATGAGCAGCGTAGAAATTATGTTAACCATCCAAAAGTCCGGCTCCCGGAGCATGGGCAGCAGTGCGAGCAGTATCGCCGGGGCAAAAGCCCAGGGGGAGAGCAGCTTGTCGCTGGGAATAGCGGCGGTGTCAATGCGAAGCGTGTTGCTCTGCATCGGCTTCCAGCCCCGCTCCCGTTTGATGGCGTGGAGGTCGCGGTTGCAGCGGACGAAGGGGACGTGGGGCAGCACCATCGCAAGTATGACCCAGAAGCCCCAGAGGAACATACCCCGGGAGGTATCCTTTATCAGCATACAGGGTATCGCCGCAAGACCCAGCGCCAGACAGACGATTCCCAATTCACGCTTATAGCGTGACAGCCGCGCGCTGACCGCTGCGTCCTCACGGGCGGCATAGGGCAGCGTTACCCCCACGACGATGTTCTTCTTGAACTTGGCCTCGTTGCGCATGGTAATATACAGGATCAGCAGCACCGGCAGCATACAGCCCCAGAGACCCAGCCGCATTCCAAGACTCATTTTTCACCCTCCTTATAAATGTCCCGGCACAGGGACAACAGTGTTTCCTCGCTCATGCCGGTCAGCCGCAGCTCACTGATGATCAGCCGCAGCCGCCGGATGTTCTCCGGGGAAAAGGTAGCATGGTTCTTTCTCTCCAGCACCACCGCCCCGCTCCGCCGGTCGGTGACAATATAGCCCTCCTGTTTCAAAAGCTGGTAGGCTTTGCTGACGGTCATCATATTGATGCCGCTCTCGTCCGCGAGGGCTCTTATGGTGGGCAGGTGATCCCCGGGAGAAAGCTCCCCTTTGGCGATAGCCAGCACCACCTGATCGCGCAGCTGCAGATACAGCGGTTGGCTGCCCTGGAAATCGATATGTAAGATCATGCGACCCCTCCTTGCATTATTTATTATAATGCAAACAATGCAAAAAAACAAGCGCCTGCAGGCGCTTGTTAAGCTTATTCCATGGCCTCCACCAGCATCATGGCGGCCTCACCCCGGGTGAGAGGGGCCTCGCCCAGTGTCATGGAAATACCACTGCCGATCAGGTTCATCACGGCCCGGTCGTCTTCGTCCGTGGCCTGACCGGGGGCATCTGTCAGAGCAAAAATACGACTGAGTATGACGGCAGCCTCCTTTCGGCCGAGGGCCTCGTCACCGCCGAAGACGGCGTCGCTTTTGGTGTAACCGGCCAGCAGAGCTGTGGAAACATAGGGCTTGAGCCAGTTTTCAATGGCATCATCGTCCCTGCAACCGGTGCTTGTGATCCCCCGGAGAGGATCCACCCCCGCAGCGCCCATGCAGAGGCTGAGAAACTCACCCCGGCTGACACTGCGTTCCGGCTCAAAGAGATAGTTGCCCACCACGCATTGACCCTGCAGCAGTCCTTCGGCAGCCAGCCTGTGAGCGGCATAGTCACAGGGCAGCCCCGCCGTATCCTCATAACGAAAACTGGCTTTGCACTTTACAAGGTGGATGATCACCGTCGCTTCCTGTGAGGCGTTGCCTGCCTCGTCAAAGGCCTTGTAGCCAAAGTAGTCCCGGCCCCGGCGACCTTCTTCCGGCGTGTAGATAAAGCTTCCGTCGGCATTCACCTCCACACTGCCCTTGCTGGGTTCGGTGGTGATCTGATAGCTGAGTTTGCTGCCCTGAGGGGCCGCGGCGGAGAGCTGACCACCCACGGCTGTACCACGGTAGGTTTCCAGTTCGAGGTTTTCCGCAACCAGCGGGGATGCGGCCGCGGCAGGGAAGACGCCCCAGAGCAGCAACACGGCCAGCGCGGCTGCCAGTTTTCTGAATTTTGCCATAAAAAGACCTCCGAGTAAAAATATGGTATCCCATATTCTTACGCGAAGGCCGTGATTTTATACCTTATCAGCGCTGGGAATCCAGATAGCTTTCCAGAAGGAGGGAGGCTGCCACCGCATCCACGCTCTTTCGGTGCTTTTTCTCCTTCTTGCCCACGGCGTGGAGAATTTGATGCGCCTCAATGCTGCTGCGCCTCTCGTCCCGCAACTGTACGGGCAGGCCGCTGACTTCCTCCAGCAGGGCCTTGAAGGCGCGGGCCTTCTCCGCCCGGGGGCCCTCCGTACCGTCCATATTTTTGGGCAGACCCAGCAGCAGCAGCTCCACCTGCCGCGCGCTGGCAAAGTCTGCGAGCTTCTGCGCCAGCCGTTCAGCGTTCCATTCCTCAATGGTGACCGCCTCGCCGCAGAGTATTCCCAGCAGGTCGGACACCGCAACTCCGGTGCGCTGATCGCCGTAGTCAATGGCCATGATCCGTCCCATATGTTTAATCCTCCGTTTTTTATCAGTATAGCATCATTTTCACTTTACGGCAAGGGTGCATAGAGAGCTTGCGCCGGGGAATGCTGTGGGAAAAGGAGGAACGGAAATGGACAATAAAAACGGCTTTACCATCACCAAGCGGGACTGTGTGCTGCGCGCGTGGCTGGCTTCCACGGAGCTGGTGCGGGATTACCAGGAGTACGCCGAAGACCTGCAGCATGAGGATAAGAAAGTGGCGGAGCTTTTTTGCGCCTATGCCGAGGAGGAGGCCAACCATGCCGCCGAGTTCCTGAAATTGCTGCGAAGCTATGAAAAATGAGTCCGGTATCGGACTCATTTTTCTTTATGCTCTTTATAAAACTGATCGTAGTCTTTGAGCATGTACTCCAGAACCGCAGGTGTGTCCAGCCCATAGGGGCAGCGGGAGGCGCAGAGCCCACAGTGCTGACAGTTTTCAATGAGGTGCATCTTTCGGTACCACTCATCGGTGACGTAGTTTTGCCAGACGGCCCGGCGCAGCAGCATATCCATGCGGGCGGCGTTGAAGATCTCAATGCCCTCCGGACAGGGGAGACAGTAGCCGCAGCCCCGGCAGAAGCTGCTGCCCAGCTCGGCGCGATCCTTCTCCACCAATGCGCGGATATCATCGTCCATGGCGGGGTCTTCGGCGGCCAGCGCCAGCCATTCGTTGATCTGTTCCATGGTCTGTACGCCCCAGATGGGGACGACATTGTCGTATTCGGCCATAAAGGCGTGACAGGCCCGGGCGTTGCTCAGCATACCTCCGGCGAGGCCCTTCATGGCGATGAAGCCCACATCCAGCTCCCTGCAGCGCTGCACCAGCTCAAAATCCCGCTCGTGGGAGATGTAGCTGAAGGGAAACTGCATGGTCTCGAACTTACCGCTTTCTACGAGGTCAAAGGCCAGATCGATGCGGTGGGTGGTCACACCGATGTGGCGAATCCAGCCCCGGCGTTTGGCTTCCTCTGCCGCGGCATACATGCCGTTGGGATCGTCGAAGTCCGGCATTTCGGTGACCATGTGGAACTGGAACAGGTCGATATAATCGGTTTTCAGCATCCGGAGGCTGTTCTCTATATGTTCCAGTATGGTGTTATAGTCCTTGCTGCCGCTCTTGGTGGAGATAACAACGTTTTCCCGAATACCCTCCAGAGCGAGTCCAAGTTTGTATTCACTGTCCGAATAGGCATTGGCGGTGTCGAAATAGTTGATGCCGCCTTCATAGGCCCGGCGGATGATTGCCACGGCCTCCTCCGTGGAGCAGCGCTGAATGGGCAGGCAGCCCATGGCGGTTTTTGTGACCATGAGCTCACTGCGGCCCAGACGTACCATCTTCATATTGCGTGCCTCCTTGCTTGAGATGGATTTATTATAAAGGCAGCCACGGAAAAAGACAAGAGGCGACAAAAATTGTACTTTACATTTTGGAAAAACTTTGCTATAATCCTTATTCGTCCGGTATCGGTACGCGCCGGTAGCTCAGCTGGATAGAGTGTCGGCCTCCGGAGCCGAAGGTCGTGGGTTCGAATCCCGTCCGGCGTGCCAAAGAAGCAGCCCCACCCGTCAGGGTGGGGCTGCTTCTTTGGCACATGGGATGGGTGAGGGGCCGCGCCGCGCCGCGGCGTGGGCGCCCTGAGCGAAGCGAAGAAGTGCCCTCGGGGCATTCGAATCCCGTTACCCGTCAGGGTGGGGCTGCTTCTTTGGCACATGGGATGGGTGAGGGGCCGCGCCGCGCCGCGGCGTGGGCGCCCTGAGCGAAGCGAAGAAGTGCCCTTGGGGCATTCGAATCCCGTTACTGCAAGTTTTTCCTCCCAAACACCGCGCATCCAACACCGGCAGTAAGAACCCAGAGAAGATCGCAGAGTATCCATCGTAATGGCTGGAAAATGTTCATGGCAGAAAGCTGTGCGGCCTGACCGGAGGGGTTCAGATCGTGGAGAACAGCATAGACAGCTTTTTTGAAACCATCCGCATAGGCGGGGTTGGGCAGCCCGTCTTTGAACTCAGGCTGCACCATGATTTGATTGGTGTGCAGACAGGCGCAGAGCAGGAAAAAGGCCAAAGCCATGCACGCAACCGTGGCTGTCGTTCTGTTTCCGCAGAGCATCGTAATCATGCAATAAATGCTGCTGTAAGCAAGGCACATACCCGCGCCCATGGCGAGATGTTGCAGAAAACGGGAAAAAGAAACATCGATTTCAAAAAGCAGACAGCCGAGAAAAGCGGTAAACAGCGTGGTAATCAGGTAAATAAACGTACAGACAAGACAGCTGACGAGCAGCGCGGACGCAAAAATACTTTGTTTTGTATGCCCGGCAATGATTTTGTTGCGGATAAATCCATCGCTGAAATCTTCCCCCACAAAGAGGCTGATCAACGCGGCAACGGCCATTCCATAAAAACTCATGGGCAGGAAGATCACCCGGCTCAGGGGAACTGCATAGTCCATGGCGGTATGCTGCATCAGTACAAATACAACGGCCATGGCCAGCATACCCGCAAGGCAGAGCCGGAACCACTTGCTGCGTGAGAGGCGCAGGAGATCGGCGGATAAGAGCTTACGCATGATTGCCACCTCCTGTCAGGGAAATAAAATAACTTTCCAGACTTTCCTCTTTTGTCTCCAGAGAAAGGACTTCGCAGTTTTCTCTGGCCAGAGCGAGGACAAGCTGCGTGACACTGACTTTTTCGTAAATATCAGCTTCCGTATCCGAAAGGAGTTTATGTTCGAACCCCATGGTGTTCAGTACACGGGAGAGCGCGGCCATATCCGAAACAGCGATATGCGTACACTTTCGGCACGCGGCCTCCAGCTCCCCGGCGGTGAGTTCCTTCACCATCCGGCCTTTGTCAATGATGCCGTAATGTGTGGCCAGGCGGGATAATTCATCCAGAATATGGCTGGAGATAAGGACCGTGATCCCTTGCTCCCGGTTCAGCTTTAAAATCAGCTCGCGCATCTCAATAATGCCCTGCGGGTCAAGCCCATTGGTGGGTTCATCCAGCACCAAAAAGTCCGGACTGCCCGCCAGCGCCATGGCAATGCCCAGACGCTGTTTCATGCCGAGGGAAAAATGCTTTACTTTTTTCTTTCCCGTGTTTTCCAGTCCGACCAGCTTCAGAAGTCCGGGAATGCTGTCCAAGGAGTCAAGACCGCGTACACGGTACTGCTGCCTGAGATTGTCTGCCGCAGACATATCCATATAGATGGCTGGCGTTTCCACCACTGCCCCCATGCGCTTCCGGGCGTTGACGATGCCGGCATCCGTGTTCTCAGTGCCGTGCAGGGTAAAGCTTCCCTCTGTCGGCTCCTGAAGCCCGCAGATCAGACGGAACAGCGTGGTTTTGCCTGCACCGTTGCGACCAACAAAACCATAAATGGAGCCTTTGGGAACACTCATCTGGAAGCCGTCCAGCGCTTTGAAGCGACCATATTGCTTTCCGAGCTGTTTGGTTTTCAGAATGTACTCCATTGCGTATGCCTCCTGTTATGCAAGTTCCCCTTCAAAAAATGCCCGCAGTTCGCTCAAATACCGCTCCGGGTCCATCGGATAACTCAGTCCGTGGCCCGCACCGGGGACGGTGATGAGTGCTTTTCTGGAAGCGCAGGCCTCGAAATTCTCCCGGCTCATTTTGCAGGGAACAAATGCGTCGGCCTCCCCGTGGAAGAAGATCACCGGGAGCTTGCTGCCCTTTACCGCTTCCAACGCCGAGCGCTCCTCAATGTCGAAGCCGCCGAAAAGCCGTCCGCCCAGACGAACAAAGGGATAGAGCAGGGAGGCAGGCAGATGGATTTTCCGCATAACGTCTTTGATAATGGCCGGGGCGGAGGTGAAGCCGCAGTCAGCGAGGATGCCCACCACGCTTTCCGGCAGATCCTGATCCGCAGCCATCAGCACCGTGCTGGCCCCCATGGAGATGCCGGTGAGGATGAGCTTTCTCTCCGGACCGAAGTGCGCCGCCGCAAACGCAGCCCAGGCAAGGCAGTCCCGGTGTTCCCGGATGCCAAAGGTGATGGAGCTGCCGCCGCTCTTACCGCTGCAGCGCTGGTCTACCAGAAGGGCCGAGCGCCCAAGTGCGAAGCAGCGCTGCACCCCGCCGGCGAGATCCCGCTCGGCGTTGCCCCGGTAGCCGTGGAACATCAGCTCCACCGGGGCACCGGGGGCGTATTCGTAGAAGTGGGCATAGAGCTCCAGACCATCAAAGGATCGGATATGGAACTCCTCCGTGGGTATGGCACGCATTTCCCGTATCCATTCGGTCATCTGATCGCGGAAGGGATCGTAAACCGTGCCCTTTGGCAGTACGATGGCATCACTTTTCACCGCCGGACGGGGAGGGACGTAAAAGACCAGACGATAGCAGATGTAAGTAAAAAACAGCAGGAGTCCAGCAGTCAAAAGCAGCCAGAGCATGGTATCATCTCCAGAATTTTGATGAAGCAAGCATAGCATAAATTGAAAAGCCATGCAACGATATGGTATTTGCCACAAAGCAAAACGTTCCTTTTTTCGAAACATTTTCCTTGTGTACATTGACTTTCGGGGGATGGGAGAGTAGAATTTCCGCGTATGATATTTTGGCGCTTTGCGCTTTTGGGGAGTAAAAGATATGAGTACGATTACGGAAAACTTCGGCAGCATGCTCTTTTCGGACACCGTGATGCAGCAGCGTTTGCCCCGGGAGACTTACAAGGCATTGCAGAATGCCATCCGCTTTGGCAAGCGGCTTACCCCCGAGGCTGCCGACGTGGTGGCCAACGCCATGAAGGACTGGGCGCTGGAAAAGGGGGCCACCCACTTTACCCATTGGTTCCAGCCTATGACCGGTATAACGGCGGAAAAGCACGAAAGCTTTCTCAGCGTCCGGGACGGCAAGGCCATTATGGAGTTTTCCGGCAAGGAGCTTATCCACGGCGAGCCGGATGCCTCCAGCTTCCCCAGCGGTGGTCTTCGTGCCACCTTTGAAGCCCGGGGCTACACCGCCTGGGACCCCACCAGCTATGCCTTCGTAAAGGACGGCGTTCTCTGCGTTCCCACGGCCTTCTGCTCCTACGGTGCCGAAGCGCTGGACAAGAAGACCCCCCTGCTCCGTTCCATGGAGGTCATCAACCGCTCTGCCCTGCGCATCCTCCGCCTCTTTGGTGACGAGAGTACCCAGCGGGTCAACGCCACCGTGGGCGCCGAGCAGGAGTATTTCCTCATCGACAAGACTGCCTTTGAAAAGCGGCAGGATCTGATTTACACCGGTCGCACTCTTTTTGGCAAGCGCCCTCCCAAGGGTCAGGAACTGGATGACCACTACTTCGGTGCAGTGAAGCCCCGGGTGGCTGCCTTCATGCGGGAACTGAACGAGGAACTCTGGAAGCTTGGCGTCTATGCCAAAACCGAGCACAACGAGACGGCCCCCGGTCAGCATGAACTGGCTCCCATCTTCACCACGGTGAATCTGGCCACCGACCAGAACCAGCTGACCATGGAGTTGATGAAGCGCGTGGCCGACCGTCATGGCATGGTTTGCCTCCTGCACGAGAAACCCTTCAAGGGTGTCAGCGGCAGCGGCAAGCATAATAACTGGTCCATCTCCACCGATAAGGGGGAGAACCTGCTGGAGCCCGGTGAGACTCCCAGCCGCAACGCCCGCTTCCTTACCTTCCTCTGTGCTGTGATACAGGCCGTGGATGAGTACCCCGACCTGCTTCGGGCCGCAGCGGCCAGCGCCGGGAACGACCACCGTCTCGGCGGTCACGAGGCGCCTCCGGCCGTGATCTCCATCTTCCTGGGCCAGGAGCTTACCGCTGTTCTGGACTCCATCGAGAGCGGCCGGGAATATGTGGGCGAGGAGAAACAGCAGTTCAAGGTGGGCGTGGATGCCCTGCCCCGTTTCCCCAAGGACTCCACCGACCGCAACCGTACCTCACCCTTTGCCTTTACGGGTAATAAGTTCGAGTTCCGTATGGTAGGTTCCTCCGCCTCCATTGCTGAGGCCAATGTGGTGCTGAACACCATCGTTTCCGATGTGCTGGATCGCTATGCCAACCGTCTGGAGGACGCCGGAGAAAACTTCAAGGCTCGGCTCAATGAGCTGCTCAGCGAGACTCTCCGCCGTCATAAGCGCATTTTGTTCAACGGCAACGGCTATGACCCTGCCTGGCTCCGGGAAGCCGAGAGCCGCGGTCTCATGAACCTGCCCACCACCGTGGACAGCGCCCTGCGCCTTATCGAGCGGCGCAATGTGGAACTCTTCAGGCGCTGCGGTGTCTATAGTGAGACGGAGCTTCGTTCCCGCTGCGACATTATGCTGGATGGTTACTGCAAGGTACTGAAGATCGAAGCCTTCACCATGTCCCAGATGGTTCGGGAGGATATTCTTCCTGCCGTCAGTGCCTTTACGGCGCAGCTGATTCGGCAGCATCAGGAGAAGGCCAATTTCTTCCTGCCTGCCGACTATGAGGCCGAGACGGCCACAAAGCTCGGGGAACTGGTCGGGGATGCCTACGATGCCCTGCAGACCATGGAGAAGGCTGTACAGGACGCCGAGGGGCTCGATACGCTGCATCGCTCCCGCCGTTATCAGCATGAGGTGCTGACTGCCATGGAAGGCCTTCGCGCCGCGGTGGATGCCATGGAGGCTCTTTGCGATAAAAAGTGCTGGCCCTATCCCAGCATCGGTGAGCTGATCTTCAGCGTGAAGTGAAGGAGGGGTGTCTTTGAAAGTTCTGCTTCTCAACGGAAGCCCTCATGAACATGGCTGTACCTATACGGCGCTGATGGAGTGTGCCGGGGCCCTGCAGACCATGCGGACTCTGGGAACGAATATGGCCTGGTTTCTCAACATGCGGCAGGGCAGGGAACTGCCGGACTTTGAGCCGGGCATCGCAACAAACTTCATAAGATAATAAAAATGCCTCCGGGTTTTTACCCGGAGGCATTTAACGTTTTGACTCAGATCAGGTGGAAGGCCACGATCAGGCCGGAGAAGACGATGGACACGGTGGAGCAGAGCTTGATGAGGATGTTCAGGCTGGGGCCGGTGGTGTCCTTGAAGGGGTCGCCGACGGTGTCGCCAACGACAGCGGCCTTGTGCTGCTCGCTGCCCTTGCCGCCGTGGTGGCCGCCCTCGATGTACTTCTTGGCATTGTCCCAGGCGCCGCCGGCGTTGGACATGAACACGGCCATGGCGAAACCGGTAACGCTGACGCCGCCGAGGAGGCCGACAACACCGGTGGGGCCGAGGATGAGGCCGGTGACCAGAGGCACGATGATGGCCAGCAGAGCAGGAACGACCATTTCCTTCAGAGCGCCGCGGGTGCAGAGGCTGACGCAGCTGGCGTAGTCGGGGTCGGCTTCGAAGGTCATGATGCCGGTGATCTCGCGGAACTGACGGCGAACCTCAACCACGATGGACTGAGCAGCGCGCTGCACAGCGCTCATGGTGAAAGCGGAGAAGACGAAGGTCAGCATGGCGCCGACAAAGAGGCCAACCAGAACGGTGGGGCTGGTGAGGGTAAAGTTCAGAATTTCGGTGGTGCTCTCCTGCACGATGTTCACGTAGGAGACCAGCAGAGCCAGAGCGGTGAGGGAGGCGGAGCCGATGGCGAAGCCCTTGCCGGTAGCGGCAGTGGTGTTGCCAAGGGAGTCGAGGGCGTCGGTACGGGTACGGACTTCCTCGGGCAGGCCGCTCATCTCGGCAATGCCGCCGGCGTTGTCGGCCACGGGGCCGTAAGCATCGGTAGCGAGGGTGATGCCGAGGGTGGAGAGCATGCCGACACCGGCGATACCGATGCCGTAGAGACCACGGTTGAAGGCCTCAGTGAAGTGACCGGCGCCGTCAACGATCTGGGTGGTGCCGCCGGCAGCGAAGTAGCTGACGATAACGGCAGCGGCCACGATCAGGATGGAGGTCATGGTGGACTCAAGGCCCAGAGCGATGCCGCCGATGATGATGGTGGCAGGGCCGGTCTCGGAAGCGTCCGCCAGCTTCTGGGTGGGCTTGTAGGTGTCGGAGGTGTAGTACTCGGTGAAGTAGCCGATGGCGCAGCCGCCGATCAGGCCGCAGAGGATGGCGATGTAAACGCCCCAGGTGCCGAGCAGGAAGTAGGTCAGGGGAGCGGCGAGCACAGCAGCCAGAATGGCAGCGGTGTAGGTGCCGGTGCGGAGACTCTTGAGAAGGGTCTGCTGAGTGGCGTTTTCTTCGGTCTTAACGAGGAAGGAGCCCAGGATGGAGCAGACGATGCCCACCACGGCCAGAGCCAGAGGCAGGATCATGCCGGCGTAGCCGTAGCCGCCCACGGCGCTCAGAGCGAAGGTAGCGAGGATGGAGCCAACATAGGACTCGTAGAGGTCGGCACCCATGCCGGCCACGTCGCCCACGTTGTCGCCCACGTTGTCGGCGATGGTGGCGGGGTTACGGGGGTCATCTTCGGGGATACCGGCTTCGACCTTACCAACGAGGTCAGCGCCCACGTCGGCAGCCTTGGTGTAGATGCCGCCGCCCACACGGGCAAAGAGGGCCATGAAGGAGGCGCCCATGCCGTTCATAACCATGATGTTGCCCAGCTGCACGGGATCTTCAACACCGAAGACCACGCGGAGCAGGAAGAACCACAGGGTAATGTCCAGCATGCCGAGGCCGACCACGGTGAAGCCCATGACGGAACCGGAGGAGAAGGCCACGCGGAGACCCTTGTTCAGGCTCTCGGAAGCGGCCCAGGCGGTACGGGCGTTGGAGTTGGTAGCAATCTTCATGCCGATGAAACCAGCCAGCATGGACCAGATACCACCGGTGAGGAAGGCGAAGGGAGTGTACATGCTGAGCATCTTGCCGTTGGAAGCAAAGGCGATAACCAGCAGGGCCACGAACACCACGGCGAAGACCTTGAGAACGGTGGTGTACTGAGCCTTCAGGTAAGCATTGGCGCCCTCGCGAATGGAAGCGGCGAGCTTCTGCATGCGCTCAGTGCCTTCGGAGAAGGACATAACTTTCTTTGCCTGCATGATGGCAAAGAGACCGGCGATGGCGGCACCGACAAAGCCGATCCAGTAAAGATTCTGCATAGAACTTTTCCTCCTAAAAAATTGTTCCGCATTATATGTAGATGCGGAGCTATCCTTGCAGAAGCATTATAAGGCAACGGGATGAATAATTCAAACATTTTCCGCACGTCGTGTCGTTGAAAATACATCATTTTTTTGAAATATTTTTATGGAAAGTGTTGCATTTTTTCAAGACTCGTGCTATGGTGTAAAATGGGTCTGAAGTTGGGGAACCTCAGGTGGAGGAAACAGCATGATCTGCATTAAAAACGGTAAACTTGTTCTGCCCGGCGGAGTACGGGAAGATGACCTTTATATTCGCGGAGAAAAGATCTTCTCCATAGGCGGCCACTGGGCAGGAGCGGAAGAATACGATGCCCGGGGCTGCTATGTTTTTCCCGGCTTTGTGGATACGGGCTGTACGCTGGGGATGGACAGTCAGCGGCGAAAAACGGCCTGCGACTGGGCTGCTTCCACGGAGGCGGCGCTGTGCGACGGCTGCACCACGGTGGTGGATACCGCCGTGCAGAAGGCGGGAGCGAGTCTGCTGGAGGCGGTGGATGCCTGGGGTCAGCGCGCCGAAGGCCGCTGCAGCGCCGACTACGCCATCCGCGTCCGGGTAACGGACGGCAACCGCAGTGTACTGCGGGAGGTGCCGCGGCTCACAGCAGTGGGTGTCAGCAGCTTTGCAGCGCATATGAGCGGAGAGGGCTGTCTGGAAGAGGATGATCTGGGCCGGCTTCTGAGCGCCGCTGCAAATACCGGCTTTGTCACCATGCGCTGTGGTCTTGAAAGCGAAATTGCCCGCAACGTCCGCACGACTCTGGCGAGCGGAGCCAGAGAGGCTTTGTACCATGCCCTGTCCCGTCCTGTGCGCACCGAGGCACTGGCTGTGCGGCAGGCGCTGGCGCAGGCCCGGGAGGCAAGGGTAGCTGCGTGGATTGCGCCGGTAAGCTGTGAGGAGGCACTGGAAGAGATCCGGGCAGCCCGCCGCCGGGGCCAATATGTACTGGCGGAGACGCATCCGGCCTATCTCACGTTAACACAGGACATTCATCTGAACCGGGAGGCGCGGAGTGCGGGCTGCGTATGTGCGCCGCCGCTTCGTTCCCGGTCGGACTGCGAGGCTCTCTGGCGGGCTCTTGCCGCCGGGGAGATCCAGTTGATCGGTTCGGGCCACTGCGGCTACAGTCTTGCGCAAAAGAACGCGGCGGAAAGCTTCGATCAAATTCCCGAGGGCTTTCCCGCACTGGGCCTGCGCGCCTCGCTGCTCTATTCCGAAGGTGTGGCGCGCCGCCGCATCACGGTGGAGGATATGGCCCGTCTCCTCTCCGAAAATCCGGCCAAATGTTTGGGCCTTTATCCCCGGAAGGGTGTTCTGAAGGCCGGCAGCGATGCAGATGTGGTGATCTGGGATCCTGCATGGCAGGGCACAGTGCATTCGGCCGCTGATGGCTGCTGGTCCCCCTGGGAGGGACTTCCCCTGACGGGGCGGGCCCGGGCCGTGTTCCTGCGCGGGCAGCTTACAGCTTCCATGGGTACGGTGCTGAGCTTCGGCCGTGGCCAATACTTGAAAAGAGAGAAGGTATTCTGATGTTTCCCTGGAGCCAGTTTATCGCGTATCTTTTTGCGGCGGCGTATACGCCGGGACCCAATAACATTATCTCTCTGACCAATGGCAGCCGTTTCGGCTGGCGGCGGGGCATACACTACAACTTCGGCCAGTTCTTTGCCCTGTTCATCGTGATGAACCTCTGCGTATTTGGCAGCATGCTCCTCAATGAGCTGATGCCCCGGGTGGCCCCGTATATGCAGATGGTCGGCGCCGCGTACATTCTCTACCTTGCCTGGAAAATGCTGCGCAGCGACACGGAGCTGGAGGAGCGCGAAGGCCACAGCGGGTTCTGGTATGGTTTTGGTATGCAGTTCTTAAATCCCAAAACCTACCTCAGCGTTTTTGCCACGGCTCAGGCCCATATCCTGCCCTATTACGGTGACCGGCCGGGCATTCTGGTGCTTTTCTGCCTGGGCATGACCATCAACGCGGTGTTTGCTTCCTGCTGCTGGCTCTTTGGCGGCAGCGTTTTCCGCCGCTTCCTCAGCCATCACGGCAAGGCAGTAAACGTTGTCATGGCTCTGCTGCTGGCGTATTGTGCGGTATCCCTGTTCCTTTGAGGGCAGAAAATCCAGCGGTGTTATGCTGTTAAGGGTGTAGAGTGCCAGTACCGCCGTCAGTATCATAAATATGGTCAGAAATGTAAAGCCGTTGCGCATAATAAAACCGCCTCCCTTCGACAGTTTGGGGAGGCGGTTTGCGTTTTATAAGTGGGAATGTGAGGGGAACGTTCAGCGATTGAGCCAGTACACGGCGGCATTGAGCCAGGCGGCAAAGCCCAGCCAGACGAGATAGGGAAGGTTCAGCGCCCCGGCCAGCGGCTTTATCCGCCAGAAACGGGCGATCATGGCAATCACCAGCGCGATGAGCAGCAGCAACACGAAGAAGGCACTGAGCCGCAGCTCCCAGCAGAAAAAGAGGATGGGCCAGACAAGATTGACAAAAAGCTGCAGGGCGAAGAGAAAGAGTGCATCCTCCCTCTGACTGCTGCGGCTCAGCCGGATCATGCCGAAGGAAACGCCCATCAGTGCATAAAGAATGGTCCACACGATGGGGAAAAGCCAGCCGGGCGGTGAGAGCGGCGGCTGGTGCAGCGCTTCAAAGTTTTCCATGCAGCGCTGGGTGAGCAGGCCCACCAGTGCGCCGAGTATCAATGGGATGAGAATGCTGCTGACATATGTTTTCAAACGTTCATTTTTCACGGGACCTGCCTCCTGCGCCTGTATTTTCAGAAAAAGTTTACTCCACTGCGCAGCGCTTTATTCCGCAGACGAAAAATGCTCTTGATAATTCGCCGTTAATCTATTATAATAACCAACAGCCTTTGGCAAGGCTGCACTAGTCGGGGAGCCAGCGGTGCCCTGTTACCTGCAATCCGCTACAGCAGGGATGAATTCCCGTATTAGGGTATGTGATGTGCCGTCCGACCGCAGTAAGCGGCGTTGACGATCCGGTCTCGCGCAACGAGGTCCCGCGAACCATGTCAGGCGGGGAACCGAGCAGCATTAAGTGGGTCGCCTCGTGTGCCGTGAGGCAGCCGGGTTTGAGCTGGCTGCTGCGGGTGCGGGCATATCGCAGAATTCGAGGACGGGTGTGCAGTCTTGCCAAGGGCTGATTTTATTTCCGGGAGGATGAAACGCGTGTACGAGGCGCTGTATCGGAAGTACCGACCCCGCAGCTTTGCGGACGTGGTGGGTCAGGAACATATCACCGAAACGCTGAAGACCCAGGTGCAGAGCGGGCGTCTCAGCCATGCCTATCTCTTTATCGGTACCCGGGGCACCGGCAAGACCACCTGCGCCCGCATTCTGGCCAAGGCGGTCAACTGCGAACATCCCGTGAACGGTGATCCCTGCAACGAGTGTCCCAGCTGCCGCGGCATTGAAGAAGGCAGCATCCTCGACGTGGTGGAACTGGACGCCGCCTCCAATAACGGCGTGGACGATGTGCGTATGCTCCGGGACGAGGCGGTGTTCTCGCCCACGGCGGTGCGCAAGCGTGTCTACATCATCGACGAGGTTCACATGCTCTCCAAGAGCGCCTTCAACGCTCTCTTGAAAATTCTGGAGGAGCCGCCCGAGCATCTGATGTTCATTCTGGCTACCACGGAGCTCAACAAGGTCCTGCCCACCATCCTCTCCCGCTGCCAGCGCCACAGCTTCCGGCGGCTGGACGGGGAAACCATTGCAAAGCGGCTTAGTTATGTGGCCGGCTGTGAGGGCATCGATCTTACGGCAGACGCGGCGGAGCTGCTGGGCCGTCTGGCCGACGGCGGTATGCGCGACGGTCTCTCCCTGCTGGATCAGTGCGCCTCCCGGAAAACTGTGGATACCGAGGCGGTGCTTTCCGCCATGGGTCTTGCCGGCGGCCTTCTCACCGCGCAGTTGGCCCGTTGTCTTGAAAAACACGATATCAACGCCGCGCTGGAGCTTTTCCGTAAACTCTGGCAGGAGGGCAAGGACCCCGCCTCGCTGCTGGGTGAGCTGGCCGGTTTTTTCCGGGACGCGTTGATGCTGCGGCTGGCCCCGCAGGGCGGTGTTGGCCTTCTTTCCGGTCTCTATGATCCGGCGGCCCTCCGCAAGCTCCGTCTGGACAGCGGCGAACTGCTCTCTGCTCTCAACTGTGTGCAGAAGTATCAGGCCGGTATGCGCGATACGCCCAACACCCGGCTGCAGTGTGAACTTTGCCTCGTCGAGCTTTGCGGCATTCAGGCGGCGGCGCCTGTCATGACGGCGGTGCCTGCGCCGGCGTTTCCGAAGGAGGATGAGGAGGAACTGCCTCCGCCTCATACGGACGAAGAAGTTCCCTGGGATGTGGAGGAGTCTGTGGCACCGGCCCCTCCCCCTGCGCGGGAATCGGAGAACGAACCCGAGCCCGTGGAAATTCCGGTCTCCGCGGCGCCGGCCTCCGCCGGGAGCTGGAAGGAAATCCTTTCCGCTCTGGAGCGGGAACTGGATATGGGTACCTGCAGCCTTCTTACCGATGAATTCTCGGTAAACGGCAGCGTACAGGGGGGAGAACTCCTGCTGCGGGTGGTGCCGGGCTTCTATATGGACATGGTCAATAAGCCCCATATTCTGGGAGCTATCCAGCGCGTCAGTGGGCTTCAGGTCCGGGTGGAGGAACTCAGTTATGCCTCCGGCGGCATGGAGGACAAACTGGACGCACTCAGTCGATTCAATAACGTGACGATACAGTAAAGGAGAGATATTCTTATGGCAAAAGGCGGTTTTCGCGGCGGTTACGGCGGCGGCTTCGGCGGCGGTATGAGCCAGGCCAATATGATGAAGCAGGCCCAGAAAATGCAGCAGGAGATGCTGCGCATGCAGGAAGAACTGGAGAGCCGTGAGTTCACGGCGGCGGCTGGCGGCGGCACCGTCAAGGCGGTCGTCAGTGGCCAGAAAGAACTGGTCCGTGTGGAGATCGATCCCGAGGCCGTGGATCCCGAAGAAGTGGAAATGCTTCAGGACATGATCGTGGCTGCCGTCAACGAGGCCCTTCGTGCGGCGGAGAAGGCCCAGGCCGACAACATGGCCAAGCTCACCGGCGGCATGAAGCTGCCCTTCTGATATGCAGTCTTTAATGCCTGCCTTTGCTTTCGGTAAAGGCAGGTGTTTTTTCCTCCACACATTTCTCTTTTGAAAAAGAGAAATGTGCGCCAAAGAGAAAACTTGCGAGGGGCTCTAAAAAGCCGCCCCTCGCGCTCCCCAGGGAGACTTGCAGCGTTGGCTGCGTAATAAATGCGGATCATCCCTAAGTGGGAATTGGCGGAAGCCTCCGAAGGGAGTAACCCTAAGATGCTGCGTCCAACAAATTCCCATATAGGGATGAGTCGTTCTTATGTGGCAGAAACTGCCTTCTTTTCATGGGGGGTATGGGGGGCGGCTTTTTAGAGCCCCCCATGTTTTTCCTCTCTTTGGCACCGTTTCTCTCCTTTTCCAAAAAGGAGAGAAATGGTGAGAGAAAGATTCTGGTTTCTGCTGTGACATTGTTTTTGCCTCAAAGCTATGCTATAATAAGCCAACCGTTTGGTTGTGAAAGCCTGTGGGAATGCTACCGTTTGGTAGCATTTCTATGGGTGATGTTATGGTTTTCAGACGCTTATGTGATCTTCGAGAGGATCACGACTATACAAAAAAGTATATTGCAGAGTATCTTTGTATGCATCCGGAGGTCTATCGCCGTTATGAGGTGGGGCTTCGCGAAATTCCGGTCTGGGCTTTGATCAAGCTCTCGGAGCTTTATAACGTCTCTACCGACTACATCCTTGGTCTTACCGACGATCCGCGCCGTGCGTAAGCTGGCGTGGGCCTGCGGCTCTTTCTCCGCCGGGGTGTTTCTTGCTGTGCTCCTTGTGCCGGGGGAACTATTCCCGTGGCTGACAGGGGGCTTTGCGGCGTTGGGTGCGCTGGGCTTCACACGCCGCGGACATTCGCGGCTGCGTGTGATATTGCTGGGCTGGGGCCTGGCGGCAGGCGTGCTTGTCTGCGCACTGCAGGAGCATTTTGTTCTGGAACCGGCAGAGAAGCTGGCCGGACAGGATGTGACGGTAAGCTGCCGGGTGCTGGAGTATCCGGAGGTTTACGACGACTACGCCCGCTTGACGGTGCGGCTTGCCGAGCCGGGCCTTCCTGCCGTCAAGTGCCAGATTCTGGACTATGACGATCTCATGGGGGAAGCGGAACCCGGTGATATGCTGCGCTGTACGCTGCGCTTCCGCTCGGCCAGGCTGCGCTACGGCCAGGAGAGCGATATGTATACCTCTCGCGGCGTATTTCTCCGTGCTGCGCTGCGTTCCGAAACGGTGAGGTATCCGGGCGCGCAGCTGCGTTTTTTCCCGCAGCAGCTGCGCCGCTTTGTCCGGGAAAGCGCCATGACCTTCTTTCCGGCCGATGCGGCGCCCTTTCACACGGCTCTGCTCAGTGGTGACAAGACCGCCCTCTATAACGATCTTGAGACCTATTACGCGCTGAGCCGGGCGGGCCTTATGCACGTTACCGCTGTCTCGGGTATGCATGTCTCCTTTCTGGTGGCCTTTGTGCTGCTGCTTTTCCCCAATCGGCGGCGCAGCGCCGCGATACTGCTGCCGCTGCTTTTTGTCTTTGCGGCTATGACGGGCTTTACGCCGTCGGTGCTGCGTGCGGTATTTATGCAGCTTTGTCTGCTGCTGGCTCCGCTTCTGAAGCGGGAAAGCGACTCGCTGACTTCGCTTTCTCTCATTCTCGCCGTTCTGCTGCTTATTAACCCACAGGCTGCGGCCAGCGTCAGTCTGCAGCTGAGCTTTGCTGCCACGCTGGGTATCGTTCTGTTTGCGCCCGGAATATTCACCTGGAACCGACGGGTTCTTGCGCCACTGGGCAGAAAGGCCGGCGGCTTCCTTGCGGCATCTCTGGGCACCTCTCTGGGCGCGCTGGCTTTTACAACGCCGTTGATGGCGCTGCATTTTGGCACGGTGTCCCTGCTGGCACCGCTGAGCAATGTTCTTTGTCTGTGGCTGATCTCCGCTCTCTTTGTGGGCGGTTATGTTGTGATTGTGCTGGGTGCGCTCTGGCCTGCAGCGGGCAGCGCACTGGGCTGGCTGCTGGCCTGGGGCGACCGCGTTGTGTTCCGGGTTTCGTCGGTTATTTCTGCCGTTCCCAACTCCTGCCTCTATACGGATAACAAGGCCGTCTGTCTATGGCTGGGCTTTGTGTATGCGCTGGTGCTTTTTTGCTGGCTGTACAGGCGTAAAAGTGGTGGAGTCCGTCCGGCTGCGCCGCTCTCTCTGGCGGTCATGGCCCTTTGCCTCTGCCTCCTGCTTCCGTACCGTGACCGGGATGAACTGCGTCTTTCGGTGCTGGACGTGGGGCAGGGGAGCTGCGCGCTGCTGGAAGGCGGGCGCAATGCCGTTATGGTGGACTGCGGCGGTTATTACAGTGATGACTACCCCGGCGAGGTGGCGGCAAACTATCTTTTCTCCCGGCAGCGCCGTCGGCTGGATGCACTCATTCTCACCCACCTTCACGCGGATCATATGAACGGGGTGGAGCGGCTGCTGGTTCTGGTGGATACGGATGTGATCTATCTCCCGGACTGGCCTGAGGATGAAAACCACCGGCGTCTTCGTGAGATCGCGGCGGAGCGGAGTGTGGAGCTATGCTATGTCCGGGAGGACATGCACCTGTCGGCGGACGGCTGGGAGCTGGAGATCACGGCACCGCTGGAAGAGCGCGATGAATATGAGAACGGCCTCTTTGTCCGCGCCCGCCGTGGCGACTTTGATATACTTATCGGCGGTGACGCCACCGCGTCTCAGGAGCGGCGCTATGTGCAGCACAGCGGGGCGCGGGACATGGAGGTGCTGGTGGTGAACCACCACGGCAGTGACAGTTCCAGCAGCGATTGGTTCCTCCGGCAACTGAAACCGAAGCTGGCTTTGATCAGTGTCGGATATAATACCTATGGCCACCCGGACGCGGATGTGCTGGCACGGCTGCGCGCAGCGGGTGCTGCCGTATACCGTACCGATGAACACGGTCACCTGACGGTGATGGGAGAGGAGTAAGCATGGCAGCAAAAAAAGAAGTGCTGAACTACAAGTCTTTGGTGACGGCGCTGCGCCGTGACGGCCCCCAGCGGCTCTATATGTTCTGGGGTGAGGAGGATTATCTCATCGCTGCCTTTGTGGAGGAACTGCGCCGCGCCTGCCTCCCGGGCGGCGGTACGGATTTCGACGAAAAGCGTCTGGACGGACCAGCCCTTGACCTGCGTGATCTGCGGGATGCACTGGATGCCATGCCCTTTCTGAGCGAGCGCACCTTTGTGGAGCTGCGTGGGGTGGACATCAATAAGTGTACAGACGAAAAGTACGCCGAACTTCTCTCCGATGTGCCGGAGTGGTGTACAGTGGTGATCACGCTCCCCGCCGGAGGCAAGCCCGACGGACGGCTCAGCATCGTAAAGAGTATAAAAAAAATCGGCTGCGCCGTGGAGTTTACGGCCCAGCCCGAAAGCGAGATATTCAAATGGCTGCAAAAGCGCTTCGCGGCCCATGGGAAAAGCATCGGCCGGGCGGAGATGGAGCGGCTTTGCTTCCTCTCCGGGGATCTTATGAACCGTCTCATCCCCGAGATCGATAAGATCTGTGCTTATGCCCGGGGTGAGGAGATCACCATGGCCGACATCGATGCCGTGGCCCACCATCTGCCGGAGGCGGATGTGTTCGCGATGGTGGATGCCATCGCCGCCGGGAAAACCGACACGGCGGCGGCGCTTCTTTCGGAATTGCTGGCCGGGGACGCGGAACCCATTATGATCACGGCGCTGATCGGAGCGCAGTTTCGCTCCCTTTATGCCGCCAGACTTGCTCAGGAGCGGGGGCTTGGCGCGGAATTTTTAAAGGAGGTTACCGGTAAGACGGGCTTTTTTGCCACGAAGTTGATGAAGTCAGCCAACGGCTATGAACTGAGCGAGCTGAAAAAGGCGGTACGCCTTTGCAGCGAAGCAGACTACAAGTTCAAGAGCAACTCCAATCTCAGCCCGGCTGAGAACGTGGAAGAGCTGCTCATCCGCCTTGCCATGAATCACCATGCTGCATATTAAGGAAGTCATCGTTGTGGAGGGGCGCTACGATAAAAACACCCTCAGTCAGTGCGTGGATGCGGTCATTCTGGAAACATCCGGCTTCGGCGTTTTCTCGGATAAGGAGAAAATGGCGCTGCTGCGCCGCTGTGCCGAAACCCGGGGGCTCATCGTCCTCACCGACAGCGACGGCGCAGGCTTTCTCATCCGCAACCGCATCCGGTCCTCCATCGATCCCAAGTATGTAAAGCACGCCTATATTCCGGACATCAAAGGTAAGGAGCGTCGCAAGGCGCAGGGATCCAAAGAGGGTACCCTCGGCGTGGAGGGCATGGATAAGGAAACCCTGCTGGAAGCCCTGCGCCGCTGCGGTGCCACGGAGGGTGGGGAAATCCGGGAACCCATCACCAAGGCAGATTTGTTCACTGCGGGTCTCAGCGGCGGTGCAGGCAGCGCGGCAAGGCGCAAGGCCCTGCAGAAAAAGCTGCGTCTTCCGGAAAAACTCTCGCCCAATGCCCTCCTGGACGTGCTCAATGCCCTCATGTGCCGGGAGGAATTTCTCTCAGCGGCGGCTTCGCTCCTCGAGGATGGGGCAGAAAATAACTCCCAGTAATATAACTCCCAGCGGAGAGCGGTAAAGCTCCCTGGCTATCAGCAGGAGCTGCCGGGTATTTTCGGCGCTGTTCTCCCTATGTACGAGCAGCATAAAGGCGCAAAAAATCATGGTACAGCAGACCTGCAGCGTACCCAGTGCCATGGAATAGGCTTCGGGTGACATATTTCGCAGGCAGCGGAAAAAACCTTTCATCAGCATCACCGCTGCCATTTTACACGCCAAAGCCGCCGGGTGCAACGGACAAGATGTGGTCGAAAAGGAATATTTTTTCGTCTATCTTGTATAATGACACCGGTTGTGTTAAACTGTTTTAATAAAGAAAAGAGTAGGAGACAGAGAGATATGAAGTGTCCGTACTGTGGTTATCTGGAGAGCAAGGTCATTGATTCCCGCCCCGCGGAGGAGGGCGCTTCCATCCGCCGCCGCCGCGAGTGTCTTACCTGCCAGCGGCGTTTTACCACCTACGAGATTATGGAGCGTCTGCCTCTTGTGGTCATCAAGCGGGACGGCAGCCGCCAGACCTTTGATAAAACCAAGCTGGTCAAAAGTATGCTGAAGGCCTGCGAAAAGCGCAGCGTGGCTTTGGACCAGCTGGAGGATATTGCCGGCGACATCGAGCAGACCATGCAGAACGCGCTGGAACGGGAGGTGCCCACCAGCGAGATCGGCGAGGAGGTTATGAAGCGGCTGAAGGATCTGGACGAAGTTGCCTACGTCCGCTTTGCCTCGGTCTATCGGCAGTTCAAGGATATCAACACCTTTATGGATGAACTCAGCAAGCTTCTGGCGGACAAGGCTTAAAAGACACTCTTCAGGCTGATCTGCTCCATGCTGTAAATGCTTTGCAGATGGTAGAGTAGCTTTTGTGCGTTGGCGTCGGCACTCTTTTCGTCCCCGGCGAGGATATCACCCCGGAGGTCATAAAAAATATCCGAGGCGGCATCAATCTCGCTGTGGCGGATGAAGATGTGCGTATAACCGTCGGCACCCAGCCAGCGGTCAAGGGTTTTTTCCAGCGTGTTCTCTGCGCTGTCAAAGTCGCCTGCCTGCCAGTATGCCCGGGCGCTTTCCACACCGCCGATCAGATCCCGGGTCAGCGTTTCCAGATGACGGAGGTTCCAGAGAGAAACCACGCTCAGAAAGATCAGCAGTGAGAGCGCGAACACGGCCTTTTTCATGGGTACTCCTTTCCCGCAAAGTATACTTCACCCGCGTCGTTGACGCTCATGAAGAATACGTCCTCGTGGCTTTTGATATTCCGGCGGTGCAGTTCCTTTTGCAGCCAGCGTTCATCCCGGCCGCAGAGCCGGAGATTTTCGCGGATGAGCCGCCCGTCGTTGATGATGATGTGGGCGTAGCCGCTGTCTTCCGTGGTGAGACCCAGCTGTCCGGCGGTTACCGGCCGCATGTCCGGGACGAGGATTACGTTCAGTGTGCCGTCCGTTTCCAAAACGGCGTAGTCCACCGCGGCGATGTCCGTTATGCTCTGGCGGCGCAGTTCTTCGCAAAGCTCGTCCAGAGAAAAACGGTTTTCCCGCAGCGCCTTTTCCTGTATCTTTCCCTTTTCGATGAGGAAGCAGGGCTTGCCCCAGAGCAGTCCCCTGAGCTTCACCGAGCGCAGCGATACTTCCGAGAGCAGCAGTTCCAGAGAGAGGATCGCGGCGATGGGGACAAGGGCATTGATAAGCGGGATGCCGATGTCCTGCAGAGGGAGACAGGCCATATCCGCTACCAGTACGGAGACGATAAGCTCCGAAATCTCCAGCTCCCCCAGCTGCCGCTTTCCGAGAATTCGCAGAAAAAAGAGCAGCAGTGTAAAGATGATAAGTGTCCGGATCAGTACGATAAACATAGCTTTATAATTCCCACTGGGAGGTCAAAATATGAAAGAAGAACTGAAACTCGGCGGCCGTGCCTTTGGCATGGAACTCAATGTACAGGAATTCATCGACAAGCAGATCGCTGCTGTCCGCGAGCAGGTGGGCGACGGCAAGGTTCTGCTGGCCCTCTCCGGCGGCGTGGACAGCTCCGTGGTGGCGGCCCTGCTGGTGAAGGCTCTGGGTGATCGTCTCTACTGCGTCCACGTAAATCATGGTCTTATGCGTAAGGACGAGTCGGAGGAAGTCATCCGCGTTTTCCGCGGTGAAATGGGTGCCAACCTCATTTACATCGACGCTACCGACCGCTTCCTGGATAAGCTGGCCGGCGTGGCCGAGCCCGAACGCAAGCGCAAGATCATCGGCGAGGAGTTCATCCGCGTTTTTGAGGAAGAGGCGACCAAGCTCAGCGATGTAAAGTTTCTGGGTCAGGGCACCATCTACCCCGACATCATTGAGAGCGACAAGGGTGTTAAGGCTCATCACAATGTGGGCGGGCTGCCCGAGAAGTTTGGCTTCGAGCTGGTGGAACCCGTCAAGTACCTCTATAAGGACGAGGTTCGCGCCGTGGGTGAGGCTTTGGGTCTGCCCCGGAGCATGGTCTGGCGTCAGCCCTTCCCCGGCCCCGGTCTGGGTGTGCGCTGCCTGGGTGCCATCACCCGCGACCGTCTCCATGCCCTGCGCGAGGCCGATGCCATCCTCCGTGAAGAGTTTGACCTCAACGGCCTGAACCATGTTTGGCAGTACTTTGTGGCTGTGCCCGATTTCACCAGCGTTGGTGTCAAGGACGGGAAGCGTTACGAGGGGTGGCCTGCCATCATCCGTGCCGTCAATACCGTGGATGCTATGAGTGCCACCATTGAGGAGATCCCTTACGCGGTGCTGCACAAGATCACCGACCGCATTACCCATGAGGTTCCCGGCATCAACCGTGTCTGCCTCGACCTCACGCCGAAGCCCATCGGCACAATAGAGTGGGAGTGACGGAATCGTACCGACTGGCTTTCATGTTCCCGAAAACCCTTGATTTTTCAGGGGTTTTCGACGTTTTATGAAGTTATAAAGGATGAGAGGTAATATTTCATGCTGCGTGACAAAGCCGTATCTTACTATTTCGACGGCGGCAAAAGCTGCTCGGAGAGCATTTTACTGGCGGCCAACGATGTATATAATTTGGGACTTGGCGAGAGAGAAACGGCGCTGTTTGTTGGTTTTCGCGGCGGCATGGGCTGCGGCAGTACCTGTGGCTGCATCAGCGGCGCCGTGGGTGCGCTGAGCGCCAGATACGCCGACCGGGAAGATCTCCGGGAGCTTTGCGCCCGCTTTGTGGCCGACTTTGAGAAGAAGCTGGGAAGTACATTCTGCTCCGAACTGGAGCCGAGGTATAAAACCGGGGAGCGGCGCTGCAGCGCTGCCGTGGCGCTGGGAGCCGAAGTGCTGGCGGCCTTTATTGCTGAAACCGACGGGGAAGCGCGGGAACTCAGTCCCGAGGATATAAAGCGGGTTAAGGCTCTGGGCTGCCTCCGGGACAAGCGCTATCCGGACGTGTTCAATGTCCGCGTCATTACCCGCAACGGCCGCATCACTACCGATGAACACCGGGCCATTGCAGAGGCGGCTGACCGTTTCGGCAGCGGTGCCGTGGCCATGACTACCCGCCTCACCATGGAAATTCAGGGTGTAAAGTATAGGAATATCCAGCCCCTTATAGACTTTCTGGATGCACACGGTCTCTCCACCGGCGGCACCGGTTCACTGGTACGCCCCGTGGTGTCCTGCAAGGGTACCACCTGTCAGTACGGTCTTTGCGATACCTTCGGCCTTTCCGCGAAGATCCATGAGCGTTTCTATCTGGGGTATCATAACGTAACACTGCCCCATAAGTTCAAGATTTGTGTGGGCGGCTGCCCCAATAACTGCGCCAAACCCAGCCTGAACGATCTTGGCATCATCGGCCAGAGGGTTCCCGTGGTGGATCTCGAAAAGTGCCGGGGCTGCAAAAAATGTCAGGTGGCTGAAAGCTGCCCCATCAGGATCGCAAAGCTCGTCGATGGTAAGATAGCAATCGACCCCGACGAGTGCAACAACTGTGGCCGCTGCGAAGGGAAGTGTCCCTTCGACGCTGTGGCGGAGTATCCGCACGGCTTTCGTGTGTACATAGGTGGACGTTGGGGTAAGAAGGTTGCCCACGGCATGCCACTTACGAAGATATTCACCTCGGAGGATGAGGTGATGGACGTGGTGGAGCAGGCAATTCTTTTGTTCCGGGATGAGGGTATCAGCGGTGAACGCTTTGCCGACACCGTCAACCGCCTTGGCTTTGACTACGTCAACGAGAAACTCTGCAGCGGCAGCATGGATAAGTCTGCCGTTCTTGAAAAAAGCGTAACTGGCGGCGCCAGCTGCTGATATATTTCCCGCTGTGGGAGACTGCCGGACTGCAAGGAAGCAGTGAAAGGGCCTTGAAAGCTTTCCCCACGGTTTTGCGAAAAAGCCGTGGGGAAACTGCGCCCTTTTGCATCCTGCAGTCTTTTTTTGGAGTGGATTGCTTATGAAACGATATATGTCTCTTGCGCTGCTGCTGTGTCTGTTGCTGAGCGGCTGCGAAAAAACCGTGACCGGAGCGGGCGGCTATACGTTTACGGATGATCTTGGCCGGGAGGTCACGGTGCGTCAGCCGAAGCGGGTAGCCGCGCTTCTGGGCAGCTTTGCCCAGATCTGGCAGCTGGCCGGAGGCGAGGTGGTTGCTGCGGTGGACGATGCCTGGGAGGATCTGCAGTTGGATCTTCCGGAGGAAACCGTTAATTTGGGAGGGACGGAGAACCCGGGGCTGGAACGGCTGCTCTCGGCGCGGCCGGACTTTGTGCTGGCCAGTACCAAAAGGCGGCAGAATCTGGAGTGGCAGGAAACGCTGGAGGCCATGGACATTGCGGTGGCCTACTTTTCTGTGGACGACTTTGATGATTATCTCCGGCTTTTGAAGATCTGCACCGACATCACGGGCCGTTGTGACCTGTATGAGCAGCATGGCAGCGAGGTGCAGGCGCAGATAGCGGCGGTTCGGGAGGAAAGCCGTGAGCGGCTTTCCCGATCCGGCTCACCACCAAGCATTCTCTGCCTTGCGGCTTCGGCATCCTATGTAAAGGCAAAAAACAGCGAGGGCAATGTACTGGCGTCTATCGCCAGGGATCTGGGCTGTATCAATATTGCGGACTCGGAAACGATGCTTCTGGAAGATCTCAGCATGGAGCATATCCTCGTATCCGACCCGGATATGATTTTTATTGTGCAGCGGGGAGACGACGAGGAAGGAATGCGCCGCCATGTGCAGCGGGTTCTTATGGATGACCCCGCCTGGCGGGAACTGTCGGCGGTAAAGAGTGGAAAGCTGTATTTTATGGATAAAATGCTTTTTAACCTGAAGCCCAATCACCGCTGGGGGGAGGCCTACAGGATTTTGGAGGAGATACTGCGTGAGGGGTAAAGGATATAAGCGTATATTCTTTTCGGCGGTGCTGTTCTGTGTCGCTGCGGCTCTTGCGAGTCTGTGCTTTGGGGCAGTGTCGCTGACATTTTCGGAACTCTGGGGTGCAGTCTGGGACGGAGAACAGAATACGGCTGGCTATATCTTCCTCTATTCCCGCCTGCCCCGGACGGCGGCCTGTCTTCTGGCGGGCTGCGCTTTGTCGGTGTCGGGCTGCATACTCCAGAGTGTTCTGGGCAATAAACTGGCTTCGCCCAATATTATCGGTGTCAACGCCGGAGCGGGGCTGGGCGTTGCGCTTTGCTGTGCACTGGGTCTGCTCTCCGGCTGGGCGGTTTCCATCGCCGCCTTTCTGGGCGCACTGGCTGCGGCCCTTTTGATCATGGCTCTGGCCCGCAAAACAGGGGCCTCCCGTACAACCGTTATACTCGCCGGTGTGGCCATGAACAGCATGCTTGGCGCGCTGCGGGATGCCTTGACCACACTGGTGCCGGAGACGGCATCGCTCAGCGGGGAGTTTCGCGTGGGCGGCTTTTCCTCGGTGGCCATGTCTCGGCTGATTCCGGCAGGCCTGCTTATTTGCGCCGCGCTGCTTGTCACTCTCAGCCTTTGTAACGATCTGGATGTTCTTGCACTGGGGGAAGACTGCGCCCGGAGCCTTGGCCTGCGCGTGGAGCCCATGCGCTTCGCCTTTTTGTTATTGGCTGCGCTTATGGCCGGGGCGGCGGTAAGCTTTGCGGGCCTGCTGGGTTTTGTAGGGCTGCTGGTGCCGCATTTTGCCCGAAAGCTCTGCGGCAGCGAGAGCCGCCGGCTCATACCGCTCAGTGCCCTCGGTGGTGCCGGCTTTGTAACCGTCTGTGATCTGGGAGCAAGGCTGCTCTTTGCACCCCATGAGCTTTATGTGGGCATAGTCCTCGCGGTCCTCGGCGGCCCGGTGTTTCTCGGGCTGCTGCTGCGGCAGAGAGGGGGGCGGAGCCATGCTTGAGCTGCGCCATCTGAGCGCCGGTTACGGTGGGCGCGCGGTAATCCATGACCTGTCCTTTGCCATGACGGCGGGAGAACTCACTGTATTGCTTGGTCCCAACGGCTGCGGCAAAAGTACGCTCCTCAAGGCCCTTGTCGGTATTGCCGGGGCGTCGGGCGAAGTGCGGCTGGACGGGGAAGAACTGCTGACGCTGCCGCCGCGGCTCCGGGCACGAAGGCTGACCTGTCTGGCCCAGAGCCACACGGCTGCGGACATCACGGTGGAGCGCCTGGTGCTTCACGGTCGCTTTCCCTATCTGAGCTATCCCAGACGCTACCGGGCGGAGGACTATGCCGCAGCAGAGCGGGCTATGGAAGAGATGGGCATTCTTGAACTGGCGTCTGCGCCTCTTGCAGAGCTTTCCGGCGGCCAGCGGCAGAAGGCCTACATTGCCATGGCGCTGGCGCAGGATACACCGGTGCTGCTGATGGATGAGCCGACTACCTGGCTGGATGCGGCCCATCAGCTGCAGCTGCTGCGTCTGGCAAAAACACTGGCGAGGGCCAACCGCCATGTTCTGCTGGTGCTCCATGATGTCCCCCGGGCGCTGGAAACGGCAGACCGACTCATCCTCATGGACAAGGGGCGCATCCGTCAGCAGGGAAGCGCGGAGGAGCTTTTTGTCTCCGGGGCACTGGATGAGGTGTTCTCGGTAAAAATCAGCCGCTTTCCCGGTGAAAACGGCTGGCGGTATTTTATGGATGAAGCGTAAAAAGCTCCCGATGCGTAAGCATCGGGAGCTTTTGGGGTGCTTATCTTACTCGATGGGGTCGAAGTCGGCGGCACCGTGCTTGCAGAGGGGGCAGACGATGTCATCGGGCAGCTCGTCACCTTCGTAGACCCAGCCGCAGACCCGGCAGACGTAGCCGGTCTTGCCCTCGGTCTGGGGCTTGGGCTTCACGTTCTGCTGGTAGTAGGTGTAAGTCATGGTGTCCTTGCTGTTCATGACCCGGGCCTCCGTGACGGTGCAGATGAACATACCGTGGGTGCCGAGATCCACATAGTTTTCCACTTCAAGGGACATCAGGGCGTTCACATGCTGGGGCAGGAAGCGGAGGCCGTTGCTGCTGCGCAGCTCCTCAACGCCTTCGAACTTATCCGCAGCGCGGCCACTCTGGAAACCGTAGCGCTGGAAGATGCTGAAGGGAGCGCTGACATCCAGGCAGTTCACGTTGAGCTTACCGGTCTGCTTGATGACGTGGTGGGAGTAGTTCTGCTTGTTGATGTTCACAGCCACCCGGTTGGGGGAGTCGGTGAGCTGGGTGACGGTGTTGACGATGAGCCCGTTATCCTTCTGACCGTCGTTGGAGGTGACGACATAGAGACCGTAGCCGATGCGGAAAAGGGCGGTCATGTCGCTCTTGTTGGCGGTGGCATCCTGCTGGGCCAGATACTCCTGACAGAGTTCGTCGGTCACAGCCTCAATCTGGGCACGGCTTCTTTCGTCCAGGGAGGAGAGAATCTTTACCGTAGTCTTGGTGAAGCTCAGCTTCTTGCTGTTGGCAAACATCTGCTTCATGACCTTGGCGGCCAGGGGGGACCAGCTGCCGTTTTCCACCAGAGCCACGGTGCGGTTCTGGAAGTCACGGGCGGTGAGGTGGTTGATGAACTCCTTCATGTGGGGGAAAATGTCAGCGTTGTAGGTGGTGGTGGCCAGAACCAGCTTGTTGTAGCGGAAGGCATCGGCCACGGCGGCGTGTATGTCGCAGCGTGCCAGGTCGTAGACCACTACCTTGGGAGCGGCCTTGGTGCGGAGCTTTTCCACCAGCTCCTTGACAGCGGCCTCGGTGTGACCGTAGACGGAGGTGTAGGCAACCACAATGCCTTCCTCCTCGGGACGGTAGGAGGACCAGGTATCGTACAGGTTCAGATAGTAGCCGAGATTTTCCTTCAGAACGGGGCCGTGGAGGGGGCAGATGGTCTGGATGTCCAGCGTGGCGGCTTTCTTCAACAGGGCCTGCACCTGGGCGCCGTATTTGCCGACGATGCCGATGAAATAGCGGCGGGCTTCGTCAGCCCAGGGCTCCTCCACATCCAACGCGCCAAACTTGCCGAAGCCGTCGGCAGAGAAAAGAACCTTCTCATAGGAGTCGTAAGTGACGATAACTTCGGGCCAGTGTACCATGGGGGCGGCCACAAAGTGCAGGGTGTGCTTACCGAGGCTGAGGCTGTCGCCTTCGCCCACCACGATGCGGCGCTCCTCATAGGAGCTGTGGAAGAAGTTCTGCATCATGGCAAAGGCCTTTTCGGAAGATACCACGATGGTTTCGGGGTAGGTATTCAGGAACATGGCGATGTTGGCAGCGTGGTCGGGCTCCATGTGCTGTACCACAAGGTAGTCCACCTTGCGGCCGTCCAGCTCCTTCTGGAGATTGTCCAGCCACTCATGGCCAAAGTTTTTATCCACGGTGTCCATGACAGCGACTTTCTCATCCAGTATCACATAGGAGTTATAGGCGATGCCGTTGGGCACCACATACTGCCCCTCAAAAAGGTCTACCTGATGGTCGTTTACACCGATATAGCGGATGTCCTTGCTGACGTTCATTGTCTTTTCCTCCTGCTTTATTCATTTGATGGTCTTATTATAATACATTTTCCCGCGTTTTCTGTGACTTTATCACCTACTTTACAAGGGGGGAAACAACTGGTAGAATAGTAACACAAAAATATATGGAGGTAAAGACCATGTTTAGCTGTGCTGACTGCGGCGTTTTCGCCTGCCGCGCCGGGGATTTTGAAAAGATGCCCCTGAACTGCCCCATGCGAGACCGTGAAAATCTTGACCGCATTGTCAATGAGTATAAAAAAGAAGAAATTGCCGCCTTCCACCGTACCGCGGCCATCGTGGAGAAGGAGGGCTACTGCAAGTGGCCCCGGGTTCGCGAGACCATGGAGTTTGCGGCGCGTATGGGCTATAAGAAGCTGGGCATGGCCTTCTGCGTCGGCTTTAAAAAGGAGGCGAAAATCCTTGCCCAGCTTTTGCGGCAGAATGGTTTTGAGGTGGTGTCCGTGGCCTGCAAGTGCGGCGGCTATGATAAGAATACCGTGGGCGTGGCCGATGAGGACAAGATCCGCGGCGGCTTTGAACCCATGTGCAACCCCATCACCCAGGCAGAGCTTATGAACCAGAGCGGTACGGATTTCAATATTGCTCTGGGCCTCTGTGTTGGCCACGACTCCCTTTTCTATCGCTACAGCGATGTCATGGTCACCACCCTGGTGGCCAAGGACCGGGCTCTGGGCCACAATCCTGCGGCGGCTCTGTATCTTGCCGAGGGTTATCTGAAGGACCGCGTCCATTTGGAGGAGTGACGAGGAAAAGACCACCCAAAGGTGGTCTTTTCAGTTTACATAATTATATAGCTTGCGATATACTCCAGTCCATCGGCGGGAAGGTTTGGGTTGGTGAGGGAGAAACGCGGCTGCAGACCGGCCACTTTTGCGCTCAGGTCGAAGTGACAAAGGGCAATGCCCATGTCAATGCGCTGCATATCCAGATCACCGCCGCCGAAGGCCTTGGCCCGCTTGAGATAGAAGTGGACGGCCCCGTTCCGGATCAGCAGACGCCAGGGCTGCCGGTTTACGGCGGAGGGGGCGAGACGCACCATCTCCAGCGCTTCCCGAAGTTCGCCGGCTTCCGCGGCCGACAGCGGCGTATCAAAGTCGTCGCGGAAGAAAAGGGACTCAAAAGGAAGGCGTTCATCGGCCTTGATGGCCTTTCGCATAAGACTCTCTTTGATGGACATCTTTGTGGCGGGGTAGCCCAGCGGCGTGGCACAAGGCATCATCTCCCCCGGTGCAAGCTCCATGGCCTTTTCGTAGGCACTGCGGTTCATGGTACCACCCAGCCACACGGTGCCGAGCCCCAGAGACTGGGCGCGGAGGATTTGCGTTTCAAAGGAGTAGCCGAAGGCTTCGTTGGCATGGGGGCCTGCAGGAAGCTTGCCGCCCAGATAGAGTTCCGTGCCGTTGACCACCGGACAACTTAGCCCATGCTCAGCGGCGTGCAGCAGCTGGAAGCTTACAGAAATTCCGTAGGGGTTTTCGGCGCTCCCGCTCAGGAGCGCGTCCAGCGCGGCAGGTGTTGGGCTGCGTCCGTCGAAGTTTCGGACACTTCTTCTCTGTCGAATGAGACTGCAGATATTTTCCATGGAGATCCCCCTTGCGTAGATGTGTTCATCATACTATGACCCCTGTTCCGCGTCAAGGGTCGGGGCTTTATCTTGCCCATAGCCACGGGCTTTGCTATAATGAGAAAAAAGTGCGGAGGTCAGCCATGAAACTCATCCATCTATCCGATCTTCATATTGGCAAGCGTGTCAATGAAATCTCCATGCTTGCGGATCAGGAATATATTTTGTCGGAGATGATCGGAATGATTGACGGGGAAAAGCCTCACGCCGTTCTGATTGCCGGGGATGTGTACGATAAGAGCGTTCCCACGGCGGAGGCGGTGTCGCTTTTTGATGATTTTCTCTGCCGTTTGGCGGAGCGCTGCATCCCTGTTTTTATCATCAGCGGCAACCACGACTCGGCCGAGCGTCTTTCCTTTGGCGCGCGGCTTATGGAGACGGCGGGAATCCATATTTCACCGGTTTATCGTGGCAGTGTGAAGCCCATAACCCTCAGCGATGAATATGGACCGGTGCATTTCTGGCTGCTGCCCTTCCTGAAACCCGTCCATGTGCGCCGCTTTTTCCCGGAGACCGTCGTTGAGAGCTACACAGATGCCTGCCGGGCAGCCGTGGAAGAGATGCACATCGACACCGGCGAGCGCAATGTGCTGCTGACCCATCAGTTTGTCACCGGCGCCCTCACCTGCGAGAGTGAGGAGATTATCGTCGGTGGTACGGACAATGTGGACGCCTCGGTTTTTTCTGACTTTGACTACGTGGCCCTGGGCCACATCCATGGGCCCCAGAACGTGGGCAGCAATCGGGTGCGCTACTGCGGAACGCCGCTGAAATACTCCTTTTCCGAGGTAGGGCACTATAAAAGCATGAGCGTGGTTGAGCTGGGTGAAAAAGGCGAGCTGCATCTTCGCACCCTGCCACTGACACCGCTGCACGATCTGCGTGTGCTGCGCGGAAGCTTTGCCGGGTTGATGGAGCGGGATTTTGACCGGGGTGACCATGACGACTATCTCCACATTATCCTCACCGATGAGGAGGATATACCCGAAGCGACGGGGCGGCTGCGGCAGCTCTATCCCAATCTGATGAAGCTCAGCTACGACAATACCCGTACCCGCAGCGATCAGACGGTGGGTGCGGCGGAGGAGGTAGAGCGAAAGAGCCCGCTGGAACTCTTTGCCGAGCTGTACGAAAAGCAGAACAACCAGCCCATGAGCGAAGAGCAGCTGCGATATATGCAGTGTCTTCTGGAAGAACTGGGGGAGGAGCAGGTATGAGACCCTTGAAACTGACCATGGCCGCCTTTGGCCCCTATGCCGGTGTGGAGATGCTGGATATGGAAATGCTGGGGCAAAGCGGTCTTTATCTCATCTGCGGCGACACCGGTGCAGGCAAGACCACCATTTTTGATGCCATTACCTTTGCTCTCTTTGGAGAAGCCAGCGGAGACAGCCGCGAGGCGGCTATGCTGCGCTCCAAGTATGCAGCCGATACGTCACCTACCTATGTGGAACTGGAATTCTCCTATGGGGACAAGACATACACCGTTCGGCGCAGCCCGGAATACGACCGGGCCAAGACCCGGGGAAGCGGTACAACCCATCAGGCGGCAGAGGCGCTTCTCCGCTATCCGGACGGACGTGTGGTGACGAAGCTCCGGGAGGTCAATGCGGCTATCCGGGACATTATCGGGCTTAGTCGGGAGCAGTTCTCGCAGGTTGCCATGATCTCCCAGGGAGATTTTCGCAAGCTGCTGCAGGCAGATACAAAAAAACGGCAGGAAATTTTCCGGGATATTTTCAAAACCGGCTTCTATGTGACCGTACAGGAACGGCTCAAGTCCGCTGCCGCTGAACTTCGTGCGCAGCGGGATCAGGCGGAGCACAGCCTCCGTCAGTATGCCGAGGGGATCGTCTGCGATGCGGCATCCCTCCATACCGAAGAAGCTAAGCAGGCGAAAGAGTGGAGACTTCCCACCCCCGAAATTCTCTCCCTTCTGGAAAAGCTGCTGCGCGAGGATCGGGAGGAAGAAAACCGTCTTGCCGCTGCGCTGAACGCTCTTGAGCAGGAAACGGAGGCTGTTGTTACGGCGCTGGAGCGGGCCAGAGCCCGACAGGAGGCGCAGCAAAGCCTGCTGCGGAAGGAGGCTGCCCTGCGGCAGGAGAGCGGAGAGCTGGAGACTCTCGCGGCGACGCTGGATGCTGCCCGGGCTGCGGAGCCGCGGCGGGAGGAACTGCGCCGTGAGAGCGCGGCTATCGCCGCGCAGCTGCCGGACTACGATGAACTGGAAGCAAAAAGGGAACATCTTGCAGCAGAAGAGCGGAAGCTGCGTAAGGCGGAGATCGTCCGGCAAAACGCGGAGACGGCTGTGGTCGGGCTTCAAAGCGCGCTGGAAGCGCTGCGCGGGGAGCTGCACTTTCTGGCAAATGCCGGCGAGGAAAAGCTTCGGCTTCAGAGCCGCCATGAGACACTGAACGAGCGACACAGTCGTTTTCGGAAGCTTTCCGCGGACATGGTGAATTTTGAGACACTGCAGCAGACGCTTCGCGAAAAGCAGGCAGACTATCTCCGCGCGGCGGAAAAGTCTGAGCGGCTGGGTCGGGAATACGAAGGGAAAAACCGCGCTTTTCTGGATGAACAGGCGGGTGTTCTGGCGGCAGCACTGCGGGATGGGCAGCCCTGTCCGGTCTGCGGTTCGACGGAGCATCCTCTGCGGGCGGTACTTTCGGAAAATGCCCCCACCGAGGCAGATGTGAAGAAGGCCAGAACGGATTATGATAAAGCGCGCAGGGCGAGTGAGAGTGCCAGTGACGCGGCCGGAAAGCAAAGGGGGCTTGTCAGCGCGGCGGAAGAAAACCTGCTGCAGCGGCTGGAGGAACTCCTGCCGGATACGGCTCTTTCCGAGGCGGCTGCGGCTTCGGCGGCACGGGAAAGCGAGCTGAAAGCGGAGATCCGGGAACTGGAAAAGGATATGGAGCGCGCGGAGGAAGCGGTTCGGCGCTTTGCCTTCCTTAAAGAAGAGATTCCCCGGAAGGAACGGGAACTTGCGGAGGCAAGCAGTGTCCTCCTGACGGTACGGGAGGAGAACGCGGCCTTTTTGGCCGCGCAGGAAGCTCTCCGGAAGGAAATCGCCGAGCGCAGCGGCAGACTTGCCCATGGGGACAAAACGGCGGCGCTCATGGCTCAAAATGCTCTGGACGAGGAGCGGCGGAAGCTTGAAAAAGAGCTTAAAGATGCCGAGAGCGCCTGCAGTACAGCCAGAGAATCCATTGCGGCCCTTCGTTCCGCCATTGGGCAGCTGCAGTTGCAGCTTTCGGGAGAGACCGGGGGGGACGCGGAGCAGCTGGAGCTGCGGAGAAGAACGCTGTCCGAAGAGAAAGCCGTGCTCGCGCAGCGGCAAAAGACGGTCCATGCCCGCCTCAGCGCCAACGGCGATACACGCTGCAGCATGGCCACCCGGGCGGAGAGTCTCATGGAACTGGACAGCCGCTACATCTGGGTGAAGACTCTTTCCGATACGGCCAACGGCAATCTCTCCGGTAAAGAGAAGGTAATGCTGGAGACCTATATCCAATCTACCTATTTTGACCGCATCCTGCGTCGGGCCAATGTTCGCCTGCGCAAAATGTCGGGCGGTCAGTACGATCTGAAACGACGGGAGAGTGCTGCGGACAGGAAGAGCCAGAGCGGTTTGGAACTGGATATCATCGACCATGTAAACGCCACGGAGCGCAGCGTGAATACGCTTTCCGGAGGCGAGGCCTTCCTGGCCTCCCTCTCGCTGGCGTTGGGGCTTTCCGACGAGGTGCAGGCTTCCACGGGCATCCATCTGGATACGCTCTTTGTGGACGAAGGCTTTGGCTCCCTGGACAGTGAGGCTCTGGGCAAGGCCTATGCGGCTCTCGCATCCCTGTCAGAGAGCCGACGGCTGGTGGGGATTATCTCCCATGTGGCGGAGCTCCGGGAACGCATCGATAAGCAGATCGCAGTCACAAAAAACAGGAACGGCGGCAGCAGGGCTGTCATCGTTGTGTAAAAGGAAAGCAGTCCGCGAGTAGCGGACTGCTTTTATCTTTACAGCTGGCGCAGGATGTATTCCTTAACCTTTTCCAGTTTGCTCTTTTTCCATTCGCCTTCGTCGGCTTTTTTGGAGTAGGGAACGATGATGTTGAAGTCCATGTGCGCACCTTCAAAGTAGCCATCGGGCTCGGTACTGAAGAAGTAGCCGTCCCAGACCTCCTGGGGGGCGTTGGTAAAGCGCTCCGGCTCCAGATAGACCATCTTCCGCATATCCTCCACCACAAAGGCCTTGGCGGAGAGGGGGGCCAGCAGCTCGTATTCCTCGGCGGGGATGTTGGTGAAGACATCGGGCAGGGGGGCAGCTTCGATACGCTCGTCGCCCCGGACGATCTGGATGCCCATGGCCTCGAAGTCCAGCTTTTCCTCGGTGAAGATGAGCTTCAGCAGGATGCCAATGTCGGTGTAAAGGTGGACACGCTGGTAGTTGGTGTCAAAGATGAAGTTGCCCAAGGAATAGAAAATGGCCTTGCCGTTGTCGAAAAGCTCATAATTCTCGGGTACATGGGGATGGTGGCCCACCACCACGTCGGCACCCAGTTCCAGGAATTTCAGATAGCGATCTCTGGTGTAGGGGCTGGGGAGGCTGGTAAACTCCTCACCGCCGTGGGAAACCACCACGCACCAGCGGCATTTATCCTTGATCTCGGCAATGCGCTTTGCGATGTAGTCCATGTCGTCCCAGCGGAAGATGCCGGGCTCCGTGGCGGTGGCGGGGATGCACTCGGCCTGATAGGCCACGCAGAACATACCGATGCCGCCGGCCTCGTCCAGATAGATGGGTTCGGAGGCTTCCACCTCGTTAAGACCGGCACCGATGGTTAGACAGCCCATGTCTTTGGCGATCTTTTTCGTGCTGATCACGCCCTCCACGCCGGCATCCATGGTGTGGTTGTTGCCGATGCTCCAGATGTCCGCGTGCATCTTTTCCAGAACACAGGTGGCGGCAGGGTTCATGGCGTGGAAGAAGGTGCCGCGGGAGCCGTCGTCCTCGGCGTCGATGAGTGCGCCCTCCACGTTGGCCACGGTGTGGTCGGCGCTGTGGAAGAAGTCAAGGACTTCCTGACTCAGAAAGTTTTCGTCCTCCCAGCGGCGGTCCATGTAGCGGTCGAAGCCGATATCTCCGGTAAAAATAATGGAAGTCTTATCCTTTTTCATTTTTCTCTCTCCCCGGTACATATGATGACGTTGATAAAATATTAACACGTTTTTACGCCCAGTCAAGCTTTGTGCAATCGTTTCCTCAAAGAAAATGCAAGTTTTTGATACAATGCTGCAAATTTAAGGGGAGATTTGCGGAAAATACGCGGTATCATGCAGAATTTTTCGTATTTCCTGCGTTCTTTCTTGACAAAAAATGAACATAGTCATATAATTTTTATGTCATTTTCAGGAGACGGAATAGGAAAAGTGTTATCGACTCCGGAAAGACAAAAAGAGAAAAGAGAAGGAGAGAAAACGCATGTTTACCATCAACACCGGTCTTGCCTACATCGCACTGCTTATGTTCATCGCCGGCGGGCTGCTCGTCCTCCAGCGCGAGACCAAATGGAAGATCTTTGATCTCGTTCCTCCCCTGGTGTGGATCTACGTTCTCAACATGATCCTCTGCACCATGGGCATCTTTGAAACCGATGCCGTCAAGGCTACCTACTCCGGTTTCAAAAACAACCTCCTCTACGCCATGATCTTTGTCATGCTGCTGCGCTGCGACTTCCGCAAGCTGGCAAAGCTTGGTCCCCGCATGATCGCCATCTTCCTGGGCTGCTCCCTGACTCTGGCCATCGGCACCGTCGCCGCTTACCCCATCTTCGTCAACTCCATGGGCGGGGCTGAGAAGACCTGGGCTGCTGTTGCTGCTCTGTATGCCTCCTGGGTCGGCGGCTCCGGCAACATGGCCGCTATGGAAGCTGCTTTCGAAGTCGATCCCGGCGCTTACGGTGCCGCTCTCGCTCTGGACACCGTGTGCTACTCTGTCTGGATCGCCCTGCTGCTCCTGGCTGTCAAGATCGCTCCCAAGTGGAACAAGATGTGCAATGCCGACACCTCCAAGCTGGACGCCGTTGCTGAGGCTGCCAACAAGGAAGTCAATGGCGGCAAGAAGCAGGCCACCGCTGCCGACTGGATCTTCCTCTTCGGTCTGTCTCTGGCTGTCTCCGCCCTCACTCAGTGGGCCGGCAAGGTTATGAACAACGGCCTGTGCGCCATCGGCCTCGACATGTTTGGCGCTGCCACCTGCACCACCGTTCTCGTCACCGTTCTGGGCCTCATCTGCGCTCTGACCCCGCTGGGCAAGATGGCCGGCGTGGAAGAGATGAGCAGTGTCTATCTGTACGCCGTGGTTTCCATGCTGGCCTCCCGCGCCAGCCTGGTGGATCTGATCGCCGCTCCCATGTGGGTTGTCTACGGCTTCGTGATCCTCATCATCCACGTTGTGCTGATGTTCCTCCTCTCCAAGGTCTTCAAGTGGGACCTCTGCATGGTTTCCACCGCTTCTCTGGCCAACATCGGCGGCTCCGCTTCCGCCCCCATCGTGGCCACCGCTTACAACCCCAACTTCGCCGGCATCGGCGTTCTGATGGGCGTTTTCGGCGCTGCCATCGGCAACTTCTGCGGTCTGGGCATGGGCGCTCTGCTGCAGCTGTTTGTGTAATAAGTTTCCAATACTTTCTCCCCGCTCCGTCCATCGGGGCGGGGAGTTTTTAACGGAGAAAGCTATGAATATCAATGACTATATCCGCAACCTGAATGTGGGTCTTCCGGAGGATATCCTCCGCCGCAAGACCTATGGCGACTTTGAGGGCGCCATCCGTCTTATCGACCGGCGCCTTGCCCGCGATGACCAGCCCCTGGCCCTGCGGGAGTGCCTGATCGCAGAGAAGGAGATCATACGCCGTCTGCCCCTTGACTATCCGCTGAGCCGCAGCGAGGCTCTGGCTCTGGTTCGGGAGCATATTGCGGACTTTACCGAAGAAGAATTTGACGAGCGCGTGGATGCCGGACAGATCTGGTGGATCTATGTGAACGGCGAAATGCGTTATTTTAACCGCTTCTTTGCCAGCCTCTGCAAAGTGGACGCGGACTTTTCCCGCCGCGCGGGCATCGGCGGACAGGGCGTGGAAAGCGCCAAAAAGGGGTCCAAGGAAGATAATCTGCTGGACATTACCCGCCGCCGTCTGAAAGAGGAGGGGCAGCTCTCCCGGCGCATCCGCATCCGTTCTACGCTGAAACTCAAGGATGAGAACTTTACTCCCGGTACCTTCGTCCGGGCGCACCTTCCCATCCCGGCAGAGTGTGACAGCCAGAGCGATATACGCATTGAAAAGGTCTGGCCCGAAACGGCGCAGATCGCCCCGGGGGATGCGCTGCAGCGCACGGTCTGCTGGGAAGAGACTCTGGAGGAAAACCACGACTTTGGCGTGGAATACTCCTATGTACGCACTGCGCGCTATAACGACCTTTCCAAAGGTCAGTCCGATGCCGTGCAGCCTGATTTCTTCACCGAAGAAATTGCGCCCCATCTGGTTTTTACTCCTTATATCCGAAAGCTGGTGGCGGAACTCACCGAGGGTGTCAGCGACCCGCTGGAGAAGGCGCGCCGCTTCTATGACTTCATCACTTT